>NZ_JBEOVA010000009.1:0-405181 GCF_040295225.1 Streptomyces sp. NPDC002896 | reverse complement strand
CACCCGGACAGCCTGGCGACACCGCGCCGTCCGGGCCAGTACCCGAACGGCGTGTCACATCACAACAGGGCAAAGGTTCTCTGATGCGGCACTAGCGGCCCCACAACCTACGTGACGCCCTGCATCACGCGGCCGCCCACGGTGGCCGAGCTACCTTTGCCGTCCCTGTGATCACGACCGTGTGGCGGTCCCGCACTCCGCGTCGTCGGCCTCCCGCATGCGCGCGTCCATCGACGTGCTCCGGTCGTACGGGTCGACCTCGGGGCCGTCTCCCGAGCCCGTGGCCGCGCGTTCGGCGCTGAACTCGGGGGTGAGGTAGCCGGTGAAGGTGTCGCAGCCGCCGTTGGTGGTGTCCGCCTTGTAGGAGACGAGAGAGAACGTCCCCGGCTCGATGACCACCTTCGCCGGGTTGTCCCAGCTCACCACGACCTCGCGGCGCACGATGGTGCGCGCGACCTCGTCGCTTCCCGCTGCAGCGCGTACGACCGGATAGACGTACGTGACATCGGTGGTCACCTCGACCGCACCACGCTTACCTTCCTGGTAGGTGATCCGTCCTCGCGTCTTGACCACGTCCCCGACAAGCCGCACCTTCGTCTTCTCGAATCGGCTGAACAGCAGCAGAGGATCGTTCTCCCGGCTGGGCGCGCGGAACGCGGTCGCCAGGTAGTCCTGGACATCCTGCTGATGCGGATTGATCAACGCGATCGCCTTCTTCGGCCGCTCCCCGCGCAGCACAGCAGGATCCAGACTGGACGCGGCAAGGAAGTCCCGGGTCCGATCAAGCGCCTGCGCGACCTGCTCCTTGCTCATCCAGCCGGTCGCCCGTGCCGCAGGCATGTGGATCCCTGCCGTCCCGTCGGCCCACCGCGCCGCCGGCGACCCCCTGAACGGCTCCTCCACTGTGGGCAGTTGGGCTGCCGCCTCCGTCGCCGGCGGCTGATCCGGACGTTCCGACTCCGCGGCGAGCGGCGCACTCTCGCCGCTTCCGCCTCCGAACCATCCAACAACCCGCCCCGGATCCAGCGCCACGACCAGCAAGCCGACCGCAACCAGCAGACCGGCCACGTACCAGCCCTTGCCCCGTGGCCGCCGGGCCGGTTGGTAAGTCCGCCACCCCTCCGGCCGGCCGGGCTCCTCTCGCAGCCGCCGTGCCACCATCCGGGCCCGCGCCGACGGCTCCTCGGGCGCGCCCTGAGTCCCGGCCTCGGCCTCCCGTAGGAAGCGCTCCCATTCCTCGTCCGGTATCGACGCCCCGCCCTTGCCCACGATGCGCTCCCGTCCCTTCTCACGCACCCGGTCCCTCCCCAGGGCCGGCCGTTATCCGTGCATCGTGCATCATCACACAGCTCAGCCGCACCATCTTGAACCCAAGTCCCGGCATAACCAGCCCTGGAACCCCGCCGGTTCAGCGCATCACACCGATCACGTCGGATCCTCCGACCGCCCTACTCGATGAGCCGGCCGAGCCCGGTCCGGCTCTCGCCCCTGATGGGGGCAGACGGATATGAGGCAGTGGGCGGGGCGCGCTGATCGTCGGGCAACGTCGGGCAACAGCACCGTGGCCAGGGGTCCGCGGAGCATGGCATCGCAGCGCCCCCGAGTGCACCAGCTCGGCATGCCGCCACGCCCCCGCCACCTCCGCCGCAGTCAGAAAGCCAGGCAAACAGAGACACTCGCCGCTTGTGAGCCAATTCACTAATAGATGACTGGACTGGTACGCATCGCACACTTTAGTTTCGTTGGAGAACATACGAGCCTTATAGGCGATTTCTGTGGCGCGGCGGACCGGTCGCGAAACCGAAACAGGAACGGGTCAACCGGGGAGCTGACGGACAGCAGCCCGTTCCAGACATTTCAGGCCCATGAGGAAGGTGCGGCGTACTTCCGAGCGTCGGCATCACCAGAGGGCGAATCGAGCCCGGAAGGTGGACAAGTGAGCGAAGAAGCCGTGTGGGTCAGAGGCGTGACCGGCATCCAACTGCACCACGTCACCGATCTCCAGGACGCCCGACGGTTTCTGGGCAATGCCGTCATGGCACTGAAGGCCGCCCATGTGAGAACCGGCGACGCCAGGTTCTCCGGTCTCGCCGACCAGCTCAAAGGGATGGTTGCCGAAGCGCGCGACCTCGAGGGCAAGGCCCGGGAGAGCATGCAGCAGCTGCACTCCACGGATCCCGAGCGGTTCGTGCGTTGCCGGGAGGGCGAAGAGCCCTGGCCGGACGAGCTCCAGGCGGGCTTCATCCCGCGCCACACCTGCCGGGACGAGTGCCTATACCACGACCACGAGGTGCTGGACGGCATCCTGCAGTGCACCTGCGGCCGGCCCCCGTGCCGCGCGTGCGCGATAGCGGGCGCGCCTGACACGGGCACGCCCTGACACGTACGCCGGAGCACACCATCCGGCCAGGTCGGAGGCCGCTGCTGCCCGGGCAGCGGCGGCCCCGCCGGCTCCTCCCCTGTCTGTCAGACCGTGTACGAGTGTCTGTCAGACCGTGTACGAGCGGGCCCCGGTCCCGGCAAGCCTGCCGCCCTCCACGATGAGGTACTCCTGACGGATCGGGCGGTTGTCGAACCAGCACTCCAGGATCTCCCGGACCCCTGCCGCGTACCTGGCCTGCGCGGAGAGCGGCGAACCGGCTACGTGTGGTGTCATGCCCTCGTGCGGCATGGTGCGCCACGGGTGGTCCTCCTCCGGCGGCTCCGGGTACCAGACGTCACCGGCGTAACCCGCCAGATGACCTCGCTCCAGAGCGCGTACCACGGCGTCCCGGTCGACGATCAGCGCGCGGGCCGTGTTCACGATGTAGGACCCGCGCTTCATGGTCCCCAGCATCTCGTCGTTGAAGAGGTTCACCGTCTTCGCGTGAAGCGGCGCATGGATGGAGAGCACGTCGACGGCGGCCGCCAGGGAGCGGACATCCTCATGCCAGGTCAGCCCCAGCTCCTTCTCAAGGTCCGGTGGCAGCCTGTGCACGTCGTTGTAGTGCAGCTTCAAGTCGAACGGCTTGAGCCGACGGAGCACCGCCAGGCCGATCCGTCCGGCACCGAAGACGCCGACGTCCATGCCCTCCAGGTCGTAGTTCCGCGAGACGCAGTCGGCGACGTTCCACCCTCTGCGGGTGGTGACCCACTCGTGGGCCGGCAGGTAGTTGTGGACGAGGGCGAGAATGTACATGACTGCGTGCTCGGACACGCTGATGCTGTTGCTGTAGGTGATCTCCGCAACGGTGATGTCGTGCTCGATGGCGCTGGGAAGGTCCACGTGGTCCGAACCGATCCCGGCTGTGATCGACAGCTTCAGACGCGGCGCGCGCCGGATGCGGTCAGGGGTGAGATAGGCGGGCCAGAACGGCTGCGAGATCACCACGTCCGCGTCGGGGAGTTCGCGCTCCAGCACGGAGTCGGGCCCCTCCTTGTCGGAGGTGACGACCAGCGTATGGCCCCGGCTCTCCAGGAACGGACGCAGACCGAGTTCGCCGGAGACGCAGCCGACCAATTCGCCCGGCTTGAAATCCAGGCCCTGGGGGGTAGGCGCCGTCTGCCCTCCGGGATAGCCGGTGATGACGGGAATCTCGTCACGGGCATACCTGGGCGGGTACCCGTCGACGGGATCCGGATAAAGTACCGTGAGGATCTTTGCCATGGCCGTCCTCCATCGCCGAAGGCCGGCACGCAGACCAGTCCGGTAGCCGTGCATGCGCTCCGGCCGACCTTCCTGTCGAGAGCCAAGTGCCCGGCTCGCCACGCATCAAACGCGCCCCGGACCGGCTGAATCCCCGCGCCGGAAATGCCCCGA
The DNA here is from genome assembly GCF_040295225.1 of Streptomyces sp. NPDC002896. Lineage (NCBI taxonomy): Bacteria > Bacillati > Actinomycetota > Actinomycetes > Kitasatosporales > Streptomycetaceae > Streptomyces > Streptomyces sp. NPDC002896. The sequence goes on along the minus strand of NZ_JBEOVA010000009.1, from coordinate 401,382 downwards.
CCGCGCCGGGGAATTGAACGCACACGGCACGTGCACCACCGCTGCGGCCTGCGGTGCGCGCATTAGCGTCCGCGTCGCCCGGTGGTGTCCGCGTCGCACCCCACCCATTTCGCACGGCGGCACACGGCGGCGGCCGGGGCATTTCAACTCGCCTTGACACGCCGTCGCCTGAGGCGTTGCCTTGAATGAGACGTTGCTGCGGCATTCATCGGCTCGACCAGATCCGCGCCCATGGCCGAGGGTCGGGAGCGCGGCGGGGCGGAGACCACTTATGGCGACGTACGAATATTTTTGCAATCGCTGCGGATCGTTCGACGTAAAGCTGCCGATCGGCACCGCGCCCGCCGAGCAGGTCTGCCCGAAGTGCGCGAATGCGGCTCGGCGTGTCTACTCGCCCCCCGCGACGGCCTTCATTTCGCCTGCCGTCGCGGGCCTGCGCGAGCAAGAGGAGAGGTCTCGGGAAAACCCCGCGGTGGTCACGCGGGTGCCTCCCAAGGATGCCGCGCCGAGGCCGGTCCATCCGGCGATCGCCCGGCTCCCCCGGCCCTGAGAGGCCCTGGAGGCCCAGCTTTTCGGTCGTGTGACCGCCCGGCGGGCGTAGCGCTCGCGAGAGCGGAACAACGGGAGGTGTATCCCCTTGGCCAACGTCGGACTTCTCTTCGTTGGCGCGGTGCTGTTCCTGAACGGGTTGATGCTGCTGGGAAAGGTGGACAGCCGGTCAGCCGCCATATTCAACCTGTTCGTGGGTGGGCTTCAGGTCCTGACACCCATATATCTCATCATCGCCGCGAATCAGGATCCCAGAAGAATTCTGCTGGCGTCGGGCATCTTCCTCTTCGGTTTCACATACCTGTATGTCGGAGTCGGACTGCTCATGGGGCTCGATACGACAGGCGTGGGTTATTACTCGCTGTTCGTGGCCATCGTGGCTCTGGGTTATTCCTTCGTCAGCTTCCGGCTGTTCGACGACGCGCCGTTCGGAGTCATATGGCTCTACTGGGCGTTCCTCTGGTTCTTCTTCTTCCTGCTACTGGGACTGAAACGGGAGACCCTCACGCCCTATGTCGGCTGGGTGACCGCAATCGAAGGCTGGGTGACCGGCGTCATACCGGCATTCCTGCTGCTGTCCGGTTACTGGGTCGCGGAGAACTACTACGAGATCGCGATCGCGCTGGGCGCGTTCGGCGTGCTGGCCTTCGCCTCGCTGTGGTTCGTACTCCGCCGGAGGGGGCCAGGCAAGCCCGCGGAGGAGTACGGCGCCCCTGGCTACCCGGCCGCCGGCAGCCCCGGCTAGCGGCCCGCCCGGACCCGCCCGGACCTGCCCAGACGAGCCGTCCGGACGAGCCGGACCTGGCCGGACGATCGCCGCCGACACCGTCATCGGAGCGCGGGAGGTGGTTGACGAGAGGCAAGAAGCGGCATGAGGGGGCACCCGGGACGCCCCGGGCGCCATGCCACACCCGCTCACCGGTACAGAACACATGAGGAATGAGTTCACATGCCTGAAGTAATCTTCAGCGTCGACCAGTCTCGGTCGATGCGCGACCAGGATGTACCTGGACACAACAGGTGGCATCCAGACGTCCCGGTTGTCGCGATGGTCCGCCCGGGGGACGAATTCCGAGTCGAATGCCGGGAATGGACCGACGCGCAGATCGGTAACAACGACTCCGCCAACGACGTGCGCGATGTCGAATTGGATGCCACACACATGCTCAGCGGGCCGATAGGCGTCGAAGGCGCGGAGCCGGGCGATCTGCTTGTCGTGGACATCCTCGACCTCGGGCCGGTACCGCAGCAGGTCGGTGACGCGCCGGGTCAGGGCTGGGGATATACGGGCGTCTTCGCCAAGGCCAACGGTGGAGGCTTCCTGACGGACTACTTCCCGGACGCCTACAAGGCGATATGGGATTTCCACGGGCAGGTGGCGACGTCCAGGCACCTACCCGGTGTCCGCTTCACCGGCATCACCCACCCCGGTCTCTTCGGCACCGCGCCCTCAGCGGAGCTGCTGGAGAGGTGGAACAGGCGCGAGCAGGCCCTGATCGACACCGACCCCGACCGGGTCCCGCCTCTGGGACTCGCGCCCATCGCCAATGCAGCACTCGTCGGCAAGGCGACCGGATCGGAGGCCGAAGCCATCGCGCAGCAAGGGGCGCGCACCGTTCCCGCACGGGAGAACGGCGGCAACCACGACATCAAGAACTTCACTCGCGGATCGCGCGTCTTCTACCCCGTGCACGTCAAGGACGCGAAGCTGTCGGGCGGTGACCTGCACTTCAGCCAGGGAGACGGTGAGATCACCTTCTGCGGCGCCATCGAGATGGGCGGCTACATCGACTTCCACGTCGATCTGATCAAGGGCGGCATGGAGAAGTACGGTGTCAGCACCAACCCCATGTTCATGCCGGGCAACGTCGAGCCGCGGTACTCGGAGTTCCTCACCTTCATCGGGATCTCCGTAGACCACGACACCGACACCAACTACTACATGGACGCGACGGTCGCCTATCGCCGCGCCTGCCTCAACGCCGTCGAGTACCTGAAGAGGTTCGGCTACACGGGACAGCAGGCCTACCTGCTCCTCGGCGCGGCCCCCATCGAGGGACGCATCAGCGGGATCGTCGACATCCCCAACGCCTGCTGCTCCCTCTACCTCCCCACCAGTATCTTCGACTTCGAGGTCCGACCCTCCGCGGAGGGACCCAAGACCGCGGACCGCGGCCAGTGCGCGGTGACCACCTGAGGCCGACCCTACGACGTGATTGCAGGTGGGGCGGCTTTCCGAGGCGCCGGTGGGAATAGCCCACCGGCGCCGAGTGGTTCATCCGCCGCCTGTCCCCAACTCCTTCTGTGTGAGCCCGGCCCGCTCGCGAAACTTCTCTCCACCTCGCCGCTGAAGCGGTTGTCGGCGGTTCGAATCCTGAGGCCCCTATCGAGGGACACATTTTCACCTCATCGGCTGCCATGGAGAGGAGTGCCGGTAGGCCTACCGACTTACCCGACAAGCCAGGCGCATCCTCAGCTTGTAATGTCGGCACTCGCGGGCCGGATCATCCAGAAGGGAAGAGAATTGGCGCTCAGCAAGATGGCTTTAAAGGTGACCACGGGAGTCGCTGTCGTGGGGGTCTCCACTTCGGCCGCCACTCCGGCTTTCACAGGAACCGTCTCCCATGGGACGCAGGGCGTGAAATTCGCATCCCAGCGGCTCAAGGGCGGGCTGATTGAATGCGCGTCCGAAAAGACCGGGCTGGCGAGCCTTCTCACTCGGGACATAGCGAAGTCGCTGGCGAATCGCGCCAGTCATACCTCGGTGGTGCTGTACGACCGCACCACCCATACCTCCTGCAGATATGGCGCATACAAGCACTACGACTCCGCGAGCACGATCAAGCCCATAATATTGGGGGCTCTGCTCCTGAAAAGAGGCGTCCATCTGTCCGACGATGAGCGGGACATGGCCCGGCAGATGATCGTGAGCTCGGACAACGACGCGATGTACGCCCTGTGGGAGAGCGTGGGCCCCAAGAACATCCAGCGCTTCCTGGACAGGGCCGGAATGACGAACACCGTCCTCGACGAAGCAGGCTTCATGGGCCTGACCCAGATCACCGCACGGGACCAGGCCAAACTGCTTGAGCTGCTCACCGGTAAAGACAACTCCGTCCTGACTGCCGAAGAGCGCGCCTACATCCTCGGCCTCATGCGTGACGTGCAGAAGGATCAGCGGTGGGGAACTCCCGCCGGGGCTCCCAAGGGCGCTTCCGTTCAAGTCAAGAACGGGTGGCTTCAGCGTTCCGAGACCGGGGTCGAAAACCCCTGGGACCGGGGCGACTGGAAGGTCAACAGCATGAGTGCGTTCACCGGCCATGGGTACGACTACGGCCTCGTGGTCCTCACCGAGAACAACAGGGTTCCCGAAGGCGAGTCGCCGCTGGTGGGTTGGAACTACGGCACGGATACGGTTGAGCGCGTGGCCAAGGCCATACACCACGACCTGTACCCGCAGAAGACTCCCCCGGCTACCGGATCCCGGGCGCCAACGGGCGTCCATCGCGTGTCAGTACGGCGGGCTGGGCGGGCTCCGTAATCGCCTGGCCGGCTCTGGAGCCCGCCCGCTGTCGGCATCAGGTCCGTTCCGGCACCGGCGCCGGGACAGGTGCCTTACGGGTGCCCCAGTGCGTGGTGCGGGCCTGCGTCAGGGCCCAGTACATGGCAGGCCTGATGATGAGCAGATTGAGCAGGGTCACCAGAGGGGTGAGGAACAGCCAGGCGGTGATCTTCTGGCGGGCCGACAGCTCGGGCCGCATGGCCGCGTACATGCCTGTCTGCGCGTAGGTCATGATGAGCCAGTAGCCGAGCCCCTGAAGGAACAGCAGCTTGTCGTCGGTGTGGTAGGGCAGTACGAACAGGACCCAGACGTACAGGACGGGCATGGTTGCCGTGACGACCAGGCCGTAGAGGCGGAAGAACAAGGGAGCCGCTGAGAAGTTCGTCAGCTCCCAGCCGACGTACCGCCAGTACGACTTGAACCACCGGACGCGCTGGGTGAACAGTTCGTTGAGGTCGGTGGGCATCTTGCTGTAGACCCACGCCTCGTTGACGGCCACCACCTGGCCGCGCTGGAGTGCGTAGTGGGTCAGGCGCCGGTCGTCTCCCGCCGTTCCGGAGCTGACGTAGTCGTCGAGGTTCTCGAGGACCAGCTCCTTGCGGTACACCGCGAGGATGCCGGAGGTGGGGGCGACGGCCCCGACCTGGGAACGGGCCATCCGGGTGACCAGGCACCAGGTGACTATCTCGACGTCGATCACCCGGGTCAGCAGGTTGTGCGCATAGTTCGAGACGAGGGTCAGCCCGGTGCACGCCTGGACGCGGACGTCCGACATCGCCTTGAGGCAGTGCCACAGGCCCATGCGGTGCACGATCGAGTCGGAGTCGACCGTCATGATCAGGTCGTACGTCGAGGGATCGACATGGCGCAGAACGTAGGCCTGCGCTTCACGCTTGCCCGCGTTGTCCTGGCGGTGCCAGGTGACCAGGGGATGCTCGAACGGAACAACAGGATCCTTGGAGCCGTCGTCGACGACGTGGATGGCGTCGGGCGGACGCACCTGGTCGATGAGCGCCCAGACGGTCTTGTACAGGGCCTCGGGCGGCTCGTTGTACGCCGGAACGATGGCGAGCACGCGTCCGTCGCACGCGGGCAGATGGGTGAAGCTTCTGCCTTTCACCACCGCCGCGAGTGAGTAGATCAGGACTGCGGTGATGGCGCAGTAGAAGACCAGCGCGGTTCCCCAGGGCTGGGTGCTCCAGTGGATGTGGTAGACGATGGTCCAGGCGGTGGCCGCCACGGCGGCGGCCACACAGACCCAGGTCTGCCACGGAGCGTGCAGGCCCCGCTTGGACTTGCGGTGTCGCTCGGGCACGTCAGGCACGCTCTTGCTTGTGCCGGGTGACGGCCCGGTAGGTGAAGGCGCCGACCAGGATCAGCGTCACCGCGACGGCCAGTATCCAGTCCAGCGTGACGCTCACACCGAACAGGGTGAGGGCGCCTACGCCGGTTCTGGCGAGCCCTCCTTCGTCGTAACCCATGTGAATCTCCCCTCCCTGCGGCTCAGGGCCGCTTGTTCTTCTTGTGGTCCCGGCGGATGGCCGGTACGCAGTGGGCGCCGCGGCCCCTGCGTGCGATCCCCCGCCGCGGCTGTAGGGGGCGGACGCGTCGCGCGTGCCCGCCCCTGCCCGTTGTGCGTGCGTGTCAGAGCAGCTCGACGTTGGCGCCGGCGGGTACCGAACGGCGCGTGTCGAAGACGTAGGCGGCGTGCTCACGCACCATCTGCATGTCGAACTCGGGGTGGTCGGTGAGGACGATCACCGCGTCAGCCGCCGTGACCATGGCCGGGGCGAGCTTCTTGACCAGCCGGACATCGGGCAGGGAATGCCACTCCGAGACATGCGGATCCACGACGAGGAGGTCGGCTCCCTTGGCGCGCAGCAGGTGCACGACACGCTCGGCGGGGCTTTCCCGTACGTCGGATGTGCCGGCCTTGTACGTGAGGCCGAGCACGGTCACGGGGGCGCCCTTGAGCGCCTTGCCGCGGGCGTTGAGGCCGTCCTGGAGACGCTGCACCACGTAGGCCGGCTGCTGTTCGTTGACCTCGTTGGCCAGCTCGATGAACCGGAAGTTCTCGCCCAGCTCCTGCTTGACCTGCCAGGAGAGGTAGACCGGGTCGATCGGCAGGCAGTGCCCGCCCACGCCGGGTCCCGGCCGGAACGGCATGTACCCGAAGGGCTTGGTGCTCGCCAGGTCGATGGCGTCCCACACGTCCACGCCGAGGAGATGGGTGAACTTGGCCAGCTCGTTGAGCATGGCGATGTTGACGTGCCGGAAGGTGTTCTCCAGGACCTTGGCGAGTTCGGCCTCGCGCAGGCCCTTCGCCGGGATCGTCCGGTCCACGATCAGGTCGTAGAAAGCCCTGACCTTCTCCAGGCAGGCGGGGGTCAGGCCGGACACCACCTTGGGGGTGTTCCGGAAGTGCCACGTCGCGTTGCCCGGGTCGATGCGTTCCGGGCTGAAGCCGACGTGGAAGTCGGTGCCGGCGACCAGTCCTGAGCGCCGCTCGAGGATCGGGACCAGGACGTCTTCGGTCGTGCCCGGGTACGTCGTCGACTCCAGGACCACTACGGCGCCCCGGGTGATCCAGGGCCCCAGCATGTGGGCCGCGCGCTTGACGTAACTCAGGTCCGGGGTGCGGTCCTTGAGCGGTGTGGGGACGGTGATGACCGCCACGTCGAAGGCCCTGGCCTGACCCATCGAGGCCGCCGTCGAGTAGCGTCCGCTGTCCAGCGCCGCGCGGATCCGCTCGCTGGGCACGTCCTCGACGTACGAGTCCGACGCGTCCAGACGGAGTCTGCGACGGTCGTCGGGTTCCAGGCCGATGACCTGGTGACCTGCCGCCACTGCCTCCATGGCCAGCGGAAGGCCTACATATCCCTGACCGAGGACGACGACGCGCAGAGTACTGGTCGCGCACGTGTCGGGCGGCGGGGCGAGGACGGCGGCACCTGCCGGGACGCCGTCCACGGATACGAATTGAGATTGCTGCATGGGATCCCCCTAGCACCGCGCTCCGCTCCGCGAGCGGAGGCGCGGGATGCTGCCGTGCCGTGCCGGTGGGGTGCGGTCCCCGTCGACCGCCGGGCAGGACACGATGAGCCGGCCTGCGGTCAGCAGGCGGCGCGTTGGTCAAAGTGAGATGACTGGGTGCCGGCCGATGCCGTCACGGTGGTGACGCGTCAGGGCCGCCGACCCGCCAGAGGCTGATCGCGCTATCGCGGCGCGTGCAGATCGCCGCGTTCGGCCCTCGGTCCAAGGGCGCTTGCGCTGTGAAGGCGGTTCATGTGTTTCCCCCCGACTGCCGTGACGGCCCCCCGTCGCGCCGACGCTCGTGGCCCCGGTGCGACAACCGCCTCGCCTCTGACACAGGTACTCGAAGGACGCGCCTGAATCACGCCCCTCGGGTCCTTGAATGTAACCGACAATCTGAAGATTGTGGGGAGTGTGTGATGAAAATGTGAAGCTTAAAATTTGCTGTGAACGGTCACGCGGTGGTGGCGCATCACCGTCACCTCGCGCTCGTCGCCGACGAGTTGGACCGTCGCCTGGACCGGCGTGTCCCCGCTGGAGGAGCCCGCGTGCAGCACGATCTCGCCGGGCTCGACGATCCGTCGGCCGTTCAGGCCGGTGAAGGCCAGGCGGTCGGTGTGGACAGCGAAGCGGACCGTCGCCAGCCGAGGCCGTGCCGCGCGGTCCGGTCGAGGTCGCCGAGGCGCCGGAAGTCGTTGCTGCCCGGGGCCACTTCCGGGCCGGCGGGTTCGATGTCCTCCCAGGTGCTGCTCAGCTGGGCGACCTTCTCCTGCAGGGTGAGCCGGGCGAGCAGCGCCTCGACCCGCTCCGCGGTCGGCAGGGTGGGATCGGCCCAGGGGCGGTCGTCTTCTGCGGCGTCTCCGGGGCGGTCGCTTTCCGTGGCCTCTCCCGGCTGCGGGAGGTCGCCGTGGCCCGGCATGGTGGTCGTCATTCCCGGCTCCTCGGGGTGCATGGATACGCGAGGGGTTGCGGCCGGGCATCCGAGCGAGGCCGGGCGCAACCGCCCGACGGCATGCCGTTGTTGCGCCACATGCCGTCGTGCACCAGGCAGTTCGGAGAGCGGTACGAAAGACTTTCGGGTGCGCCGCCTGCGCGGCCTGCCTGTCGGGTCAGGACACTGACATGGTCGTCACGACCCCGACAAGATTGGGAAGACACCCCATTACGAAACTCTTTCGCACCGCTGAAGTGGGCCGTGCGGATCCCCCTCGGGAGCTACGGGAGCTACAAGGGCCTAACGGGACGCGCAGGCCCTGACGAAGGCGTCGGCCAGTTCGGCGGGACGGGTGAAGCAGCCCTCGTGGCTTCCCGGGGTCTCGATGACCAGCGGATTCTTCAGGCGCTGCGGGAAGCGCTCGCCCCAGGCCCATTCGTCCGGCAGTGAGACGTCCTCCGTGGACAGGATGTAGCTGGTGGGTATGTCGAGCGCCTGGAACGCGGCCGTGTCCGGCTTCTCGGTGAACGTGCCGAGCGGTTGCGGAACGAGCAGCGAGTGGACCGTCCGCTGGGCCTCCTCGCCGGCGTCCTGCATGAACGCCTGCTGCCAGACCTCCAGCGGCAGCAGCACGGTGTCGTTGCCGGATGCGGCGGCCAGGGCGTGGAACATCTCTCCGTAGTGCGGCGGGCACGCCTCGATCAGCGACTCGCCGTCCTCCGGGACGAACGCGCTCCAGAAGACCAGCCGCCGCAGCCGGGTCGCGAGGCGGGGCGCGGCGCCGGTCAGTACGTAGCCTCCCCAGCTGTGGCCGACCAGGGTGACATCGGTCAGACCTGCGTGCTCGACGTACTCGACGAGCCCGTTCACGGTGTCGGTGAGGGTCACGCCGCGAGGGTCGTCGTCGGGGCCGAGGCCGACCAGGGTGGGGGTGTGCACCTGGTGCCCGGCGGCCCGGAGCGCGGTGGCGACCGGGCGCCAGGCCCATCCACCGTGCCAGGCTCCCGTGACGAGCACGAAGGTCTCACTCATGTCGATCTCCCTTGATCGCGTGGCTTGTTCCGTGGCTTGTGCAGTGGCTTGTTCAGGCGAGGTGTTCGGAGCCGATGCGCCGTGTGATGTCCGCGCGCAGCGCCTTCTTGTCGATCTTTCCGACCTTGGTGGCGACCAGTTCGGGGACGGTCACCAGCCGGTCCGGGAACTTGAAGCGCGCGACGCCCACGCGCTCCATCACCTCGTGCACGTCGGCGAGGGTGACGGTGCGGCCGGGTTCCGGCACGACGTACAGGCAGACGCGCTCGCCCAGGTCGGCGTCCGGCATCGCCACCGCGGCGGCACGGGCGACCCCCGGCGTCTGGTACGCGAGGTTCTCGATCTCCTCGGCGGAGATGTTCTCGCCGCCGCGGATGATCATGTCCTTGTCGCGGCCCTCGACGACGAGGTTGCCGTCGGGCCGCAGCCGCACGATGTCGCCGGTGCGGTACCAGCCGTCCTCGGTGAACGCGCGGGCGTTCTGCTCCTCGGCGCGGTAGTAGCCGCGCGGCGTGTACGGACCCCGGGTGAGCAGCACCCCGGGTGTCCCGTCGGGCACCGGCTCGCCGAGTTCGTCGACGACGAGGAGCTCGTCGTCCTCGCACATGGGGCGCCCCTGCGTCGTACAGATGACGTCCTCGGAGTCGTCCAGGCGCGTGTAGTTGAGCAGCCCCTCCGCCATCCCGAACACCTGCTGCAGCGTGCAGCCGAGCTCCGGGCGCACGCGGCGGGCGACGTGGTCGGCCAGCCGCGAGCCGCCGACCTGCAGGACGCGCAGCGAGCCGAGATCGGCGCCCGGGTGGTCCTGCCGGTACTCGAGCCAGCGCTGGGCGATGGCCGGGACCACGGCGGTCGCGGTGACGCCTTCGCGATCGATGAGCGCGAACGCCTTGGCGGGGCTCGGGGAGCCGAGGACGGTACGGCCGCCGCACAGGAGCGCGCCGAGCAGCCCCGGACAGGCGAGCGGGAAGTTATGCCCGAGGGGCAGCGCCGCGAAGTACACCGTGTCCGGGCCGAAGCCGCAGATCTCGGCGCTGCGGCGGGCGTTGTAGAGGTAGTCGTCGTGGGTGCGGGCGATCAGCTTGGGCAGCCCGGTGGTGCCGCCGGAGAGCAGGAAGACCGCGATCGAGCGGCTGTCGGGGCGGTAGGCGTCCACGGCGGCCCGCGCGGCCTCGGCCGAGCCTTCTGCGGGTGGCGCGCACAGTTCCCGCAGGTCGACGGCCCCTTCGCCGATCTTGTCGCCGAGGACGAGGAGATGGCGGACGGTGGGGTGCTCGTCGGCGACGGCGGCAGCCATCCCCTGGTGGTCGAAGTCCTTCAGGACGTCCGGGACCGCGATCCCCACCGCTTCGGAGTGCCCGACGAGATGGGAGATCTCGTGCCGGCGGTGACCGGGCAGGGCCATCACCGGGATGACGCCGAGCCGCAGACAGGCGTACGTCAGGACCACGAACTCGAGGGTGTTGGGCAGCTGCACCACGAGCCGGTCGTCGGGGCGCAGGCCCAGTTCGGCGAGGCGCAGCGCGGTGGCGTCGGCCCGCTCGGCGAGTTGACGGTGTGTCACCGTCTGGTCGCCGTCGACGAGGGCGACCGCGTCGGGCGCGGCGTCCGCGACCGCCAGCAGCGCGTCACCGAGGGCTTCCCCGGTCCAGTAGCCCTTCTCGGTGTAGAGCTTGGCGTACGCGTCGGGCCAGGGCACAGCGCCGTTGCTGCTAGGCCTGGGCATGGTCGGTCTCCTTGTCGGTCTCCGGACCGGTCTCCTCACCGGTGGGCGTGGTGACGGCGCCGGTGTGCACGATGACGGCGTCCAGGGCGATCAGGCCGTCGGCGGTCAGACGCAGCGGGTTGATCTCGATCTCGGCGACGTCCGGCGGACTCGCCGCGAGGGCGTCGGCGAGCGCGGCGGCCACCCGTCCGAACTCGGCGCGGTCGAGCACCGGCCCGCCCCGCCAGCCCTCGAGCAGCGCGCGGGCGGCGAGCTCGTCGGGCATGGCCGCGGCCTCCGCCAGGGAGAGCGGTGCGAGCCGGATCGCCACGTCGGCGAGCGCCTCGGCTGCGGTTCCGCCGAGTCCGGCCAGTACGACGGGGCCGAACACGGGGTCGCGGCGGGCGCCGAGCACCAGGTCGACGCCGGGCGGGGCCATGGCCTCGACGAGGTAGCGGCGGCCGCCCGGTTCAGTGGAGTCGATCCCATCGCGGGAGCCGATGGCGTCGATCGCGTCCAGGGCCGCCTCCAGCTCGGCGGCCGTGCGGATGCCGAGCCGGACTCCGCCGATCTCCGTCTTGTGGAGGATCGCCGCGTCGAGCACCTTCACAGCGACCGACTGCCCGCCGGCAGCAAGGCGTTCGAACGCGCGGTGTGCTTCCTCGCGGGTGTCGCAGGCGGCGCGATCGGGGGTACGGATGCCGAGGGTGCTCAGGAACGTTTTGGCGCGGTCCTCGTCGAGGGGGCCTGCGGGCACCCGGATCCCGTTCGCTTCCAGGGCGCCTCCCGCCACGGCCCCGCGGGCCCGCTGCCGCGCGTCCGCGACCAGCGCCCGTACCGCGTTGGCGGCCGACGTCGGACCCGCCAGCGCGGGGATGCCCGCCTTGTGCAGCCGCGCCCGCTGCTCGGTGACGTCCTCGTGCGGGCCGCCGACCACGACCACCGCGGGCGAGTCGGCGCCGAGGCCCGCGTCCTGGGCGGCGGACGCCACGTCGACGCTGTCGGGCTCGGTCAGCGCGTACACGGCGAGCAGATCCACCGCGGGGTCGGCCGCCGTCGCGCCGAGCACGCGGGCGAAGGTCTCGCCCGGCCGTCCCGTGTCGACCGGGTTGCGCTGGTACGTCAGCGGCGGCAGCAGCCCGCCGAGCGTGTCCTGCGTGGCCTCGGTCAACTCCGGCGTCCGGATGCCGTCCGCCCCGGCCCGGTCCGCGAGCAGCAGGCCAGGGCCAGCTTGGGCGGTCACGATGCCGAGGCCCGGATCGGCGTGCGCGGGCAGCCGTACGCGCGATAGGGCGGTGATCGCGTCGACCAGTTCCCGCTCATCGTCGACGACCACGGCCCCGGCCTGCCGCAGCGCGGCCCGTGTCGTACGCCACGAGGTGGCCAGTGCACCCGTGTGCGAACGGGCGAAATCGCCGACGTCCGACCGTCCGACGACCAGCGCCACGACTGGCTTGACGGCGGCGAGCCGGCGTACGGCGGCCACCAGGCGCGGCCCGTCCGGCACCGTCTCCAGATGCAGGGCCACCGCGGCCGTACCCGCGTCCGCGACCAGGTGCTCCAGCACGTCTGCGGCCGTCACATCGAGCCCCGCGCCGATGCCCACACCCAGGCTGATGCCGTTCCCTGCGTCTGCAAGGTCGAAGGAGAGCGCGTGGTTGACGCCACCGCTGGCCGCGACCACCGCGATGTCCCCGGCGGGAAGGTGCGCCGCGGCCGGTACGAAACTGGCCGTCAGTCCCAGTTGAGGGGCGAAGAACCCCGAGGTGTTGGGCCCGAGGAGCCGGATCCTGGTCCGCTCGGCGACCCCGCGCAGGGCGTCCGCGTACTGCTCGCCCTCCGGGCCCGCCTCACCGAAGCCGCCCGCGCACACGAGCGCGGCCCGGCAGCCGGCGGCGGCCGCCTCGGCCAGGGCGTCGGCGCAGCCGGCGGCCGGTACGCACAGGACGGCCAGGTCCAGCGGCCCGTCGGTGCCCGCGGCGGCCTCGGCGACCGAGGCGTACACGCCTTCGGCCGGCTCCGGGCGGCGCGCGTTCACCAGAGCGCGCGGGCCGGGGAAGGCGGCCAGCGAACGGGCCATGGCGGCGCCGAGCTTGCCGCTCTGACGCGATGCGCCGATCACGACCACGCCCGCGGGCGCGAACATCGGCCTCAGGTTCGTGCTCACGCCCGTGCCTCCCCTTCGCCCAGCGAGCCGGCTGCACTCAGCGGGCCGACTTCTTTCGCCGAACCGACGAGATCGGCGCGGCCCGACAACAGCAGCGTCTCGGCGCGGTCGTCGTCCATGCCGTCCTCCACGATCAGGGCGGGCAACCCGTGCACCAGCCGGGCCTGCTCGGCGACCAGGGCCCGGGTCAGCGGCGTCCCGGCGTGCACGGCGACCAGCGCCGGTGCGTCCGCGCCTCCGACGGCCTCGGCCAGCCGCCCGTACGCCTCAGGCAGCCCTGCCTCCCCGTCCGGAGCGGCGAGCCACAGGCAGCCCGGATCTCCGCCCCTGAGCCTTTCGATCTCCACCCCGCTCAACCGCCGCCCGGCGAACTCCCGCTCGCCCACCCGCAGCGGTGTCTCCAGCGGGCCGCGCCCCTCGTGTCCGGCGCGCCAGTCGTGCTCCACCCGCTCGATGAACTCCGGGTCCCGGCGGGCGATCCGGGCCTTGCCGATGCTGCGCGACATGAAGTGGAAGGCGAACTGCTCGGGCTCGAACGCGTCGTGGTAGCGGCCGAAGTGCTCCCACCACGACAGGCTCGGCCGGGCGGAACCCTGGATCTTCTCCACCGAGGGCCGCCGGGTCGCCTCGTACGCCTCCAGCGCGGACGGCAGGTCGTCGCGGTGCTCGATCAGGCTGTCGGCGAGTGCGACGGCGTCCTCCATGGCCATCTTGGTTCCGGAGCCGACCGAGAAGTGGGCGGTGTGCGCGGCGTCGCCGAGCAGGGCGACGTTGCCGCTGGTCCAGCGGTGGGTGCGCCAGGTGCGGAAGTTGCCCCAGCGGGAGTTGTTGACGAGCAGCTCGTGTCCGTCGATCTGTTCGGCGAAGAGCTTCTCCAGGTACCGCCTGGTCTTCTCGTCACTCGGGCCGGGCGGCTGTGCGGTGTCGAACTCGTCGAGACCGGCCGCCCGCCACGACTGCTCGTCCGTCTCCACGATGAAGGTGCTGACGGTGTCGCTGATCGGGTAGCCGTGCACGGCGAACGTCCCGTGCGGGCCGTGCTCGTGGACGAAGGTCAGGCCGTCGAAGAGGTAACTGGTGCCGAACCAGATGAACTTGGCGGTCGCGACCTCGACCTCCGGCACCAGTACGTCGGCGAGGCGGTTGCGGAAGCCGGAGTTCGCACCGTCGGTGGCGACGATGAGGTCGTAGTCGGCCAACTGGGCGGGGTCGGACGGGATTTCGGAGCTGAACCGCAGGTCGACCCCGACCTCCGCCGCACGCCGGTGCAGCAGCTGCAGCAGGGTCTTGCGGGTGATGGCGGCCATGCCGTTGCCGCCGCAGCGGATCCGCCGGCCCTTCAGCCTGATCTCGATGTCGTCCCAGTGCCGCCCGTGGTCCGCAAGACCGGTCCGGAGCACCGGATCGGCGTCGTGGATTCCGGCCAGCGTCGCGTCGGAGAACACCACGCCGAAGCCGAACGTGTCCTCTGCCCGGTTCCGCTCGAAGACGGTGACTTCGACCGACGGATCGGCCTGCTTGACGAGGGTTGCGAAGAACAGCCCGCCGGGGCCGCCTCCCACGCAAGCGATCCGAGAAACCATGTTGTTCTGCCTCCGCATCGGGTAGGGCTCCGGACCGGTCCCAGGACCGCCCCACCCGGAGCCCAATTGTGTGTCGATCAATTCACGGGCGTCAATGATTTGTAGCGGACAACCTCCGCGCCTGCGCCGGGACCCCCCGCTCCGGGAGTCCCCGGCCCGGGAGCAGCAGCACCAGCGCGGTGGCGACGGCGGCGGGCACGGCGAAGGCGTAGAAGTTCCACGCCGTACTCACCTTGGCGTCCAGCAGGAAGCCGCCGAGCAGCGGACCGGTGATGGCGCCGAGCCGGCCAAGTCCCAGCGTGCACCCGAGAGCCGTGGCGCGGACCTCGACGGGGAAGTGCTGGGCCACATAGCCCAGGACCATGATCTGCGCGCCGATGGTGCCGAAGCCGGCCACCGCGACCAAGGCGTACATCAGCGGCGCGGCCGTCGCGAAAGCGAGCAGTGTGATGGAGACGGCGGCGGCCAGGAAGACGGCCATCGTGACCGGCTTCATGCCGAACCGGTCGCCCAGCGGGGAGATCAGCAGCGAGCCGACGACTGCGCCGAGATTCATCACCAGCAGGAACAGCAGAGAGCCGGACAGCGGGTAGCCCGCTGCGCGCATGATCTGCGGGAGCCAGGTGTTCAGGCCGTACACCAGCAGCAGCCCGAAGAAGCTGACCGCGGCGAAGAGGAGCGCGGGCCCGAGGTGCTCTCTGCCGGCGAGCTGCAGGAGCCCGGCTCGCTTCGGCTGCCCGTCGCGCTCTGCAGCAGATCCGCCGTCCGGCCCGGCATCGGGCGCAGGAAGATCGATCCCGAGTCTCGCCGCCGTGCGGGCCGCCTCCTCGTGCCGCCCCTTCGCGGTCAGGAAGGCCAGCGACTCCGGTACGTAGCGGGCCAGCAGCGGTACGAGCAGCAGCGGGGTGGCCCCCAGCGCGTACATGAACCGGAAGCCGAGTGTGGGCATCAGCGTCATGGCGAGCACGGCCGCGAGGATTCCGCCGACCGCGTACCCGGAGAACATCATCGCGTTGTTGAGGCTGCGCCGCCTGGGGTCCGCGTACTCGGCGGTCAGCGCGACGGCGGTCGGCATGACCCCGCCGAGGCCGATCCCGCCAAGCAGCCGGAAGATCCCGAACCAGGTCGCGTCCGGTGCCAGCGCGCACCCGATCATCGCGGCCGAGAACCAGCCGACCCCGGTCAGCAGCACCCTGCGCCGTCCCACCGAGTCGGTCACGGCGCCCGCGATCAGCGCGCCGATCAGCATGCCGACGAGCGCGTAGCTGCCGATGGCGCCGGCCATGGCGGGGGTCAGGGTCCAGCGGTCGTACTGCAGCAGCGTCGGGACGGTGGCGCCGTAGACGATCAGGTCGTAGCCGTCGAAGACGATCACTGCGAAGCACAGGCCGGTCACGAGGAACTCGGGACGGCGGCGGCGCCCGGCGGGCGCGGTGCGAACAGCGGGTGGAGCAGTCTCTGGCGTCATTGCCGACTCCTGGAGCTCGTCCGGCCTGGACGGCCGGAAGACGCTCGCAGTATGTGTCGTCTGAAACGCGGCCGTCAATGAGATGACACGCATTATTTCCAGTGCCTGCATGGGCTTCCTGCTGAACCGTCTCGTACTTTCGACGGCCGCCCGTGTGTCATAGTCGTGTTCGTGAAGCCTCGCTCGATCGTCTTCGACCTGTTCGGCGACTACGTCCGCTACCGCGGCGGCGCCGCCCGGCTGCGCACTCTCAGCACGCTCATGGACTGCTTCGGCGTCGGCGAGAGCACCGTGCGCGTGGTGCTCGCCAGGCTGAAGAAGGAGGGCTGGTTCGACGCACGGCGCGAGGGCCGCGAGACGCTCTACGCGCTCAACGCCCGCAGCCTCCAGCTGCTCGACGAGGGCCGGTCACGCATCTTCGAGCCGGTACGGAGCGACTGGGACCGCCACTGGTACATGGTCATCTACTCGGTGCCGGAGACCGAGCGTGGCGTGCGCGACCGCATCCGCAAGGAGCTGGCCTGGCTGGGCTTCGGCCCGCTCGCGCCCTCCACGTATGTCTCCCCGCACGACCGGCTCCAGCAGGTGAGGGAGAAGTTCGCCGACGAGCCCGCCGTACGCCTCGACACCCTGCGCTGCCAGTCCGGGGGCCTCCCCGTCGACCGCGAGATGGCGGCCCGCAGCTGGGACCTGGACGCGCTCAACGAGGACTACCGCGACCTGCTGCGCACCTATCGCGTCCGGATGCCGTCCTACCGGGCCGGGCGTCTGACACCCGAGGAAGCGCTGATCGAACGCATGCGGCTCACGTACGACTACCGCAAGTTCCCCTTCCGGGACCCCGATCTGCCGACCGAGCTGCTCCCGGCGGGCTGGGTCGGCCGCGACGCGCACGAGATGTTCATCGAGGCCCACGAACTCCTCGGTCCTCCGGCGGACACGTTCTACGACGAGGTGGCGGGGGGCCGGCCGGCGACCCGCTGACCCGGGGCGCCACAGCCGGCCTGGCGCCGGCCCGCCGGGCCCGTGCACCGGGAGCCCGACCTCGCCGTCATCATCCGGCGCCGGCGGTCGGGAGCAGTGCCAGGACCTCCCAGCGTTGGGCCGGCGCGGTCCGGCGTGCAGCTCGCCGCCGAGGGCGGCGAGATCTCCCGCCGGGCGGCGGACGGCGACCAGGTCGTCTCCCGCAACCGCGTCGAGATCGCCGCCTGGGCCTGGCAGACGGGCCATGCCCGGCCCGGTGCGTGACCGGTTCCGGTCGCCCAACTCGGCCCGCACCGCCCGCTTTTCGGTTTTCTGTTATCGGCCGGGCTCGCCCGCGTCTCCTGTGCGTACGCGTCCGTAGTCACCCGACCGTTAAGGAACCAAGCACGTGACAGCACAGATCAGTCGCCGGGGCATGCTGAGGATCGCCGGTGCGGCCGCGGGCGCCGCCGGGATCGGTGCGGCCGGCGTGACGGCTGCGGCACCGGCGTCGGCGGCCGGCGGGACCTTCGCGCACCCCGGGCTGCTGCACACGCAGGCCGACCTCGACCGCATGGCGACCGAGGTGAAGGCCGGTGCCGAGCCCTACAAGGCCGGCTTCGCGAGGCTGACCGCCAACCGGCACGCGCAGAGCGGCTGGAAGGCCAACCCCCAGGCGACCGTCTACCGTGGCTCGGGCTCGCCCCAGAACTACGTCACGCTCTACAACGACATCCACGCCGCGTACCAGAACGCCCTGCGCTGGCACATCACGGGCGACACCGCGTATGCGGACACGGCCCGCGACATCCTCAACGCCTGGTCCGCCAAGCTGACCGGTCTCGCGGGCAGCGCCGACCGGTTCCTCGCGGCAGGGCTCTACGGCTACCAGTTCGCCAACGCCGCCGAGCTCGTACGCGACTACGACGGCTTCGAACTGGCCCGCTTCCAGAAGATGATGCTCGACGTCTTCTACCCGCTGAGCGAGGACTTCCTGGCCGACCACAACGACGCCTATGTCACGAACTACTGGACCAACTGGGACCTGACCGCCATCGCCTGCGTCCTCGCCACCGGCATCCTGTGCGACGACCGCGCCAAGGTCGAGCGCGCGGTCGAGTACTTCAAGCACGGCGAGGGCATGGGCTCGATCAAGAACGCCATCCCCGTCGTCCACTCCGACGGCCTCGCCGAGTGGGCCGAGGCCGGTCGCGACCAGGGCCACGCGCTGCTCGGCGTCGGGCTGATGGGCACCATCTGCGAGATGGCCTGGAACCAGGGCATCGACCTGTACGGCTACGACGACAGCCGCTTCCTCAAGGGCGCCCAGTACGTGGCGAAGTGGAGCATGGGCGGCGACGTGCCCTTCACCCCCTTCAGCCGGAAGAAGGGCGCGATCAACGGATGGTCGGGAACGGAGACCACCTCCGGGGTGGCGGCAGCCGATCCGAACATGGTCCGCCCGATCTGGGCCATGATCGCCAACCACTACACCAAGCGCCGCGGGCTGTCCGCGTCGTACCTCACCCGTATCGCCGCCAAGGCGGCCCCCGAGGGCGGCGGCGGTGACTACGGGCCCAACAGCGGCGGGTACGACCAGCTCGGCTTCGGCACGCTGGCCTTCACCCGGCCCAAGACAGCCGGCGGCAAGACGACCGCATCGCCTTCGGCCGCAGCCTCGGCATCCCCGGCGGCGTCCTCTTCGGCGTCTGCCGCCGCGTCCGGCTCCGGTGCAGCGGCCGGGTCCGGGTCCGCCTCGCCGTCCTCGTCCGCCAGTCCGCTGGGCGGGCGCAGCGGTGACCTGGCCTCCACCGGTTCCTCCGGCTTCGTTGCCTGGACGGCCGCCACCGGCGTCACCGCCGTCGCCGGAGGGCTGCTCCTGCTCCGGCGCCGGGGGCAGGTCCGCCGTGCCGCGGGCAGCGACGGGCAGTGACGGTTGAGGGCGGCCGGCCCCCTGCTGAACCGTCACGCCGGGGGCGCCGCCTGCCCCACGCCGCTGTCTCCGGTTCGCGCGCCCGGAAGCGCGGTGCGCTGCAACTTCCTTACGGCGAGTGCCAGTTGGAGACGCAGCCTGCCCTGAGGAGAGTGCACCTCCCAGCCGAGGATGTGCTCGGACTGCGCGAGGCGCTCCTGCAGCGTCGAGTGGTGCACCGTGAGTTCGGCCGCGGCGGCCCGCAGGCTCGGTGCGGCGGCCACGGCGTACAGCGTCGCGGCCGCCCAGGGGGCCTCCGCGACCGCGCGTTCCACGGCGAGTACGTCGGGGATCGGCGGCGTGTCCGGGCCCACGGCGGCCGCGAGCAGCGTCAGGGCGCCCAGCTCCTCGGCGTACACCGTGCGCGGCCCGGGGTCCTGTGCCGTGCCCTCGGCGGTGAACCGGAGCGCGGTCCGGGCGGCCGCACACGACTGCGGCAGCTCGGCCGGCTCCACGGCCGGTCCCACACCGGCCCTCCGCACCTCGGGCAGGGGCTGTCCGTCAGGTACGACCTCCGCACCACCCCCGTGGAGGACGACCGCTCGTACGGACTGCCCCTGCCTGAGCCCCAGTTGAGCCGCGGCATGCATCCGTGTGCCCAAGGGCGCGGACGCGTCCAGCACCACCTCGACCAGTGCGGGATCGGGAGCGGGTACGGCAGCGACGGGTGCCCATCCGCGGGTCCGGTCCATGACCGCCCGTACGGCGTGTGCGGCCCGTTCGAGGATCATGGCGTGCACGCCGTCGGGCGGGCCGGACCGCTCCAGCCAGAGAGCGGCCGGGGGCTGCGGGACCGGGGCGGCTGTAGCGGCTGCGGTGGCCGGGGAGTCGACGGGTTCCAGCGGTACCCACGGCCAGGCCGGGTCGACCGGCCCGACGGAGGCGTCGCGCCGCCCGTCCGGCTCGACCCGCACCCGTACGCCGCGCCGCTCGTCGACCAGGCGAGCAGGGCATCCGGACAGGACGGCGGCGCCGCGCACGAGGGCCTCGAGACCGACCCGGCCCTCCATCAGGCGGTCGAAGTACGCGATGACCTGCAGCGCGGCTCCCGCGTCCGGGTCGAGCGCCGCCAGCCGGCCTGCCAGCTCTTTCACGCACACCATCCTGCGACCACGGCCCCGGCGTGCCAAGCACCTGGGTTCGAAGACGGCCGGGCCGGTACGAGGCCCGCGCCCGCGTCGACACCGGAAGTGATCTCGGGCGCCCATCGCCGCAGGGCCCGAGTCACAGCCCTCGCCAGCCGTGAGGCGGCTCTGGACCGCTGCCCCGACCCAGCGGGCAGACCGGCCACCGAGGTCAGCCCTGCCCGCCATTCACGCCAGGCCCACGAATCGATCAGGCCGGCGCCCGGCCGAGCGCGGGCCACCAAGAGGGTGGTCCAACCGGCCGACGGACCGGCCAACCGTCAGGGGCAACGTCTGATCCGAACCTGCGGACCGCCCCCGGTGTACAGGCCGACCGACCCGTCACCCACACCGACCGGTCTGCTCAGGCGCACCGACCAACCTGGTCAGGCGCACCGGCCCGTCGGCCCCGGCCGACGAACCGACGACCGACGGTCGACCCGGGCGGGACGGCCGCCGGGGTCGACCGCCCAGGTCGGCCCGGCGGCCGGACCCCTCACGCAGCCAGTAGCCGCCGCAGCCACCGCAACCGGGTCGCCCGGCACTCCTGGGACAGCGGGACCTGGGGGGCGAAGCCGTCGAAGCCGTGGAAGCCGCCGGGCCAGACGTGGAGTTCGGCTCGGCCGCCCGCCTGCCACAGGCGGCCCGCGTAGGCGATGTCCTCGTCGCGGAACGTCTCCGCCGAGCCCACGTCGATGAGGGCCGGGGGCAGCCCGGACAGGTCGGTCGCCCGGGCGGGGGCGGCGTACGGGGAGACGTCCGGGCCGCCGCGGGCCTCGCCGAGCAGTGCGCCCCAGCCGGACTCGTTGGCCGTGCGGTCCCAGACGCCGCGGCCGGCCATCTGGCGGGCGGACACCGAGTCGTTGCGGTCGTCCAGCATCGGGCACATCAGCATCTGGCCGATCAGCTCCGGCCCGCCGCGGTCCCGGGCCAGCAGGGCGAGGGCCGCGGCGAGTCCGCCGCCGGCGCTGGCTCCGGCGACCAGTATGCGGTCGGGGTCGACGCCGATTTCCTTGGCGTTCTCGGCCGTCCACACCAGGCCCGCGTAGCAGTCCTCGACCCCTGACGGGTACGGGTGCTCGGGGGCGAGCCGGTACTCCACCGACACCACGACCAGGCCCAGCTCCTCGGCCCAGTCGAGCGCCTCGGTCACACCGAGCCGGTTGTTGCCGAGGATCATGCCGCCGCCATGGACGTGGTAGACGGCCGGCAGCGGTCCGCTCGCAGCCGTCGGCCTGCAGATCAGCAGCGAGATGTCCGGCGCTCCGTCGGGCCCGGGCACCGCACGCTCCTCGAACTGGAAGGCTCCGTTCCTGCTCAGCTCCTCGTCCGGGACCTGGAACGCGGCCGAGCCCTCCCGCATCGCGGAGATCATCTCGGGCGTGAAACCGGGCGGGATCTGCTCGCCGATCAGCTCCAGTGCGGCGGCCAGCTCCGGGTCGAAGGGCGGCGGCGGGTACACCGGCTCGGTGTCCGCCGGTGATGCGTCGAGAGGTGCTGCGGAGGCCGTCGGCTCAGCGGTCATGGGAACTCCTCGCGTCACGGCCACGGCGGTGTGGCCAGGGCGTTCATGATGCACGGCGAGGGAACGGCCTGCGTACGCGCCGTTCGGCGGGAATCCCCCGCCGAACGGCGGGGCACCCCCTATTGCCGGTGCCGCGGTCCCGTGCCGGGCGGACTACCCGACCGCCCACCCGGCGAACCACCGGCCGGCAGGCCACCGCTCACCGCACCGCGGCGGCCGGCGGCCTCTCCCGTACGGCACCGTAGGCGAGGAAGTACGCCGGCACCCGGTTCAGCCACCGCGAGGTGGTGAGCAGCTCGGTCAGCCGCTGGGCCCGCCCGGGGTCGCCGAAGGGCGGGCGGCCCGACAGCAACGGTTCGATGACCCGTGCGTGGGCGGTCCGCTGCAGGGCCTGTGTCGCGGCCGTGGTCGGCCAGCGGCGGCGCTGCACGGCACGTACGTCGTGCAGGCCGACCGTGCCCGCGCGCAGCGGCTCGACGAGATGCCGCGCGGCGGCCACGGCGTCCTCGACGGCGAGGTTGATGCCGATGCCGAAGACCGGCGACATCGCGTGTGCAGCGTCGCCGATGCACAGCAGTCCCGGCCGGTGCCAGCGCCTGAGCCGGTCGAGGCGTACGTCGAGGAGCTTCACCTCGTCCCAGGACCGCAGCGCGTGCACGCGGTCCGCGAGCCAGGGGACGGCGGCCGTGAACTCGGCCATGAACGCCTCCAGACCGGCCGCGCGGCGGGCGCCGTCGGTGCCCTTGGGGATCAGCACGGCGCACTGCCAGTAGTCCCCGCGGTCGATCATGGCGGTGAGGAAGCGGTCGCCGGCGCCTCCCACGAGTCCGTGCGGGTCGTCGCCGCGCCGCGGCAGCCGCAACCACCATGCGTCCATGGGGCAGGTGAACTGCCGCAGCCCCAGTTCGGGCAGTGAGCGGGCCAGCGAGCCCCGGCCGTCACAGGCGACGGTGAGGGCGGCGCGCAGCTCGCCGGTGCTGCCGTCGGGGGTGCGGTACCGCACCCCCGTGACCCGGCCGCGCTCCACCAGGAAGTCCGTCGCCTCGGTGCTCATGCGTACGGAGAAGGACGGCTCGCGGCGGGCCTCGTCCGCGAGGAGGTCGAGGAGGTCCCACTGCGGCACCATCGCGATGTAGTTGTACGGGCCCGGCAGCGCACCGATGTCCCCGACGGTGACCAGCGACCGGTCCGGGCCGATCGGCAGCTGGACGGTGGTCACGCGTCGCTGCGGCAGACGCGCGAACCGTTCGGCCAGGCCCAGGTCGTCGAGCAGGGCAAGCGTCGACGGGTGCACGGTGTCGCCGCGGAAGTCGCGCAGGAAGTCGCCGTGCTTCTCCAGGACGGTGACCCCCACGCCGGCCCGGGCCAGCAGCAGGCCGAGGACCATCCCGGCGGGGCCGCCGCCCACCACGCAGCACGCGGTCCGTTCCATCGCGCCCCTCCCTTCCCTTTCGGCGACAATCACAGAGGCGACCATATCGGGGCATATACCCTCAAGATCTGCCAGGATCCACTGATCCGCCACGTGGTCGCGACGCGACTTCGGGAGGCCACGATGAGCAGCACGAGGAGGCCACGATGAGCAGCACCATGAGCCAGCAGCCGGTCCTTCTGCCCTACGCCGACCCGGCCTTCGTGGCGGACCCCTTCCCGTTGTACCGGCAGCTGCGCGAGGAAGGACCGGTGCGGCGCGCGGTCATCGCCGGCGGCCTGGAGGCGTGGCTGGTCACGCGCCACGAGGACGGCCTCGCCGCCCTCTCCGACCCGCGGCTGAGCAGCGACATCCGCGACGCGGCCGACCCCCGGCTCATTCAGCAGCTGCCCGCGTCGCAGCGCGAGTCCATGATGCGCACCATGCTCCGCGCCGACCCGCCCGACCACACCCGCCTGCGACGCCTGGTCTCGAAGGCGTTCACCGCGCGCAGGGTGGCCGAGCTGCGGCCCCGTATCCAGGACATCGCCGACCGGCTGCTCGACGCTGTGGTGCCGTCGGGCCGCGCCGACCTCGTCGCGGACTTCGCGCTGCCGCTCCCGGTCACCGTGATCAGCGAGCTGCTCGGGGTGCCGACGTCGGACCGGTACGACTTCCAGCGGTGGACCGACGACATGATCCTGCGGGGCGCGGAGCCGCCGGACCCGGCCGTAGTGGACGCGGCCTGGCAGCAGATGCGGGCGTACCTGACCAAGTTGCTGGAGACCAAGCGGGCGCAGCCCGCGGACGACCTGCTCAGCGCGCTGATCACCGCCCGCGACGAGGAGCAGCGGCTGGACGAGGACGAGCTGATCGCCATGTCGTTCCTGCTGCTTGTGGCCGGCTACATCACCACGGTCAACCTGATCAGCGGCGGCATCGCGGCACTGCTCGCCCACCCCGACCAGCTGCAGATGCTGCGGGACGACCCGGAGCTGCTGCCGGACGCGATCGAGGAGTTCCTCCGCTACGACGGGCCGGTCAACCCGGGCATCGCCCGCTTCGCGCGCGAGGACGTCGAGATCGCGGGCGTGACGATCCCGCGCGGTGCGACCGTGCTCATCGCCTCCGCCATCGCCGACCGCGACCCGGCGCGCTTCCCCGACCCCGACCGCCTGGACATCACGCGGCAGGACAACGCGCACCTGGCCTTCGGACACGGCATCCACTACTGCCTGGGCGCGCCGCTGGCGAGGCTGGAGGGCCAGGTCGCCATCGGCACCGCGCTGCGCCGCCTCCCCGGTCTCGCCCTGGCCGTACCGCCGGGCGAGCTGCGGTGGAAGCCCAGCGGCCTGCGCGGCCCCGAGCGACTGCCGGTCACCTTCACGCCCGGCACCGCCTCGAGTTCCGCCCCGGACGGTGCGGGCCCGGCCGCCTCAGCCTGATGCACGGGCCCCGCGACGCGGGGAACTCCGTGACGGCACGACGAGGACTGGAGACGACAGGGCTTCGGACGACGAGCCATCCGGAGGTGCAGGGCCGTGACTCCTCGGTCCCGTACCACCGTCGTCGTGATCACCCGCAACCGGCGGGACCAGGCGCTGCACACACCGACCGGCTGGCCGGGCTGCCGGAGCGGCCGCCCGTGATCGTCACGGACAACGCGTCGACGGACGGCACCGCCGAGCCCGTGGCCCGCCTCCACCCCCCGACGTACTCGTCCTGCGCCCGGAGCGGAACCTCGGCGCGCTCGGCCGCAAGGTCGGCGTACGCCGCGCCGGGACGCCGTACGTGGCGTTCAGCGACGACGACTCCTGGTGGGAGCCCGGCGCGCTGACGGCGGCCGAGCGGCGCGGCGGTGGAGGCCGCGGCCCGCCGTCTCGACGGCCCCACCTGCGAGGTACGGGCCGCCGACGAGCCGTACGGTGACCCACCCCCCGCTCCTCTCGCCGCAGCGCCCGAAAGGTTGCAGCATGGGGGTGGACGAGCGAAGGAGGCCGCCATGAAATCCGGAGGAGCCTCGGAGTACGACCCCTGGCTCTACTCGCACACCCCGTCGCAAGCCGAGGGCGAACGCGACGAACCGTCCGAGCGCAGTGCCATGGAGCAGCACCCGGACGTGCCCAGGACCGAGCCGTCCCAGGCGGAGGGCGAGCGGGGCGAGGACGCCAAAAAGACCAGGTGATCGCACCACTGAACGCAACTGTCGCTGCCGCTGTCGGCGATCGTTCCGCAGGGCGACGGGGGTCCCCCTGCTCGAGCGGAGCCGAGAGCTTGGGAGAGGGTGGGCACAGCCCACGACGGCGGGTGCCGTGGCGCCTTACCGCCCCGCAGGGGCACAGCGGCCATGGCCCCGCCGCAGCCTACGGCCGTACGCTCGTCACAGAAGGCGGGCGCAGGCCGGCCTGCGGCCTCCGTCAGCCTCTGCCAAGAGGAGGCGGACATGAAGGCCTCGACACGGCGCTCCACGATCTTCCTGACCGCGGCCGCCCTCCTGGCGGCGTTCGCCGGCGCGACGGCCCCGGCGACAGCCACGGCGGACCCGTCGACAGCCACGCCGGACTCGGCGACCGCCGCACCGACCCGGGACGCCCCGGCCCGCGACGCCGACGGCGAGCTCAAGTTCGGCTACGTCCTGCCGGAGACAGGCCAGCTGGCCTTCCTCGGCCCGCCGCAGATCGAGTCGGTCAAGTTCGCGATCCAGACGATCAACAACGCAGGCGGTGTCCTCGGCAGGCCGGTCCCGCCCGTGGTCTCCGGCGACGAGGCCGGTCAGGAGGCCGTCGCCGCCCAGTCCGCCGACCGGGTCCTCGCCTCGGGCGTGGACGCGATCATCGGTGCCGCGGCGTCCGGCATGTCGCTGGCGTTCATCGACCGGGTGACCGGCGCAGGCGTGGTCCAGTGCTCCGGCTCGAACACGGCCCCCACGTTCACCGACTACGACGACGGCGGGTTCTACTTCCGTACCGCGCCCAGCGACGCGCTGCAGGGCCCCGTCCTGGCGAAGACCGTCCTCGAGGACGGCCACGACCGGGTGGCGCTGCTCGCGCGGGCCGACGACTACGGGCGGGGACTGCTCGAGTCCACCAGGAAGGCCCTGGAGGCCGGCGGTGCGACCGTGCCGGTGGCCGAGACGTACGACCCGAAGGCGACGAACTTCGACCAGGCCGTGCAGCGGGTGCGGAACGCAGGCCCTGACGCCGTCGTGGTGATCTCCTTCGAGGAGGGCGCCCAGATCCTGCAGGGGCTCATCGAGGCCGGTCTCGGGCCCGACCGCGTCGGCGTGTACGGCGCCGACGGTCTGCGCAGCGAGGAACTGCCGTCCCTGGTCGCCCCGCGCGATCCCGCCCGGCTCGCCGGCATGAAGGGGACAGCGCCCGCTTCGGCGGCCAACGAGGAGTACGTGAAGCAGCTGAAGCAGTTCGCGCCCCAACTGAAGGAGCTGCAGTTCGCGCCGCAGGTCTTCGACTGCGTGACCACCATCGCGCTCGCCGCCGAGAAGGCGGGGACGGACGACCCGGGCGTCTTCGCCAAGGAGATCATCGGGATCACCAGGGACGGCGAGAAGTGCAACACGTTCGCCGTCTGCAAGGCGCTGATCCAGTCGGGCAGGGACATCGACTACGACGGCGTGAGCGGTCCGCTCGACTTCACCGACGCCGGCGAACCGGGTCAGGCCACGATCGAGGTGTACACGTACGACGACAAGGGGCAGCTGCGTACCGTCCGAACCGAGGTGAGCAGCTCCCGGCAGTGAGCGGTCAGCTGACCCGCGCGAGCGTGCCGAGGTAGCAGGCGATCACCTTCTCGTCGTGCAGCAGGTCCGTGCCCCGGCCCGTGTACGCATTGCGGCCCTGGTCCAGGACGTAGCCGCGGTGGCAGATCTGCAGGCATCTGCGGGCGTTCTGCTCGACCATGAGCACGGCGACGCCCGCGCCGTTGATCTCCCTGACCCGGTCGAACACATGGTCCTGGTGGAGCGGGGACAGGCCGGCGGACGGCTCGTCGAGCAGCAGCAGTTGCGGCTCGGCCATCAACGCACGCGCCATCGCCAGCATCTGCCGCTCGCCGCCGGACATCGAATCGGCCTTCTGCCTCCGCCGGGCGGCCAGGACGGGGAAGAGCTCCTCGACGGCCGCGGCCCGCCGCGCGTAGTCCCTGGGCCGCAGATAGATGCCCATCCGCAGGTTCTCCTCGACGGTCAGCGTGGGGAACACGTTCTGCAGTTGGGGTACGTATCCCACGCCCCGGCGGACCAGTTCGTGCGCGGGCCGGTTGGTGACGTCGTCGCCGTTCAGCCGCACGGTTCCGGCGCGTACGTGGAGCAGGCCGAAGACCGCCTTGGCCAGCGTCGACTTGCCCGCTCCGTTGGGCCCGATGACACCGACCAGCTCTCCGGGGCGCACCTCGATGCTGCAGCCGCGCAGGACGCCGACGCCCGGGAGGTACCCGGCGACGATCCCTTCGGCGGCCAGCACCGGCGGCCGCGCGTCCGGCGCTCGCTCGTTCGCCGGCTCCGGTTCGTTGGCCGGCTCCGGTTCGTTCGCCGGCTCCGGTTCTTCGTTCGCAGACATCTCCTACTCCTCCTCCCCCGTCGCCTCCGGCTCGTCGTGCCGCCTGCCCAGATAGGCGTCCACGACGGCGGGGTTGCGGCCGATCGTGTGCGGCGGGCCCTCGGCCACCAGGCGGCCGTCGGCCATGACGGCGACCCAGTCGCTGATGCCCATCACCACGTCCATGTCGTGTTCGACGAAGCACACGGTCAGCCCCTCGTCGCGCAGTTCGGTGATGTGGGCGAGCAGTGACTGGGTCAGTGCCGGGTTCACCCCGGCCACCGGCTCGTCGAGCAGCACCATGACCGGCCGGGCCATCAGCGCACGGGCCAGTTCCAGGAGCTTGCGCTGCCCCCCGGAGAGCGTGCCCGCGTGGTCGTCGCGCAGCGGCCCGAGCCGGAACCGCTCCAGCATCTCGTCGGCACGGCGCTCGATCTCCCGCTCCTGGCCGCGCCACAGCGGCGGCAGCAGCGCGGCCGACAGCCGCTCACCGAGCTGTCCGGTGGCGGCGAGCTTCAGGTTCTCCAGCACGGTGAGCCGGGCGAGGGTCCTGGTGAGCTGGAACGTACGGACGAGTCCGCCCCGTGCAACGCGGTGCGCAGGCCGTCCGGTGAGCGGGTGTCCGTCGAACCACCAGCGGCCGCCGTCGGCCCGGTCGAAGCCGCTCACCACGTTGAACAGCGTCGTCTTGCCCGCGCCGTTGGGCCCGATCAGCGCCGTGATGGCGCCCCGCTGCACCTCCAGATGGTCGACCCGTACGGCGGTGATGCCGCCGAAGGTGCGGTTGATCCGGTCCATGACGAGCAGCGGATCGGGTTTGCGTACGCCGGGCTCGGGCGCGACCCCGGCGAGCCGGCCGATGGCCGCGGCACCGACCGAACCGACCGACCCGACCGAGCCGTCCGCGCCCGCAGTGCCCGAGGCGCGCCCCGAGGACGCGCTGTCAGCGTCCACTGAGCAGCATCTCCTCCCTGCTGCCGAGAATGCCCTGCGGCCGGAACGTGATCAGCAGGATCAGGGCCAGCCCGACCAGCGCGAAGCGCACCGCGCCGATCTCCGACGTACTGATCAGGCTCGGCGACACGTACCCGGCGTCGATGGCCTGCCGCAACGCGCTGTCGAGGAAGGTCAGCACGAACCAGAACAGCACCGAGCCCACGACCGGCCCCAGGATCCGCCCGGCACCCCCGAGCACGAGCAGGGTGTAGAGGAAGAAGGTGACGGCCGGGTCGAAGCTGTCCGGATTCACCGACTGCACCTGGATGGCGCCCAGCATGCCCGCGACGGCGCCGATCACTCCGCCCAGCACGAGGCTCTGCATCTTGCAGGCGTATACGTTCTTGCCGAGGCTGCGCGCGGCGGTCTCGTCCTCGCGGATCGAGCGGATGACCCGGCCCCACGGGCTGTGGACCAGCAGGGCGAGCAGCACCCCCGTCACCGCGACCAGCGCCCACCCGACGACCAGCACCCACAAGTCCCGCGCGCTGAACCGCACCAGCCACACCCCGTACGTACCGCGCGGAATCGGGCTCAGGGCGTAGAAGTCGTTCGCGAACCGCTGCAGTCCGAACACCCCGCCGGTGACCGGCTCGGCCCAGCTGGACCGGTAGAAAAGCCGCAGCGTCTCCCCCGCGGCGATCGTGGTGATCGCGAGGTAGTCGGCGCGCAGCCGCAGCGTGGGCAGGCCGAGGAGCAGGGCCAGGACGACCGCGGAGGCGAGCCCGGCCAGGATGCCCAGCCACAACGGGCCGCCCCAGGTCGCCACGGTGACCGCGAGCCCGTAGCCGCCGACCAGCATGAAGCCGACCTGGCCGAAGTTGAGCAGCCCGGTGTAGCCGAAGTGCAGGTTCAGGCCCATGGCGGCGAGCGCGTAGACGGCGGCGATCGGGCCGATGCCGGAACGCAGGGCGTCGGAGACGATGACCGAGAAGTCCATGGCGCTGCTCCCCTGCCGTCCCTCAGCCGACGCGTTCCGCGCGGCCGAGGATGCCCTGCGGCCGCACCAGCAGGACGACGATGAGGACGAGCAGCACCCACGCGTACTGCAGGTCGACCGGGAACCACAGGGTGGACATCTGCGCGACGACGCCGATGACGAGGCTGCCCGCCATCGCGCCGTAGGCGGAGCCGAGCCCGCCCAGGATGATCCCGGCGAACATCAGCAGCAGCAGCTTGAAGCCCATGTCCCAGGTGACGGTCTCGACAAGACCGAAGAAGACCCCGCCGAGCGCGGCAAGACCGCCGCCTAGCATCCACACGAACAGCACCACCCGCTGCACGTCGATGCCCGACGCCTCCGCGAGGTCGCGGTTGGCGGAGACTGCGCGTACGGCCGTGCCGGTCCGCGTCCGCTGCAGCAGCACGGCGACGCCGACCAGCACGAGCATCGCGAGCAGGGTGACCGTGAGGTCTCGCGGGGTGATGCCGACCGGGCCGAGGTCGATCGCGCTCTGGATGTCGTACTGGACGTAGGAGCCGGGCCGGGTCCCGTACAGCACGAGCACGATGTGCCGCAGCAGCAGCGACAGCCCGATCGTGACGATGAACAGGTTGATCAGTCCTGTGCCGCGCGCCCGCAGCGGCCGCCAGACACCCCGGTCGACCGCCGCTCCCAGCAGCGCCCCGAACGCGACCGCGGCGAGGGCGGCGGGGATCAGATGCCATCCGGGCCCGGTCGGCGACGCGTTGAGGAAGAACGCGAACGTGGCGCCGATGGTCACGAACTCGCCGTGGGCGAAGTTGATCAGGTGGATCGTGCCGAAGACGAGCGAGAGCCCGACCGCGGTGATCGCGATGATGACGCCGAACTGAATGCCGTCGACCAGCGCCTGAAGGGCACGCCCGCCGAACGCGGGGCCAACGGGACCGCGCGGAGCGTCCGCGCCCTGCGCCCGCGCGGCGAGGGCGGGCAGCATCACGAGCCCCAGGGCGAGCGCCGCTGTGAACACCCGCTGACAGCGCACGACAGTTCCGAGAGTTCCGGGGTTCCGGAGGTCCGGACGACCTGCTGTCCGGGCGTTCGCGGAGTTCCGTTCCGCGAACGGCTTCTGTCACTCAGTGTAAGCGCGCATTCGGGCGGCGGCACCGGTCGTCGGGACGGCGCCGAGCGGGGGCATTGACATGTCTGTAACAGATCCGGCATCAAGGTGAAAGATGCCGCCTTTTCCCTGTACGTCATCCCGCACCCCGTACGGAGCGGTTCCGCTCAGCAAGGAGAAAGCAACGATGGCGGCGACGGAGAACACGGCCTCGGCCCCACCCCCGGCGGATCACTCACCGCGGCTCTACAACGACGACCTCGCTCCGGCCACCGAACGGAAGTGGGGCGCGTTCAGCATCTTCAACGTCTGGACCTCGGACGTACACAGTCTGTACGGCTACTTCCTGGCCGCCAGCCTGTTCCTCGTCGCCGGCAACACCTTCAAGTTCCTCATCGGCATCGGCGTCGGCTCGCTGGTCATCTACTGGCTGATGACGCTGATCGGCAAGGCGGGCGTCAGGACCGGCGTGCCGTACCCGGTCCTCGCGCGTGCGTCGTTCGGCACCTTCGGCGCCAACGTCCCGGCGCTGGTCAGGGCGGTCGTCGCCACCTTCTGGTACGGGGCGCAGACCAGCGCGGCGGCCGGTGCGATCGTCGCGTTCCTCACCCGCTACGACGGCCCGAAGCACTTCCACGAGACGACCCACCTCTTCGACCACAGCGGCCTCGAGGTGGTGTGTTACCTCGGTGTCTGGGCCGCCCAGCTGCTGATCATCAGCAAGGGCATGGAGACCGTCCGCCGGTTCCAGGACTTCGCCGGGCCCGCCGTGTGGCTGATGATGCTGGTCCTCGCCGTCGGCCTGTCGGTGAAGGCCGGTGTGCTGTCCTTCTCGGTCGACATGCCCGCCGGCGACCTCGCAACGCTCGCCAAGAGCGCCACCGGCCTCGACGTCACCCCGGGCTCGCTGGCCGCGATCGCGGCGATAGCCGCCACGTGGATCACCTACTTCGCGGCCCTCTTCCTCAACTTCGGTGACTTCGCGAGGTTCACGCCGACCGAGAAGGTGCTGCGCAAGGGCAACATATGGGGCCTGCCCGTCAACCTCATCCTCTTCTCGTTCGTCGCCGCCCTGACGACGGCCGCGGCCAGCAAGGTGTACGGCGAGGTGATCCTTGAACCCGCCAAGATCTCCGCCAAGTTCGACAGCGCCTTCCTGGTCCTGCTCGCCGCCCTGACCTTCGCGGTCGCAACGCTCGGCATCAACGTCGTCGCCAACTTCGTCAGCCCGGCCTTCGACTTCGCCAACGTCGCGCCGCGCTACGTCGACTTCCGGCGCGGCGGCTTCATCGCCGCCGTCATCGCGCTGCTGCTGTACCCGCTCCACCCGTGGGACAACGCGCCGAGCTTCGTCAACGCCATCGGCTCGACGATGGGCCCGATCTTCGGCGTGATCGTCGTGGACTACTACCTGATCCGCAAGGCACAGCTCAACATCCCCGCGCTCTACCAGGAGACCGGCGAGTTCCGCTTCCAGGGAGGCTGGAACATACGCGCCTTCGCGGCGGCCGCCGTCGGCGCCGTCTTCGCCAGCATCCTGCCGGTCTACGGCCCCTCGGGCTACGCCGAGACCCTCGGCCCGTACTCCTGGTTCATCGGCGTCATCGTCTCCGGCGTGCTCTACTTCGCCCTGAGCGGCGCGAAGAGCCGCATCGTCGGGACGGACAGCGAGGCCGCGGCCAAGGCGGAGGAGACCGGGGACGGGTCGGCGCCCGAACCCGAACCGGAGACCGCCTGAATCACGTCGGGGGCGATGGCGGACATCGCCCCCGAGATGACAGTTCCCGCTCAGCCCGGTCAGCCGGCCGGGCTGAGCGGGTGTGTGAAGCCCTGGTCGGAGATGAGCTGGGCGGCCTGGTTGAGTTCGGCGGCGAACCGTTCCACGGCCTCGTACGGGAAGCGCTGGCTGGGGCCGCTGAGCGACAGCGAGGCGATGACGGTGCCCGAGCGGCCGAGTACGGGTACGGCGACGGCGGTCAGGCCCTCGTCCCACTCGCTGCTACTGACCGCGTACCCGCGCTTGCCGGCCTCCTCGGACCGCTCCCGCAGCCGCGCCATGTGCGTCTCGCCGTGCGGTGACGTGAGGGCGACGCGCCGCAGCAGCGCGTCGGAGACGTCACGCAGCAGGATCTTCGAGGACGCTCCCGCCCACAGCGGCTGTTCGTCACCGACGTCGACGACGTGGCGCAGGGGGTGCGGGCTCTCCACGTGCGCGACGCACACACGGTGGACGTCGCTGCCGACGCCGATCGTCCCGTCGGGTGTCGCGTTCGCCGAACTCTCCTGCGCCGATGGGAGCCCGTCGCCCGGCAGGGGTAAGGAGCGGCCGACGCCCCCGTGCGGCTTGCCGCCCAGCGGGAGCGGCGGTGGTCGGCGTCGAGCCCGGAATCCGGTAACACGTCCTGAGGTTCCGCGGTAGCCCGATCGAGCGAAAGCACAACAAGCGTCAAAACCGCAGGCACCTCGCGGATCATCATCGGAAGTCAGCGGGTCCACATTCGTGACCGCCTGCCCGCCGACCGACCCCCCACTTGCCGCGGGAGGCACCGATGCAACAGAGCGATGACGTACGCCGCCGCAACCTCAGCCGCCTGTTGATCAAGCAGCGGTCCCGGCTCACACCCAAGGACGTCGGGCTGCCGCAGCAGACGACGCGTCACGACAGGGGCCTCGAGCAGGAACAGGTGGCATTCCTGTCGGGGACCACCCTCCGCTGGTACAGCGCGCTGGAGAACGGCGAGCTCAGCGAGGTCGACCCCGGGCTCCTCTCCGACGTCGCGACCGCCCTGCGCCTCAGCCCCGAGGAACGCACCGATCTGTTCTGCCTGGCCGCCCGCGTCGTCCCTCCGACCCTCAGCCACCGCAAACCCGTACCCGACCCCTGCCACCTCGCCGCGCTCGAAGCCGCCGAACCCAACCCGGCGGTCCTGACCGACCACGCATGGAACGTGCTGGCCACCAACGAGGCCGTGGCCGACTGGTTCGAGGACCCCGGCACGATCGAGCCGCACGACCGCAACGCCCTGCTCTGGCTGTTCACCGGCACGGCCGCCGCACGGATCGCGGACATCGCCGACGCCCGCCGTCTCGCCATCGCCCGGCTGCAGATCGTCTACACGATGTGCCGCGGTGAGGCCGCGCTGGACGCCCTCGTCTCGCGCATCATGGAGCACCCGGTCGCGGAACGGCTCTGGCGCGACGAACGAGCCAGCCTGGGCCCGGGCTTCTCGCTGCGCCGGGTCCGCCACCCGCAGCACGGGGAGAGCCCCGCCCTCATCACCTCGACGGATCTGCCGGGCGGTCTGCGGCTCATCGTCTGCCTGCCGCGGCACCTCCCGCGCCCCGCGACCCCGGCCGCCGCCGTCCCCGCCCCCGTCGACGCCGGGATCTGACGACCCGACGCCCGTACGTGTCGCGTGCCCGGCGGCCGCGGTGAACCGGATCGGCGACCGGCACGTACTGGAGGCGGGTCACACTCCCGTGGCCCCCGCGCGGTCCACGCCGTGCCGGACGACGGATGACGGACGACGCTTGGGGGCCGCGGATGAGGCACGTACGGCGGAGGGTCCACCGGCTGGCGCGGCTGGCGGCCGCCTGCGGGCTGGTCTGCGGCGGCGTGATGGTGTCGAGTGCCATGGCGAGCGAGAACTCCGGGCGGACGACGGCCGCCCCGGCCGGCGTCTCCGGGGCCTCGGCGTCGTCCGACCCCTCAGCGCTGGGCACGCGTATGGTCTCGCGGCTCGGTACGTCCCGTACCGCGGGCAGCTGGATCGGTTCCGACGGGCGGCCCGTCGTGGCCGTCACGGACACGGAGGCGGCGGACGAGGTGCGGCGGGCGGGGGCGCGCGCCAAGGTCGTGGCCCACAGCATGGACCGGCTCCGCTCGGCGACCGAGACGCTCAGCGCGGCGCCCCGGGTGCCCGGCACCGCGTGGGCGCTCGACTATGCGTCCAACAAGGTGGTGGTGCACGCCGACAGCACCGTCTCGGCGGCCGGCTGGTCGCGGCTCTCCGGGATCGCGAAGGGCATCGGCGGCTACGTGGAGACGGAACGGACCCGCGGCGCCTTCACGACCAGGGTGAACGGTGCCGCCCCGATCTTCGCCGCCAACGGCCGCTGCTCGGCGGGCTTCAACGTGACCGACGGCCGGGACGACTTCGTCCTCACGGCCGGGCACTGCGGGCCCGTGGGCACCACCTGGTTCCAGGACGGCCAGGGCGCCGCCCCGGTCGGCACCACCGTCGCCGGCACGTTTCCCGGCAGCGACTTCTCGCTCGTGCGGTACGAGACCGCCGGGAGCGGCACCCGCGGCGGGCCCGGCGTCGTGGACATCGGCGGGGGCCGGGCCGTACGCATCATCGGCGCAGCCGATCCGGGCGTCGGCCAGCAGGTGTTCCGCAGCGGCAGCACGACGGGGCTGCACTCCGGGAAGGTGACCGCGTTGAACGCGACGGTGAACTACCCCGAGGGCACGGTCACCGGGCTCATCGAGACGGACGTCTGCGCCGAGCCCGGGGACAGCGGCGGCCCGCTCATCGCACAGGGCCTTGCGCTCGGAGTGACCTCCGGAGGCAACGGCGACTGCCGCTCCGGGGGCACCACCTTCTTCCAGCCCGCCACCAAGGCGCTGGAGGCCCTCGGGGTGAAGCTCGCAGATCCCGCGTCCGGGACCGGTGCCGGGGACGACGACACGGCGGCCGCCCGCGGGCAATCACCGGCAGGCGCCGCGGCCGTGCCGCCGGCCGTGCCGGAGTCACCGGGACTGACGGGTTCACCAGGGGCCCAGGGAAGCGCAGGCGGACCGGCCTCGCTGAGCGAGATCGTGAACTCCCGCACGCTGGCGCCGGGATTGGCGGTCATCGCGGTGAGCCTGCTGGCCCTGCTCGCCACCCACTGGATCCGCACGAGCCAGGACCGCCGCCGCTTCCGCTCCTCCTACTCCCAGAACTGGGGCTGACCTTGGTACGCCTTCGCTAGGGTGCGACGCATCCACGACCTGCACGGATGACGGGGGCGGAAGTGACCGGAACAGCCGAGAGCCCGTCGTGATCGGCGAGTTGCTGCCGCATGCGGTGCACTCTTCGGAGACCCGCACCGACCACCCCGAGGCCGGTGCGCTCTTCCCGCAGGAGGAGTCGCTGCTGAAGAAGGCGGTGGCCAAGCGGCGCAACGAGTTCCGGACCGTACGGGTCTGCGCGCGGCTGGCCATGGCCGACCTCGGGCTGCCGCCGGTTCCGGTGCTCCGCGGACCGCGCGGCGAGCCGCAGTGGCCGGACGGAGTGGTGGGCAGCATGACGCACTGCGACGGCTACCGGGCGGCGGCCGTCGCCCGGGCCGAGGACATCCGGGCGCTCGGCATAGACGCCGAACCGCACGGGCCGCTGCCCGAGGGCGTCCTCGACGTCATCGCGCTGCCCTCCGAGCAGGCGCGGGTGGCCCGGGACCGGCGGGACGGCGGCATTCACTGGGACCGGCTGCTGTTCAGCGCGAAAGAAAGCGTGTTCAAGGCGTGGTACCCGGTGACCGGCGTCGATCTCGGCTTCCGCGATGCCGACCTGGCGTTCCGGCCCGCCGCCGGAGCGGCGACGCGCGGGGTGTTCAGCGCGCGCCTGCTGCGGCCGGTGCCGGGGGCGCAGGAGGAGTTCGAGGGGCAGTGGCTCGTACGGGATGGTCTGGCGCTCACGGCTGTGGTGATCCCTGCAGCGCGCTGAGCGCCCCGCCGGACGGTGCACACGCCGTACGTGACGTACCCGCCGTCGTGGGTTGTGGCCACCCTCCCCCAGCTACGGGCTGGGAGGTGCCCCCAGCCCTGAGGAACGCCTGCCCACAACAGTGCATGCCTCCTCCGTGACGTCACGCAGGTTTCGTACGGTTCGGCGCCAGACCGAGGACGTACATCCCGGCGCGGCCCCGACCCAGCCACCGGCAGGTGGCGCACCAGCCGACGACGGCCCGCAGACGCTTACGCCCCAAGCCACCCACCGGCGGGTGGCGAACCACGCCACCAGCCGGAGGCTTCACGCCGACGTCCGCCGACGTGAAGCCGTCTTCTTGGCCGCCGCCCCGGCCGCTGCCCCGCCCCGGGCCCCGGCCCCCGCCTTGGCCTTGGTGCCCGACTTCGAGGCGGCGGCGCCGCTCTTCTTGGCCGCCGACGATGACGACGAAGCCGACGCAGTCGACCTCGCCTTCTTCTCCGCCGTCTTCTTCGCCGCCGTGGCCTTCTTCGTGGCCGTCGACTTCTTGCCGCTGACCTCCTTGGGCGCGGCAGGCGCGGACCGCCGCGCCCTGCGGGCGGGCAGCGGCTTCA
Organism: Streptomyces sp. NPDC002896; assembly: GCF_040295225.1. Taxonomy (NCBI): domain Bacteria; kingdom Bacillati; phylum Actinomycetota; class Actinomycetes; order Kitasatosporales; family Streptomycetaceae; genus Streptomyces; species Streptomyces sp. NPDC002896. The sequence continues at coordinate 364,456 of NZ_JBEOVA010000009.1, read as the reverse complement.
CCTCGGCCTCGCCCTCTCCGCCGCCTCCGGCGGCCTCCGCGGCCTCTTCGCCACGCGCGGCCTGAGCGGCACGCACGGAGTTCTCCAGGGCCGCCATGAGGTCGATGACCTTGCCCGGCCGCTCCTCCGCCACGGGCTCGCGCTCGAGCGGGGCGCCCGAGATCTTGGAGGCGATGAGCTCCTCGACGGCCTCGCGGTAGTCGTCGTGCAGCATGGAGAGGTCGACCTCGCCGAGCGTGTCCATGAGGGCGTCGGCAAGGTCCAGCTCCGCGTCGCGCACCGTCACATGCGTGGTCGGCGCGGCGTCCTCGGCGGCGCGGATCTCGTCCGGCCACAGCAGCCCGTGCATGGCAATCGCGTCGCCGACGACGCGCAGCATGCCGAGCCGCTCCCGGCCCCTGAGCGCGAACTTGGCGATGGCGACTCTCTGGCTGCGCTTGAGCGCCTCACGCAGCAGCGTGTACGGCTTGGCGGCGGGTACGCCGTTCGCGACGAGGTAGTACGCCGCGTCCATCTGGAGGGGGTCGATGCGCTCGGCCGGGATGAAGGCGACGATCTCGATCGTCTTCGCCGTCGGGATCGGCAGCGAGGCGAGGTCCTCCTCGGTGATCGGGATGATGGATCCGTCCGCGTCCTCGTACCCCTTGCCGATCTCGGCCTGGGTCACCTCCTTTTCCTCCAGTTCGCACACCTTGCGGTAGCGGATCCGGCCTCCGTCCTCGTTGTGGATCTGGCGGAAGGCCACGGAGTGGCTCTCGGTGGCGTTCACGAGCTTGATCGGGATACTGACCAGCCCGAAGGAGATGGCTCCGTTCCAAATCGATCGCACGTTAAGCACCTTTTAGGTCGGTTTCATGTCATTTCATGCGATTCTCATCGTATGACGCCCATCACGGAGGTGGAGGGGCGGCGGCTGGCGCTCAGCAACCTTGACAAGGTCCTGTATCCGGCTAGCGGCTTCACCAAGGGCGAGCTGCTGCACTACTACGCGACCACGGCCGACGCCCTGCTGGGCCATCTCGCCAACCGGCCGCTGTCCTTCCTGCGCTTCCCCGACGGACCCGACGGCCAGCAGTTCTTCGCCAAGAACGTGCCGCCGGGTACGCCCAGCTGGGTCAGGACCGCCGATGTGCCGCACTCGGACGGGTCCGCGCGGCAGATCGTGGTCCAGGACCTGGCCACGCTGATGTGGGCGGCGAACCTCGTCACCGAGTTCCACACGCCGCAGTGGCAGGCCGACGCGCCGGGCATCGCGGACCGCCTCGTCCTCGATCTCGACCCGGGGGAGCCCGCGACCATCGTGGAGTGCTGCCGGGTCGCGCTCTGGCTGCGCGAGCGGCTGGCCGCCGACGGGATCGAGGCGTACGCGAAGACCTCCGGGGCCAAGGGGCTGCATCTGCTCGCGCACCTGGAGCCGACGCCGTCCGAGCAGGTCACGACCTACGCGAAGCAGCTCGCCGTACAGGCCGAGCGGGAGATGCCGGAGCTGGTCACGCACCGTATGAAGCGGAGCCTCAGACCCGGCAAGGTCTTCGTCGACTTCAGCCAGAACGCGGCCGCGAAGACCACCGCGACGCCGTACACGCTGCGGGCCCGGGCGGAGCCGACCGTGTCCGCGCCCGTCACCTGGGACGAGGTCGCGGAGTGCACGGATCCCGCGCGGCTGGCGTTCCTGGCCACGGACATCGCCCCCCGCCTGGACCGGTACGGGGATCTGCTGGACCCGCTGCTCGACCCCGCCCACGCGAGGCCGCTGCCGTGACGCCCCGCGTGACGCCCCGGTCGCGTTCCGCCGCCGTGACCCCGCCGGTGCGGGTTGCGCTCGCCGAGTCGGTCACGGTGCTGCCGGAGGGCGCGGGGTGGGCGTACGAGCCGAAGTTCGACGGGCACCGCCTCGTCGTCTTCCGCACCGGAGGCGGGGTGACCCTGCAGGCGCGCTCCGGACGCATCGTCACCAGCGCCTTCCCGGATCTGGCGAAGGCGGCGGAGCGGCTGCCGGCGGGCACCGTGCTGGACGGGGAGGTCGTGGTCTGGTCGGAGGGCTGCGTCGACTTCGCGGCGGTCCAGAAGCGGGCGGCCGCCACACGCGCGCGTGCCGCCGCGCTGGCACGCACGCTCCCCGCCTCGTACGCGGCCTTCGACCTCCTCGCAGAGGGGGGCGCCGACCTGCGCCCGGCGCCGTACGCACGGCGGCGCGAGCGGCTCGTACGGCTGCTGGAGCCGCTGGGGCCGCCTCTGCAGCCCGTACCGGTGACGACGGACCGGGCAACGGCGCTGACCTGGTACGAGACGCTGGTGGACTGCGGCGTGGAGGGGCTCGTGATCAAGCGGGTCGACCAGGGTTACCGGGGCGGCACGCGCGCGTGGCTGAAGCTGCGGCACAGCGATACGCGCGACGCGGTGGTCGTCGGGTTCACCGGCCCCCGGACGCGCCCGGGGGCCCTGGTCCTGGCGCTGCCCGGGGACGGGGCACCGGTCGTCTCGTCGCCGCTGTCCGCGGGGGTGCGGACCGCCGCGGCGGGCTTCCTGCCGGAACCGGTGGGCGAGGGCACGGCGACCGCGACCGGGATCGGTGACGTGACGTACCGGGTGCTGCCGGCGGAGCCGCAACTGACGGTGGAGGTGCGGCAGGACACCACGCGGCACGCGGTGGCGGTGGTGGCGGTGGAACGGTTCCGCTGAATCGACGGCTGAAATTTCAGCCCGTCCGGCGTTTGAGGACGAGCCCGAAGGGCGATCTCGGGGGTCCAGGGGGCGGAGCCTCCTGGTTACGGGAAGGGGCGGGGTGGGGGAAATTCACACCCGAAGCCACGTGTGGCGGTCGCGCGCCATCGCGTGGAGCGCCTCCACATCCGCCGGCTTCAGCACTCCCCCCGTCCGCCCCAGCCCCGCCAGCTCCGTGTCCTGCAGGACACGAACCTCCCGCGGCACCCCCGCAACGTCGACATCCGCAGGCCCGGCCACCACCAGAACGCCCCGCACCTCGGCGGTGAGCGCGAACGACGCGCGGCTCGCATCGCTGCGCACCTGCCGCAGCAGCGGCCGCGGCTCCCCCCGGCCCACCACGACGACGGGATCGGCGACACGCAGCCGCTGCTTGCGCGCGTACACCGTGTGCAGCGCGAAGAGCCCACCGGGCCCGATCACCAGATGGTGGATACGGTCCCCACCAGGGAGCGGAACCGAGTGGAGGGTGCGCCAGCCCGCACCCTCGAGGCCGTCCAGCACCTCGCCCACGGCCTGTTCCGCGGCGAGCGCCCGGCGCCGCGGATCGGGGCGCAGCCGCCGCGCGGGCGCGGGATCGCGGTCGAGGGATATCAGCAGGGCCTCGCCGGGGCGGTTCGGGGCGAGGTCGTCGTCCGGGTGGAGGGTGAGACGGGCGATGTCGGCGGGCGTCGGCACGGGCGGCGGGCCCACGCTGACCCGGCCGGTCAGAAAGGGGCCGAGAACACCCAGCACGTCCTCTCTCCGGTCCTCGCTCAGCAGGTTGACCCGGGCCGCCTCACGGTCGTACCAGGCGATGTTCCTGCCGTCCGGGAGGAGGACGTGGAGCCGCTCCTGGCCGTGCGTCCAGATCGGTACGACACGCAGTCCGCTCATGGCCATCACCCCATGACCATGGGAACAGGCGGGCGCTCCGGGGGCAAGAAGCCGGAGCGGGACCGGGGCCGTACGCGACCGGCTCGCTCCCCAGTCCGCATCACCGGCGACCTGCCGGACGACAGCCGCCCGGCCCCGATGGCGCACTGTGACCTGCGCAAACGAAAGGCCGCTCCTAGTGTGGCGATTGATCGGCGATCGTCTGGATGCGCCGCGTTCCCCAGCCCCCCACGGAGGTCCCATGTCCGCCCGGTCCACCGCCGCCCGGCTCGCCATAGTCGCCGCCGGCGCAGCACTCTCCGCCCTCGCCGCCGGTACGCCCGCCCTCGCCACGGGCGGTGACGACGCCCCGGCCGCCGGGGCATACGGGACGTACAAGGGCCGGGTCATCGCCCGCACCGGGCTCCTGCTCCGCGACTCCCCGACCCGCGGCGGCCGCGTCCTGCGCATCGAGCCCTACGGCGCGACCGTCTCGATCTTCTGCAAGACGGCAAGCGAAGAGGTCGACGGCAACGACCGGTGGTACCTGCTCACCGACGGCACCTGGGCGTGGGGCGCGGCCCGCTATATCGAGAACGTCGGGAAGGCTCCGCGCTGGTGCTGACGGGCCGACAGCGACGCACATGTTGGCGAGCCGCGCGATGGGAACGCGGCACCCTCCCGCCAATGAACCACCAGAACAGCCCGATTATCACGACATAACGGGACATCAGGCGCACCGCTTGCTACGTTCCCGCCATGACCGGAACGACAGCGGACACCGTCGCCCCCGCCGCGGTACCCGCTGTCCGCCTCCCCCGGCGCCGCGGCACCGAACTCGGCCTGCTCGCCCTCGCCGTCCTGCTGCCCGTGTACGGCTACTGCGCCGTCGGGCTCGCCAAGAGCGGTTCCGTCCCGCCCGGCGCCGTCGGTTACGGGGCCGGGCTCGGGGCGCTCGCGCTCCTCGCCCATCTCGCGGTCCGCTTCCGCGCCCCGTACGCCGATCCGCTGCTGCTGCCGATCGCCGTGCTGCTCAACGGCATCGGCCTGGTCCTGATCTACCGCCTCGACCTGGAGACCCCGGCGGACCGGGCCGCGCCCACGCAGCTGGTCTGGTCGACGCTCGGCGTGGGCCTGTTCATCGCGGTCGTCGTCCTCGTGCGCGACCACCGGGTACTGCAGCGCTATGCGTATCTGTCGGTGGCCGGGGCGCTGCTCCTGCTGATGGCGCCGATCTTCTTCCCCGCGGTGAACGGGGCGAAGATCTGGATCCGGCTCGGCGGGTTCTCCATCCAGCCGGGCGAGTTCGCGAAGGTGCTGCTCGCCGTGTTCTTCGCCAGCTATCTGGCGGCCAACCGCCACGCCCTCGCGTACACCGGCCGCCGCATCTGGAAGCTGCAGCTGCCCACAGGGCGGGTGCTCGGGCCGATCGTCGCGATCTGGCTGTTCAGCGTCGGCGTGCTCGTCGTGGAGCGGGACTTGGGCACGTCGATGCTGTTCTTCGGGCTCTTCGTGATCCTGCTGTACGTCGCCACGGGCCGCACCGGATGGGTCGCGGTGGGCCTGCTCCTCGCGGCGCTCGGCGCGTTCGCCGTGGGCGGCCTCGAACCGCATGTGCACAGCCGGATCGAGGACTGGCTGCACCCCTTCGCCTCCATCGAAGCGGGCCAGGGACCGAGCCAGCTCGCGCAGTCGCTGTTCGCGTTCTCCGCGGGCGGGATGCTCGGCACCGGTCTCGGCCTCGGCCACTCGATCCTCATCGGGTTCGCCGCGAAGTCGGACTTCATCCTCGCCACGGCCGGCGAGGAGCTGGGCCTCACCGGCCTGTCCGCGATCATCCTGCTCTACGGGCTGCTGGTGGAGCGCGGCTTCCGCGCCGGGCTCGCCCTGCGCGAGCCCTTCGGCCGACTGCTCTCCATGGGTCTCGCCTCGATCGTGGCGCTCCAGGTGTTCGTGATCACGGGCGGCGTGACGGGGCTGATCCCGCTGACCGGTATGGCCATGCCGTTCCTCGCACAGGGCGGCTCGTCGCTCGTCACCAACTGGATCATCGTGGCGCTGCTGATCCGTATCAGCGACTCGGCGCGCAGCCAGTACGACGGGACGGCACCGCCGTGACGAGCTGTATCCGCCGCGCGGCGATCGTGTGCGCCCTGCTGCTGGTCGCGCTGCTTGTGAACGCCACCCGCATCCAGGTCTTCCAGGCCGGGACGTACGACGGCAATCCCGCCAACCGCCGTCAGGCGATCGCCCGTTACGCCCAGGCGCGCGGCGACATCCTCGTTGGCGGGTCGCCCGTCACGGCCTCGGAGGACACCGGCGAGCAGCTCCGCTTCGAACGCCGGTACAAGAACGGCCCGTTGTACGCGCCGGTGACCGGCTTCGCCTCGCAGGCGTACGGCACGTCGCTGCTGGAGAACACCGAGGACGAGGTCCTCGCCGGCACCGATCCCCTGCTCGGGCCGGTTCCCGGGTGGAACGACCTCACGCGCGACCGCAGTCCGGGCGGCCGGGTCGTCACGACGATCAACGCGGCGGCCCAGGAGGCCGCGTACCGGGGGCTCGGCAGCCGGAAGGGCGCGGTCGCCGCGATCGAGCCGGCCACCGGCCGGATCCTGGCGCTGGTGTCCACACCGTCGTACGACCCGGGCCGGCTCTCGGGCAACGGCAACTCGGTCAAGGATGCCTGGACGCAGCTGAACGCCGACCCGGAGAAGCCGCTGCTGAACCGGGCCATCCACCAGACGTATCCGCCCGGCTCGACGTTCAAGGTGGTCACCGCGGCGGCGGCACTGGAGGAGGGCGTGGTCGCGGACGTGGACAGGCCGACCGACTCCCCCGACCCGTACACGCTGCCCGGCAGCGAGTCGCGCCTGAGCAACGAGGTGGACGGCTGCGAGGACGCGTCCGTGCGGTACGCCTTCGAGTGGTCGTGCAACACGGTCTTCGCCAAGCTCGGCGTGGAGACCGGCCTCGACCCCATGAAGGACATGGCGCAGCGGCTCGGCTTCAACGACACCCGGCTGACGATCCCGCTCCCGGTCTCGGCGAGCAACTTCGACACCAGGATGGACGGCGCGCAGCTCGCCCTGTCCTCCGTCGGCCAGTTCGACACACGGGCGACACCGCTGCAGATGGCGATGGTCGCGGCCGCGGTCGCGAACGGCGGCTCGGTCAAGTCGCCCCGCCTGGTGGACCGGACGACCACCGACAACGGCTCCACGGTGCGGACAGCGGGTGTGCGGACGCTGCGTCAGGCGATGTCGCAGTCCACCGCGATGCAGCTGCGCGAGCTCATGACGGACGCCGTCGAGGAGGGCACGGGCTCGAACGCGGCGATCCCCGGCGCGACGGTCGGCGGCAAGACCGGCACCGCGCAACACGGCGTCGGCAACACCGGCACCCCGTACGCCTGGTTCATCTCCTGGGCACAGGCCGACGGTGCACGGGAGCCCGCCGTGGCGGTCGCCGTCGTCGTGGAGGACGCGGCGGCCGACAGAGCGGAGATCAGCGGCGGCGGATCCGCGGCACCGATCGCGAAGGCGGTGATGGAGGCGGTCCTGAACCTCCCGGCCACGCGCCCCTCCGACCCTCGTCGCGACACTCCGGAGAAGCCGTCCCCGGACACCCCACAGGGCAACCGCTGGGCGGCCCGCCGCCACTGAGCCGACGGCCCGTAGACGCCGAGTCCCCCATCCCGCCACTTCCCGTAACAAGGGGCTCCGCCCCTGGACCCCGGTCCTCAATCGCCGGACGGGCTGGCAAATCCAGCCCGTCCGGGGCGAAGCCCCCAGCTCACCCCGGTGCCGGCGCCGACGCGGCCGGCTGCTGGTCCGGGCGCTGGACGATCGCGGTGGGCAGAGCCACGTATGCCGTCGTGCCCGGCCCCTGGGAGCGGCGGAGTTCGACGTGGGCGCCCAGCCGGGCGGCGAGTCTGCCTACGACGTAGTGGCCGAGGGTGCCGCCTGCCCGAGCGGCGGCACCGGCGGGCGTGATCAGGAACGACTCACGGCCGGACAGCCGCGCGTTCGCGCGGGCCAGCTGCTCGTCGCTCATGCCGATGCCGTGGTCGACGATCGCGAGGCAGTACTCGCCCGCGTCCCGCCAGCCGTAGATCTCCACGGGCCGCGTGGGCGGGCTGAACACCAGGGCGTTCTCGACGAGTTCGGCCAGCAGGTGGGAGAGCTCGGCGACGGCGTGGCCGCGGACGCGGGACTGCTCCAGGTCCGGGACCTCCACCCGCTGGTACTGCTCGACCTCGGCGACCGCCGACTGCACCACCTCCGACATGGTGACCGTGCCCGGCCAGGAGCGGGGCGGGTTCTCCGCGCCGGCCAGCACGAGCAGCGACTCGGCGTTGCGGCGCATACGGGTGGCGAGATGGTCGAGTTCGAAGAGTTCGGCGAGGGCGTCGGGGTCCAGCTCCTGGCTCTCCAGGGTGGTGATCAGGCCGAGCTGGCGGCCGAGCAGCGCCTGGTTGCGGCGGCCGAGGCTGGCCAGCGACTCGGTGGTGTTGCGGCGCAGCACGGCCTGCTCGCCCGCCAGGCCCACGGCGGTGCGCTCCACGTTGCGCAGGGCGGCCGCGAGGCGCGTGATCTCGCGTGCGCTGCCGGGCACCTCGGCGTCCTCCTTCGTCCGAGGGGCGACCGGTTCGTCTGCGTCGTCGGGACCGGCCTCCTGGATCCGCCGGACGGCCGCGGGCAGCCGGTTGCGGGCGACCGCGTCCGCCTGGTCGGCGAGGGCGCTCAGGGGACGGGTGATGGAGCGGGCGGCGAGGACGGCGAGGGCGGTGGCCACGGCGAGGATCAGCGCCCCGAGCGCGAGGAACCCGCCGAGCTGGCGTGTGGCGGTGGACCCGGCGTCGGCGGCATGGGCGCGCACGTCGTCGCCGACCTTCCGCTGGGCGCCGTGGAGGTCGTCGACGAGGGTGGTCATCGTGTTCCACCACGCGGACGGGTCGACGGAGAGCGCCGACCCTCCCCCACTCTCGGCTTCGCTCGAGCGGGGGGACCCCCACGCGCCGCCCTCGGCCCGCTTCTCATAGGCCGTGGCGCGACGCGCGGCCGCCGTGTCGAACGCGGCGTCGAGCGCGGCCTCCTGTCCGGGCGTGGCGAGTTCGGCGTACTGGTCGAGGGCGGCGACACGGGTCGCGCGGATCTCGGTGAAGTCGAGGTATTCGCCGGTACGGAAGCGGCCGGCGGCGAAGACGCCGTTGAGGGAGCCGCGTTCGAGGGCGACGGCCTCGGTGGCGCGGGCCAGCGCCTGGAGCGCCTGGATACCGTCGGTGACACGGCGGTCGCCCGCGGGCGTGTGCGCGGACCCGCCGTCGATGAGCGCGGTGACCGCCGTGGTGTAGAAGGCCAGGGTGCGGGCGCGGTCCGCGGAACCCGCGTCGACCTCGTCGCGCGTGGTGCCGAGGCTGTCCAGCGGCGTCAGGGCGTCCTCGAGAGCGGTGGTGGCCGCGGTGGTGTGATCACTGCTCTGCTCGTGGAGCACTGCTTCCACTTCGGCGAGGACGTCATCGGTACGCACGCGCTGCGCGTCGACGTCGTCTCGGTACTTACCCGCCCCGCCCAACAGCCCGTTGGTCAGGCCGCGTTCGCGCTGCAGCTCACGTACCAGGTCCTGGGCCTGCACGAGGAGACCGACCTGGTCCACGGTGTCACGGGCGGCGGCCCAGTCGGCCGCCCGGTCGGCGACACCGAGCCCCGTGAGGGAGAGCAGCAGACAGGTCGGCACGGCCAGTACGACGGCGACACGGCCGCGGATACTGCGCCAGCCCGGCAGGGACCGGAACCGACGGCCGGGGCCGAAGGGGGAGCGGGATCCGGAGCCGGAGCCGGGGCCGTTTCCCGCGCCGGCCAAGGAGGGTACGAGTCGGAGGAGCCGGGCGGTGGTCGTCCGCCCGGCGGGCATCTGCCTGTGGTGGGATGTGTTCCCCGTCATGCCGCGCGACGCTAGGGCCTGCCCGGCGAGGATGCGGTTTCCCGGCCGTAAGACGTCGGTTCCCAGGTACTCACCCGATCGACTCCCCGGCGGTGAGGACAGGTTCGAGCGCGCTGTGCGAATCCGATGAACCGGTGGCCACCGGAGCGCCGCATCCGTCAGGTGGCGGCCCCCGCGTCGATCGCGCCCTGGACCTCCGCCACGCGCTCGGCCTCCTCCGCCGCGAAGCGCTCCGCGTCCAGTTTCTCCGCGATCTCCTCGTCCTGCGCCATCAGCAGGTCGAGGTTCGAGTCGCCCATCTCGAAGACGCCCATGTCGACGTAGGCCTCCTGCAGGCGCTTCCCCCACAGGCCGATGTCCTTGACGCACGGGACGATGCGGCTGAAGAGCAACTGGCGGAAGAGGTGCAGGAACTCGGACTGCTCGCTGTATGCCTCGGCCTCCGCCTTCGGGATCCCGAAGTTCTCCAGGACCTCGACGCCGCGCAGCCGGTCGCGCATCAGGTAGCAGCCCTCGATGACGAACTCCTCGCGTTCGCGGAGTTCGGCGTCGGTGAGCTGCTTGTAGTAGTCGCGCAGCGCCATCCGGCCGAAGGCCACGTGCCGGGCCTCGTCCTGCATGACGTAGGCGAGGATCTGCTTGGGCAGCGGCTTGTCGGTGGTGTCGCGGATCATGCCGAACGCGGCCAGGGCGAGGCCCTCGATCAGCACCTGCATGCCCAGGTACGGCATGTCCCAGCGGGAGTCGCGCAGGGTGTCGCCGAGGAGCGACTGCAGGTTGTCGTTGATCGGGTAGAGCATGCCGATCTTCTCGTGCAGGAACCGGCCGTAGATCTCGGCGTGCCGGGCCTCGTCCATGGTCTGCGTCGCGGAGTAGAACTTCGCGTCCAGGTCGGGGACGGACTCGACGATGCGGGCGGCGCAGACCATGGCGCCCTGCTCGCCGTGCAGGAACTGGCTGAACTGCCAGGCCGCGTAGTGCTGCCGCAGCTCGCCCTTGTCCTTGTCGGTCATCTTCGCCCAGTGGGGGGTCCCGTAGAGGGTCATCGCCTCGTCGGGAGTGCCGAGCGGGTCGTGCGGGTCGACCTCCAGGTCCCAGTCGATCCGCGTCTGGCCGTCCCACTGCTTGTCCTTGCCCTTCTGGTAGAGAGCGAGGAGCCGGTCGCGTCCGTCGTCGTACTCCCAGCTGAAGCGGGCGGCGCCGGACGCCGGGACCACCCAGTTCGGTTCGCCCGGGTCGCTGGTGTAGAGCTGCTGCGTCGACATACACAGCAGGCTCACACCTCACAGTGACCCGGTCAACAAGTAGACGTCCAGTCAACAAGTCCTGCGCAAGGGATTGACGACCTTACTGACAGCCAGTCTCATAAGACGCGACCGCCGGTAACCTCCGCGCTGCGGCGCGGAAAACCCTTACGACGAGGTGGGGACAGCCATGACGACGGCGACGGAGGCCGAGGTGCTGCGCGACGCGCTCGGCGTGCTGAAGGACCGGGAGCAGGTGGCGAAACGGCTGCTCGAGTCGTCCGCCCGGCACTCCTTCGACCCGGACAAGGAGCTCGACTGGGACGCGCCCTTCGAGGAGGGCAAGTGGTTCTGGCCGCCGGAGCTGGTGTCGCTGTACGACACACCGCTGTGGAAGCGGATGAGCGAGGAGCAGCGGATCCTGCTCTCCCAGCACGAGGCGGCGGCGCTGGCCTCGCTCGGCATCTGGTTCGAGATCATCCTGATGCAGCTGCTCGTACGGCACATCTACGACAAGGCGGCGACGAGCGCGCACGTGCGGTACGCCCTCACCGAGATCGAGGACGAGTGCCGGCACTCGAAGATGTTCGCGCGCCTGATCAGCCGCTCCGGCACCCCTCACTACCCCGTGAGCCGCGCGCACAACAACCTGGGCCGGGTGTTCAAGACCATCTCGACCACCCCCGGCTCCTTCACGGCCACGCTGCTCGGCGAGGAGATCCTCGACTGGATGCAGCGGCTGACGTTCCCCGACGAGCGCATCCAGCCGCTGATCCGCGGGGTCACGCGCATCCACGTCGTGGAGGAGGCGCGCCACGTCCGGTACGCGCGCGAGGAGTTGCGCCGTCAGATGATGACGGCACCGCGCTGGTCGCAGGAGTTCACGAGGATCACGTCCGGTGAGTTCGCCCGGGTCTTCTCGGTCGCCTTCGTCAACCCGGAGGTGTACACCAACGTCGGCCTCGACAAGCGCCAGGCCGTGGCCCAGGTCCGGGCCAGCGCGCATCGGCGCGAGGTGATGCAGACCGGCGCCCGGCGGCTGACGGACTTCCTGGACGACATCGGGGTGCTGCGGGGCGTGGGCCGCAGGATGTGGCGGTCGTCGGGGCTGCTGGGCTGACGGGCGGCCGGCTGCGGGCGGACGTTAGGCTTCCGGCCATGACCTCGGCAGCCGGCACCCGTGCGTACCGACGGCTCAGCGTGGAGGAGCGGCGCAGCCAGCTCATCGACGCCGCGCTGTCCCTCTTCGCGCACCGCGCGCCCGAGGACGTCTCGCTCGACGACGTCGCCGAGACGGCGGGCGTGTCGCGCCCGCTCGTCTACCGCTACTTCCCCGGCGGCAAGCAGCAGCTGTACGAGGCCGCGCTGCGGTCGGCCGCTGACGCCCTGCAGGAGTGCTTCAACGAGCCGCCGGACGGCCCGCTGACGCAGCGGCTCTCCCGCGCGCTGGACCGCTACCTCGGCTTCGTGGACGAGCACGACGCAGGGTTCAGCGCCCTGCTGCAGGGCGGCAGCGTCGTGGAGACCTCGCGTACGACCGCCATCGTCGACGGCGTGCGCAGGGCCGCAGCCGAGCAGGTCCTGTCCCACCTCGGGGTGACCGAGCCGGGGGCGCGACTGCGGATGACCGTACGGGTGTGGATCACCGCGGTCGAGGCCGCGTCGCTGATCTGGCTGGACGAGGACAAGCAGCCGCCGCAGGAGGAGCTGCGGGACTGGCTCGTCGAGCAGTTCGTCGCGGTGCTCACGGTGACCGCGGGGCGGGACCCCGGGACCGCCGACGTGCTGCGGGACGTGCTGGCGCGGGAGGCCGCCGACGGCCCGGGTTTGTGACACTGGTGCCGTGAAGAGCGAGAACACCTCCTTCGTGGGCGGGCCGCTGGACGGCCGCGTCCTGCCGGTGCTGCTCGGGATCACCGGCCACCCACCGAAGGTGTACCGGGTGCCGGTGCCGGACGCCGCCGGCGGCCCGCCGACCGTGCTCGTCTACCGCCGGGTCCCGGTGGAGACCGGCGGCCGGGCGCTGTCGCTGCACCGGGGGTGGCGGTACGAGTTCGATCCGGAGGGGAAGGCCGGCCGCGGGCTGCGGTGGCCCTGGTCCAAGCCGGGTCAGGGCTGACGCGACCGCCGCCAAGTCCCTTGCGCTGGCGCCGGAGCACATTTTCGCCTGGTGGGAAAGCACGCTCACGGCGCTCCCCTCGGAGGAGCAACCGAAGGGATGACCGATTTGATCCACATTGCCCAGTTATAGGGTATTCCCTCCCTTGCCTGGTTGCATGCTCACCCTGGGTGGACTGCCCACCCCGCAAGCGGAGGTGATGACGTGTCAGGCAAACTTCTGCGGCTGGTCTGCACCGGGGCGACGACGGCGGCACTGGCGGTCGGCAACACGGGCATGCTGTGCGCTCCCGCCTCCGCCGCCGGTTCCGCGGCGGCGTCCGCCACCGCGGCGCTCACCTCACCCGGGCCCGGCGAGCGGACCGTCTCCCAGCTCCTGAAAGACCTTCAGGGGCTCTACCGCGACGCCGAGAAGGCCACGGAGACGTACAACGCGACCGCCGAGAAACTGAAACGGCAGCGCGCCGAGGTCACCAGGCTGGGCACCCGGCTGGCCAAGGCGCGTCTCGACCTGTACGACAGCCGTGAGGCCGCCGGACGGCTGGCCCGGCAGCAGTACCAGGGCAGCAGCGACATCTCCCCGTACCTCCAGCTGCTCCTCGCCCGCGATCCGCAGCAGGCACTCGACCAGGGGCATGTGATCCAGCGCGTGGCGAAGCAACGCGCCACCACCGTGGACCGGCTGGCCCGCGGCGAGAAGCAGGCCGACACACTGGCCACCCGGGCACGCGGCGCTCTCGACAGGCAACTCACCCTCGCCGAGCAGCAGAAGAAGGACCGCGACACGGTGCGGAAGCGGCTGGGGGACGTCGAAAGGCTGATCGCCTCCCTGAAGGCCGAGCAGCTCGCCAGGTTGCGGCGGGCCGAGGAGGCCGAGGCGGCCAGGGCTCAGCAGCAGTTCCTCGCGGCCGGGCTGCTGAGCGGTTCGCGGACGCCGTCCGGGAGCGGGGCCACCGCGCTGCGGTACGCCGTACGGCAGATCGGCAAGCCGTACCAGTGGGGGGCGGAGGGGCCCTCGTCGTTCGACTGCTCGGGGCTGACCTCGCAGGCGTGGGCCTCCGCGGGGCGGGCCATTCCGCGGACCAGCCAGCAGCAGTGGGCGCAACTGCCGCGGGTGTCCCTGCGGAACGTCCGGCCCGGGGACCTCGTCATCTACTTCCGCGACGCCACGCATGTGGCGATCTACCTCGGCAACGGCCTGGTCGTCCAAGCCCCGCGCCCCGGCGCGAAGGTGAAGGTCTCCCCCATCGCGTCGAACCCCGTCCTGGGCGCCGTCCGCCCGGACCCGGGCCGAAAGGCCCTGGCCCGGAAGTCGTACGACCCGCCGGAGCTGCCTCGGGGGGCTTCGGCGGGGGCGGACACGGGGTATGGGTCGGCGGGGGCGCCGCGACAGCGGTGAGGCCTTCGTGCCGTCACGGTTGTGCCCACGACGTACGGCGCCCTCGCGTCGTACCTGTGCGCAGCTTCCGGGGCACAGCCCGGTACCGGGAACCCCGGGTACCGGAACGGGCAGGCTACGCCTGCGCCACCGAAGCGAGGTACGCCTCCGTCTTCGCCGGCTCATAGAAGAAGTTCTCGAAGTCCGCCGGGTCGTTGAACCCGTTGGCGAACCGGTCAGCCACAGGCTGAAGCTGCCCCGCCGCACCGATGAGGTTCAGGACATGCTCCGGCGGCACGCCGAGCATGGCGTTGGTCCACTTAGTGACGTGCTGCGCAGTCTCCCAGTACCGGTCGAACGCCCCCTGCATCCACTCCTCGTCGAACGGCTTGTCCCCGTGCTCGAGGATCGACGCGAGATACGACGCCGCGCACTTGGACGCGGAGTTGGAGCCCTGACCGGTGATCGGGTCGTTGGCCACGACGACGTCGGCCACGCCGAGGACCGCCCCGCCACCGGGCAGACGCCCGATCGAGTTCCGCACGGTCGGGGCGTACCGCCCGGACAGCGTGCCGCCCGCATCTGTCAGCTCGACCTTGGTGGCCCGCGCGTACTCCCAGGGCGTGAACTTCTCCATGAGCTCCAGCGTCAGCGACAGGTGCTCGGACGGGTCCTTGACGCCCTGGAAGGCATCCAGCGGACCGCCGGGGATGCCCTCCCAGAAGAGGATGTCGGCCCGGCCGGACGTGGTGAGGGTCGGCATCACGAAGAGCTCGCCGACGCCGGGCACCAGGTTGCAGCGGACGGCGTCGAAGTCGGGGTGCTCCGGGCGCGGGCCGAGCCCGTGGACGTAGGCGACGGCGAGGGCGCGCTGCGGCTCCGCGTACGGGGAGCGGGAGGCGTCCCGGCCGAACATCGACACGAGCTCGCCCTTGCCCGCCGAGACGAGCACCAGGTCGTACGTGCGGGAGAAGTAGTCCAGGTCCGATACGGCCGCACCGTGGATGACCAGCTGGCCGCCCCGCTGCGCGAACGTCTCCATCCAGCCGGCCATCTTCACGCGCTGGTCGACGGACTGGGCGTAGCCGTCGAGCTTGCCGACCCAGTCGATGGCGCGCTGCGACGGGCCGGGGTCGAAGGAGCCGGGGGCGGCGACGGAGACGCCGAGGCCCTCGATCTTCGGGGCCTGCGGCTCCCAGAAGTTCAGCTGCAGGTCACGCTCGTGCTGGAGCGCGGCATGGAACATGCACTGCGTGGACATGACCCGGCCGGACCGGATCTCGTCCGCCGTACGGTTGGACATCAGGGTGACCTCGTACCCGTGCGACTGGAGTCCGAGGGCGATCTGGAGCCCGGACTGGCCGGCTCCGACGACGAGTATCTTCCGCATGGCGGGGTCTCTACTTCCTACTGGGGGTGAACAGGCCGGACCTGCCGTGGACGTGGTGGGGGGTCAGGTCCTGCGGGTGGTGGCGCCGGCTGGGCGCTGGATCATTCGGGGGCGACGTCCAGCGCGTGGCCGACCAGCGCAAGGAGCGTCTCGACCACGGATATCCGCTGCCGCGCGTCCATGATCAGAACCGGTATGTGCGGCGGTATCGTCAGCGCCTCGCGCACGTCCTCGACCTCGAACCGCTCCGTGTCGTCGAAGTGGTTGACGGCCACGACGTACGGCAGTCCGCAGCTCTCGAAGTAGTCGAGCGCCGGGAAGCAGTCCGGCAGACGCCGGGTGTCGGCGATGACCACCGCGCCGATCGCCCCGCGCACCAGGTCGTCCCACATGAACCAGAAGCGCTGCTGGCCGGGCGTACCGAAGAGGTACAGGACGAGGTCGTCGTCGAGCGTGATGCGGCCGAAGTCCATCGCGACCGTGGTGGTCGTCTTGTCCGGGGTCGCGGCCAGGTCGTCGGTGTCCTCGCTGGCCTGGGTCATCAGCGCCTCCGTCTGGAGGGGCTGGATCTCCGAGACCGCGGTGACCAGCGTGGTCTTGCCGACGCCGAAGCCGCCCGCGACCACGATCTTCGTGGCGATGGGGGCGCGCGTCCGGTCGGTCTGCCAGGCCTGCAGTTGCTCCTCGGGTTCGTCACCGGCCCCCAGTGGGCCGGAGGGGAGCAGTTCAGAGACGGCGGAGTCCACCCAGCACCCTTTCCAGCAGCGCGCGGTTCGGCTGTCCCGGACCGTGGCCTGTTCCGTACACGCGGATCTTTCCCTGGTCCGCGAGGTCGCTGAGGAGTACGCGGACCACGCCGAGCGGCATCTTCAGCAGCGCGGCGATCTCGGCCACCGTGCGCATCCGGCGGCAGAGCTCGACGATGGCCCGCATCTCCGGCATGACGCGCGTGGACAACGAGCCGTTGGTCAGCTCGAGGCGTTCCTCGGGGGCCTCGAGTGCGGCCACGAACGTCTCGACGAGCAGCACGTGCCCGAAGCGGGTGCGGCCACCGGTGAGCGAGTAGGGGCGTACCCGGGCCGGTTTGCGGTCGCCGCCTCTGGTCGGCAGCTTCGACGTGGTCACTTGGCGCTCTCCATCGGCTTTCTCCCTATCGGCTCACTGTGCATCGACTGGCGCAGCTCACGGCGGAGTTCGGGGGTGAGCACATGCCCGGCACGGCCGACGAAGAGCGCCATGTGGTACGCGACGACGCTCATGTCGCAGTCCGGGTTGGCGTGCGCGCCGAGCAGGGAGCCGTCACTGATCGACATGACGAAGAGGCTGCCCTCCTCCATCGCGACCATGGTCTGCTTGACGTTGCCGAAGCCCATCACCTTGGCCGCACCGATGGTGAGGCTGCCGACCCCGGAGACGATGGTGGCGAGGTCCGCGCTGGAGCCCCGGGGGCCCTCCGGCCTGGCGGCCGGCTGCTCCGCGTGGTGTCCGGGGTCGGAGGAGAGCAGCAGCAGCCCGTCGGAGGACACGACGGCGACGGACAGCAGCCCTGGCACCTCCTCGACGAGGTTGGCGAGCAGCCACTGCAGGTTGCGGGCTTCGCGGCTCAGTCCCTGCCGGCTCGGGGATCCGTCCGTAGGGTCAGTGGTGGGCGTACTGGGAGTGCTGGGCGTACGCGCGGGCGCAGTCAACTGCTTGCCTCCTCGACTGTGTCCCCCTTGGCTTCGTCGGTAGTACGTGCGATGGGTCCCGGCTGCGGAGCTCCGTACGCCGGCTGCGCCGATCCGGGCGCCGCCTGGGGCGCCTCGACCGTCGGCTCCAGCGACCAGGCCGCCCGCTCCGGCCCCTCGGCCAGTCGCTGCACAGCCTGTGTCCTCGGCTCTGCCGACTCGGCCGTCGGCAACTGCGGCGATCGGGACGCCCCCTGTGGCGCCTCGCCCGTCGGCCCGGGCGACCAGGCCGCCCTCTCCGGCCCCTCGACCGTCGGCTCCGGCGACCAGAACGCCCGCTCCCGCGACTCGGCCACCCGCTCGGGCACCTCGACCGTCCGCTCCCGCGACTCGGCGGCCCTCTGCTCCGGCAACTCGACCGTCGGGAGCTGCGGCGACTCGCTGATCGGCGCCGGCGCGTGGGCCGTGGGCGCCGGAGTCTGGGCGCTCTCGCCGGCGAGTTCGGCCTCGACGTCGCGTCGGCCGGCCTGCGCGCCCTGCTGGAAGCCGCCGAGGCGGCGGCGCAGCGCTTCGGCGTCCACGGAGCCGCTGCGCGGCTTGGGCACGGAGGCGGCAGGTGCGACCTTGGGCGTCCGCTTGGGCAGCCCCTTGTCGGTGACCCGGTCCCAGGTGGGCGGCCGGAGCGGGGATCGCGGCTCCTTCTCGGGCGACGCGGCCCCCGGCTGCTCCGCAGGCGACTGGCGGCCGCCGGCCCCGGGCTCCTCGCCTTCGTCGGCGGTCCGCTCGTGGGTGTCACGGTCGTCGGCGGCACGCCGTGCGTCGGCAGCGGCCCGTCCGTATGCGTCCTCGGCGGCGGCCCGTACGGACGCGTCACCGTCGGCGGTCGGCCCGGACGCGTCGTCTTCGCCGCCGTCGCCCTGGCCTTCGCCACGGCCCTGCTCGGCCGTTGCCCCGGCCATCGCCCCGGCCTCCCGCAACGACTGCTCCGCCGCGGAGATGAGCGGATCCCGCCCGGGACGCCCCGGCAGCACGTTCGAGTTGGCCTCGGCCTCGGAGCCGGGCAGGGCCAGGGAGGGCGCGCCCCCGACCACGGGGGCGGCCGTCGGCGCCGAGATCCCGGGCGCGGCCGCGAGCAGGGACTTGGGCAGCACGGCGACGGCCGTGACACCCCCGTGCTTCTGCTCCCGCAGCTGCACCCGCAGCCCGTGCCGCGCGGCCAGCCGCGCCACCACGTACAGACCGAGCCCGAGCCCGTCGTCGCCGTCCTGGTCGTAGTCGACGTCCGGGTCGAACGCGGCCAGCCGGGCGTTGACCTCCTGCAGCCGCTCGTCGGTCATGCCGATGCCCTCGTCCTGGACGGAGAGCATCACCTCGCCGTTCTCCAGCAGCCAGCCGGAGACCTCGACGGAGGCGTCGGGCGGCGAGAACGACGTGGCGTTCTCCAGCAGCTCGGCGATGAGGTGGCTGAGATCGTCCGCGGCGAATCCGGCCACATGGGCGTGCGGCGGCAGCGAGGAGATACGGACGCGCTCGTACCGCTCGATCTCGCTGACCGCGGCGCGGACGACGTCGACGAGCGGTACAGGACCGGGGTTGTGGTGGCCGTGCTCGGTGCCCGCGAGGACCAGCAGGTTCTCGCTGTGGCGGCGCATGACGGTCGCCAGGTGGTCGAGCTTGAAGAGCGTGGAGAGCCGCTCGGGGTCCTGCTCGCGCTCCTCCAGCCGCTCGATGATCGCGAGCTGCCGTTCGACGAGGCCGAGCGTGCGCAGCGAGAGGTTCACGAAGGTGGAGTGGACGCTCTGCCGCATGCGCTCCAGGCCGGACTTGGCGTCGGCGAGCTGGGCCCGCAGCGCCTCGCGCTCGTCGGCCATGGTCTGCCGCTGCCCGACGAGGTGCTTGCGGTCGGCTTCGAACGTGGCGAGGCGCTCGTGGAGGCCGGCCGCATGGGCGTGCAGCGCGTTGACGGAGCGTACGACCTGGGCGAACTCGTCGTTCCGGCCGGTGAACCGGACCGGTTCCTCCGCGGTCGGGTCGGCGGCGACACGGGCCGAGCCGATACGCAGGACGGCGAGCGGGCGCGTGAGCGTACGTGCCATGGCCATGGAGACGCCGACCGCGGCCAGCAGGCAGACGCCGACCAGCGCGATTCGGATCTCCAGCGCGGTCACGTCGTCGTCACGCAGCTGGCCCAGGTCCTTGGTGCGCTGGGCGTTGAGGGACGCCTCGACGCCGCGCATGAGGTCGACCCGGGCGGAGAGGGCGGCGTCGAGCTTCTTGCTGCTGTAGCGGAGGTCCCCGGCGGACAGCGTCGGCTGGTCGGTGAGGCGGGCGAGGTACTTCTCCGCGGTGGTGACGTCCAAGCCGGTGACCGTGGAGTCGTACGAGGCGCGGTCTGCGGCCGGGGCGGAGTCCCGGAAGTCGGCGAGGGCGGCCTGCTCCCGTACGCGGGCCTGCTGGGCCGCGGCGCTGAGCTCGTTCCGGGCCTTGACGTCGGCGGCCGACTCGGTGGTGACGGTGGTGGGCAGCCCGGTGACCGGGTCGATCGTGGTGGTGGTCGTGGTGTTCCGGGGCACCGCGTAGGCGGCGAGCAGGAGCCCGCGGGCGGCCGCCGCCTGCTCGACGGCGCTGTCGAGATCGACCAGGGCGTGCGATCCGGAGCCCGCGCGGGGCGGCAGCTGATCGGCCAGCTCCTCGGCGAGGGCGTGCAGTTCGGCGATGACCTCGGAGTACGCCACATGGGCTTCGAGAGCAGTGCTCTTCCCGGTGAGCGCTGCTCTCCGTACGGCCGCGATGTCCTTGATATCGCGGAGCAGCGCGGCGGGGGCGTCGGTGCGCAGTTCGTCGGCCTGCCGGTCCACACGGGCGCTGCGCTGCTCGGAGAGGCCCTTGCCCTTCGGGCGGCCGCCGGCGATATAGGAGGTGACCTCGTCGCGTTCGTCGGCAAGGGAGTGGGCCAGGGTGAGAGCCTGCTGCGTCTGCTCGGAGAGCGTCACCAGCCGCTGGGAGTCGTTCAGTTGCCCGGAGGCCGCGACGACGGCGGGCGCGCCCGCTCCGGCGATCGCGGCGGCGACGACGGCGACGGCGACGATGAGGCGGTTGCGCACGCGGGCGGGGCGGCGGCGGTCCACGGCTCCCGAGGCCGCCGGTCCCGGGGCACCGGACGATCCCGCGGAACCACCTCCCGAGGCACCGGCACCGGACCCACCGCGGCTCGGTCCGCCGGGGGCTCCGGCGGCGCCGCCTGCGGGGACCTGCGGGCCGGAGGTGCCCGGCACATCTGCCGGTGCCTGCGCGTTCATGGCGCCGGGGGTGGAATAAGCAGCGTCGGGCGCACCCGCGGCGATCGGCCCACCGGCAGTCGGCGCACCCGCGCCAATCGGCTCACCAGCGGCAGTCGGTATTCCGTCGACGGACTGCGCAGCCGCGCCCGAGGCGTCGGGCGCTGCCGGCGCGGCCTGCCCGCCGGACGCAGAGGCGCCGGACGCACCCCCGCCGGCCGTGTCGAACGCCGTCTGCCCGCTCTTGCGTCGCCGAGGCCGCATCTTCTGCACCGGTGCTCGCATTCCTGACTCGTCCAACCCCTGGGCCCGGGTGACGGTCCGTCAACGCGAGCGCCTCCTCGTACGGCTCCAGACCATCCCAGCGCCGATGAGCAGCGACCGCCCATCGCCTTGCCCGCCACCCGAAGGAGTGAACATCGGCGGGGAGTTGGTGGGCAAGTTCCGGGATCCACGCTCATAACCCGCGCACGCGGCCATGGGTGGACGTCTCCCCCGAGCTTTGGCAAGATGCCCCGCCACAGCCAGGCGGAGTGGATCATTCCGGCTGAAATCCGGCGGCTGACCTGCTGGTACGCCGTATGTTCCGGGCGTTCACCGGGAGTTGCGGATCGTGTGAAGACCTCGTGCAGAATGGCCGGATGCGTATCGAACTCGCAACGGCCCCGGGTACCCCTGCCCGACCCAATGAGGACTATGCATCGGTGGCGGTTCCGGCTTCAGGGCAGGGTGGTTCGCTCGTCCTGCTCGACGGTGTGACGCCTCCACCGGACGGAACGGGCTGTCTGCACTCCGTTCCGTGGTTCACCGCGCGACTGGGCGGCGCACTGGGCGAACTGTCCGTTTCGCGAAGAGATTTGACGCTGCAGGAAGTCCTTTCGGAGGCAATCCGGCGCACCGCCGAAGCCCACCGCGAAACCTGTGACCTTTCTCACCCGCGTACGCCGCAGGCGACCGCCGTGGTGGCGCGCTGGGACGCCGAGCGGTTCGAGTATCTGGTGCTGTCCGACTCCGCCCTGCTCGTCGAGGGCCGGGACGGCACGGTCCGCGCCGTCCTGGACGACCGCCTGTCACGCCTGCCGCGCGCCTCGCTCGCCTCGGACGCGGTCGCCGACACGGCGGTACGCAACAAGGAGGACGGCTTCTTCACCGCGGCGGCCGACCCGTCCGTATCCGCACGTGCGGTGACCGGAGCGCTGCCGCGGTCGGGCGTACGAGCGGTGGCGGCGCTCACGGACGGGGCCACGCGCTGGGTGGAGAAGTTCCGCGAGGGCGACTGGAACGACTGCCTCACCTTCATCCGCAAGGAGGGCCCCCAGGCGCTCATCGACCGCGTCCGCGCCCTGGAGACCGCGGACACGGAGCGGCGGTTCCTGGGCCGCGGCAAGAGACACGACGACGCGGCGGTGGTGTACGCCGAGCTGTGAGCCGCCGGCAGGGGCCCGGCACGTGGGCGTCCACCGGCGCGGGGTTCCGCTAGCCCTCGGCGCGCGCGTTCAGATGATGGAGGAGGCGGGCCAGCTCCGCCACCTCCTTGCGGTCCCAGTCGGCGAGCTGGCGGACGTAGCGGGCGCGGCGGGCGTTGCGGACCGTGCGGAAGCGGGCGCGTCCCTCGTCGGTGAGGTGCACGAGCCAGGCGCGCCCGTCGGCGGGGTCGGGCTCCCGGGCGACGAGCCCAAGTTGCTCGAGCGCGCGCAGCTGCCGGCTCATGGTGGCCTTGCCGACGCCGATGTACGCGGCGAGTTCGGTGGCCCGCTGCTCCCCGCGCTCCTCCAGCCGTACGAGGAGTCCGTACGCCGCGGGTTCGAGGTCCGGGTGGACCTCGCGGGCCATCTCACCGGACGAGGCCCGGGCACGGCGCAGAAGGACCGTCAACTCGCGTTCCAACGAAAGGAACTCGCGGTCCGCACCGTGTTCCGGCGCCTCGAATTCGGGCGCGCGCACCGCGCCGTTTCCGGCTTCTCTGCCGGCTTCGTTCCCGTCCTCGTGCACGTCAGCACCCATGCCCCGGTTTCCCGACTCTGAAAGTTTCCCTCGATGCGCAGCCGTTGCCGCAGCTCGACCAGTATTTCGCAGGAATAGACCAACGGCAGCAGCCGGGCCCTCTTCCCTCGCCGGGATCTACGTGCGTAGAGTCTCCGGCTGAACGCACGGTTCTGACATGCGCACGCCATTGATACGGGTCAACGAGGACTCCGTCGCGATGGCGGCGTACCGGCACAGCGGCACCTTCCCCCACCTTTGGGCTCCACCGAGCTCACCGAGGCCTTCGGAGGCACGTATGCCCGTGCACAGATCCACGCACCGTCCCCACCGCTCGCGCCGCCCGGGCTTCTCGGCGGCCGGGATCCTCCTCGCGGCACTCTCCCTGCTGCTCGCGCTGCCGTTCGCGGCGCAGGCGGCCGGCACCGGCGGCGCAGCCGCCGCGGACATACCTGCGCGGGGCTCCGCCTATATGGGCATGGGAGTCGTCGAGCACGACGGACAGGGCGGGCTGCCACCGGACACCCGCGCCGTCCAGACGGAGGGCGTGGACGTCAGCAGCCACCAGGGCAACGTCACCTGGTCGACGCTCTGGAGCAGCGGCGTGAAGTGGGCCTACGTCAAGGCCACCGAGGGCACGTACTACAAGAACACCTACTTCACGCAGCAGTACAACGGTTCGTACAACGTCGGGATGATCCGCGGGTCGTACCACTTCGCGACCCCCGACACGACGACCGGCGCCACCCAGGCCAACTACTTCGTGGACAACGGCGGCGGCTGGTCCAAGGACGGCAAGACGCTGCCGGGCGCGCTGGACATCGAGTGGAACCCGTACGGAGCGGACTGCTACGGCAAGACGCAGAGCGGCATGGTCAGCTGGATCAAGAGCTTCCTGGACCAGTACAAGGCGCGTACGGGGCGGGACGCGGTGATCTACACCTCGACGAGCTGGTGGACGCTGTGCACGGGCAACTACAGCGGTTTCGCGTCGACCAACCCGCTGTGGATCGCCCGCTACAACACGACGGTCGGTGAACTCCCCGCCGGGTGGAGCTACTACACGATGTGGCAGTACACATCGACCGGCCCCACGGTCGGCGACCACAACAAGTTCAACGGGGCGCTGGACCGGGTGCAGGCACTGGCCAACGGCTGATCCCGCGGGTACGCGCGGGCCCGGGACCCACGAGGGGTCCCGGGCCTTTGCCTTCCGGTCGCGTCCGTCACTCCGCGGCCGAAACCTCCGTCACCCGGGCGCGGTCACACCGCGCTGGCCGGGCGACCCCGTCACGCCGCGACCGGAACCTCCGCCGGGGCGCCGTTCGTCGCCGGCGACAGCGCCAGCTCCAGCACCTGGCGGACGTCTGTCACCGCGTGGACGTCGAGCTTCTCCAGGACCTCGGCAGGGACGTCGTCCAGGTCGGGCTCGTTCCGCTTCGGGATGACGACCGTCGTGATCCCGGCCCGGTGGGCGGCCAGCAGCTTCTGCTTGACGCCGCCGATGGGCAGGACCCGCCCGGTCAGCGACACCTCACCGGTCATCGCCACGTCCGTACGGACCAGTCGTCCGCTGAGCAGCGACGCGAGGGCCGTCGTCATGGTGACGCCCGCGCTCGGGCCGTCCTTCGGCACCGCGCCCGCCGGGAAGTGGATGTGCACGCCCCGGTCCTTCAGATCGCCGACCGGCAGCTCCAGTTCGGCGCCGTGCGAGCGGAGGAAGGAGAGCGCGATCTGCGCGGACTCCTTCATCACGTCGCCGAGCTGGCCGGTGAGGGTCAGTCCCGCGGCGCCCGTCTCCGGGTCGGCGAGCGACGCCTCGACGTAGAGGACGTCGCCGCCCGCGCCCGTGACGGCGAGGCCGGTGGCGACACCGGGGACGGCCGTGCGCCGCTCGGCCGGGTCCTGCGCGGACTCGGGCACGTGGTGCGGCCGCCCGATCAGCCCGCGGAGGTCCCCCTCCGTGACCGTGAACGGCAGCTTCCGCTCGCCGAGTTCGTGCTGGGCCGCGACCTTGCGCAGCAGCCGCGCGATGGACCGCTCGAGGTTGCGTACGCCCGCCTCGCGCGTGTACTCACCAGCGAGCTTGCGCAGCGCGCCCTCGTCGATGGTGACCTCGTCCTTGCTGAGCCCGCCTCGCTCCAGCTGACGCGGCAGCAGGTGGTCCCGGGCGATGACGACCTTCTCGTCCTCGGTGTAGCCGTCGAGCCGGACGAGCTCCATACGGTCGAGCAGCGCCTCCGGGATGGCCTCCAGAACGTTCGCGGTGGCCAGGAACACGACGTCGCTCAGGTCGAGCTCCACCTCCAGGTAGTGGTCCCGGAAGGTGTGGTTCTGCGCGGGGTCGAGGACCTCGAGCAGGGCGGCCGCGGGGTCGCCGCGGAAGTCGGAGCCGACCTTGTCGATCTCGTCGAGCAGGACGACCGGGTTCATGGACCCGGCCTCCTTGATGGCGCGGACGATACGGCCGGGCAGGGCACCGACGTACGTACGCCGGTGACCGCGGATCTCCGCCTCGTCGCGCACGCCGCCGAGGGCGACCCGCACGAACTTCCGGCCCATCGCGTGCGCGACGCTCTCACCGAGGCTGGTCTTTCCGACACCGGGCGGGCCGACGAGCGCGAGAACGGCACCCCCGCGCCGCCCGCCGACCACGCCCAGGCCCCGGTCGGCGCGCCGCTTTCGCACCGCCAGGTATTCGGTGATCCGCTCCTTCACGTCCTCCAGGCCCGCGTGCTCGGTGTCGAGCACGGCCTTGGCGCCCTGGATGTCGTACTGGTCCTCGGTCCGCTCGTGCCACGGGAGCTCGAGCACGGTGTCGAGCCAGGTGCGGATCCAGGAGCCCTCGGGCGACTGGTCGCTGGCCCGCTCGAGCTTGTCGACCTCCTTGAGCGCGGCCTCGCGCACCTTCTCGGGAAGATCGGCGGCCTCCACGCGCGCGCGGTAGTCGTCGGGCTCGTCTTCCCCGTCCTCGCCGTTGAGCTCGCGCAGCTCCTTGCGTACGGCCTCGAGTTGGCGCCGCAGCAGGAACTCGCGCTGCTGCTTGTCGACGCCCTCCTGGACGTCCTTGGCGATGGACTCGGCCACGTCCTGCTCGGCGAGGTGCTCGCGCAGCTGCTCGGCGGCGAGCTTCAGACGCGCGACCGGGTCGGCGGTCTCCAGGAGCTCCACCTTCTGGGCGGTGGTCAGGAACGGTGAGTAGCCGGAGTTGTCCGCGAGCGCCGACACGTCGTCGATCTGCGCCACGCGGTCCACGATCTGCCACGCGCCACGCTTCTTCAGCCAGCTCGTGGCGAGCGCCTTGTACTCCTTCACGAGCTCGGCGACGGCGCCCGGCAGGGGGTCCGGCACGGTCTCGTCGACCTGCAGGCCCTCGACCCACAGCGCCGCACCCGGCCCGGTCGTCCCGGCGCCGATCTGCACGCGCCCGCGGCCGCGGATCAGCGCGCCGGGATCACCGCCGGAGAGCCGCCCGACCTGCTCGACGGTGCCGAGCACACCGGTCGCGGCGTACGTCCCGTCGACGCGTGGAACAAGCAGCACCTTCGGCTTGCTGTCGCCACTGGACCGCGCGGCGGCCTGAGCGGCCTCCACCGCGGCTCGTACGTCGGCATCCGTGAGGTCCAGCGGAACCACCATTCCGGGCAGCACGACCTCGTCGTCGAGCGGCAGCACGGGCAGGGTGAGCGGTGCGGACATCGAAGCCATGATCTCCCCTTCGGCAGTCAAGTTGAGCTGTACAGGCTCAATGCATGTGAGCCGCGGGATGTTCCCGACACGCTGTTCGCTGTGAGCGATCAAGCTGCGCGCCACCCAGGTTCGAGCCGGCGGAGACGGTCGCACCCTGGCTCGCGCCCAGCCCGGCGTTCGACGACCCGGCCTTTCGCCGTCGGCGCGACGCCGTTGGCCTTCCCGGGCGGCTACCTCCCCAGGCGGCTAATTCCCAGGACAGCGGAGCCGGTTGCCGCCAGGATGCCCGGATGGACCAGCAGACCATCAGCGCTCTCGCCCACGGCGACCACCCGATCGCGGCGCCCCTGAGCGACGCCTCCGTCGCACGGCTTCTGGAACGGGCGCTCCCGCGCGCGGGCGGTCGGCTGGGCGGCCGGCTGCTCGATCTCGGCTGCGGCTCCGGCGAGTGGCTGCTGCGGGCCCTGTCCGGACGGCCGGAGCTGCGGGCCGACGGAGTCGACCTCGCCGTCGCCGCCCTGGAGCGCGCCCGGGTCGCGGCGGCCGAGCGGGACGGCATCGGGGACCGGCTCACCCTCCACCAGCAGGACGCGACGGAATTCACGGCCTCCGACCCGTACGACCTGGTGCTCAGCGTCGGCGCCGCCCATGCCTTCGGCGGACTGCTGCCCACCCTCCGGGCCGCCCGCCGGCACCTCGCCCCGGGCGGCAGCGTGCTGGTCGGGGACGGCTTCTGGGAGCGCGAGCCCGACCGGGCGACGCTCGACGCCGGATTCGCCGCCGACGAGTTCGCCGACCTCGCCACCACCGTCGACCGGGTCGTGGCGGACGGCTGGCTCCCGGTGTACGGGCACGTCAGCACCCTCGAGGAGTGGGACGACTACGAGTGGTCCTGGACCGGGACCCTCACCCGCTGGGCCCT
This sequence comes from Streptomyces sp. NPDC002896, assembly GCF_040295225.1. NCBI lineage: Bacteria > Bacillati > Actinomycetota > Actinomycetes > Kitasatosporales > Streptomycetaceae > Streptomyces > Streptomyces sp. NPDC002896. Next base: position 337,261 of record NZ_JBEOVA010000009.1, on the reverse strand, counting down.
GGACCACCCCGACGACCCCGGTCACGACGACGCCCTGAAGGCCGCGAACGCCCACCGCGAGGCGTGGCTGCGCGGCTACCGCGGCACCCTCGGTTTCGTGACGCTGGTCCTGCGCCGGGCCGACGGCGCGTGACGGCCCTGACCGCGGCTCAGGCCGCGGCCCTGCACCATGTACGGGCCGCGGGCCGGGCACGCCACGCGGACGCGGCGGCCCGTATCGCCGCCGCCATCGGCCAGGAAGCGACCGCCTCGGCCGCCGATGTCGATCAGCTCACCACCCTTGTACGCGAGCACGCGCGCGTGACGCTCAACTTCCACCCCGACCGGCTGCTCGCGGACGGCCGCACCGTGGCCGAGTCCCTCTGCGCGGACGGGAGGTACCGCTGCCAGTACGAGACGGGTCTGTCCAACGGCAGCCGCACGGCGTATCCCGGCGGGGACCGGGACGGATGGGAGGAGCAGCTGTTCGGCCGGGCGTATCACGCACCGGGCGTCACCGCGGGCGAGCGTCCCAGGTACGGCGGGCTCAACCTGATGAAGCACCCCGATGGCGCGTGCCCGCGCTACGGCTCCTGCCATGTGCGACTGCGACCCGCCGTGCACGCCCGGGCCACCTACTGCTTCGGCGACAGCCACGTCGGCCCGGACGACATCGGCACCGTCGACGCCTTCGCGCCGGTACTCGCCGGGTTGTGCGAGACGGCACGGGACACCGGCCGGATCCTGGGTGTCACGGGCGCCGATCCGGTGGCTGTCCTGCACGAACTTCCGAAGCCCGCCCGACCCGTACGGAACGGACGGGCGCTGGACGACTACATCGAGGTGCAGGTCCACGGCCCCGTCGACCTGCACCTCGATGCGGAGGCCCTGGTCCTGGACCCGTCCTTCCGCGGTACGCGGACCGGGGCGCTGCTGCTGGAGACCGCGGCGCGCCACGGGCTCGCGGCCGAATGGCACGAGGGGTTCCGCCTGCGGGCGGAGGAACTGGACGACGAGTTCCGGGGACCGGTCATGCGCCCGCTCGGCGTCCGCATCTGCGCGGAGTTCGCCGGTCCGGACGGACTGCTGGACGCCCAGGTCCTGGGAGGCGCCGCGGCCTCGGTCGTCACCGCGCCCAAGGAGTGGGCGGAGTGGGGCACTCAGAACGAAGTGCTGCAGTACGTCAAGCAGTTGTGGCACTGCCTGGTGCAGTTCGGCGAGCCGGCCCTGCCGTCCGCGCCGCCGGGTGGACGGTCCGCAAAGAAGTGGCCGTCCAGGGGCGGCCCGACCAGGATGGGAACCATGCCAACGCCGTACAACACCCCTGTCCCGGAAGGCCCCGTCGTCCTGGACCGACGGGACGGCCCCCACGGCGAAGTGGCCCTCCGTCGCCACGGCGGGCTGCTGCAGATCATCGCCAACGGCTGCTTCCTCATGGACACATCGGACGGCCGCTCCGAGCGGCGCCTCGTGGACGCGGCCCTTGACGCGCTGGACGGCCGCAGCTCGCCCACCGTCCTCATCGGCGGTCTGGGCGTCGGCTTCTCGCTCGTCCACGCGGCACAAAACCCGCGCTGGAAGCGCATCGTTGTCGTCGAGCGCGAGGACGCGGTCATCGACTGGCACCGCTCGGGCCCGCTGTCGGAGCTCTCCGCCGAGGCGCTCGCCGATCCGCGTACGGAGATCGTGGCCGCCGACCTCGTCTCATACGTACGCGAGTCGGAAGTGACGTACGACGCACTCTGCCTGGACATCGACAACGGCCCCGGCTGGACCGTGACCGACGACAACGAGGGCCTCTACTCTCCTGCAGGGCTCGCGGCATGCCGCGAGCGGCTCACGCCGGGCGGCGTGCTCGCTGTCTGGTCCGCCCAGCCATCGCCTCGTTTTGAACAAACCTTGCGGAATGCCGGATTCAAAGGGGTCCGTACCGAAGAGGTCCCGGTTGCCCGGGGCGTTCCGGACGTAGTCCATGTTGCAACCAGGGCTGAATAGCCGAGGCACGGTCGCTGCCCGTACGCTGCTGCTCGGCGCACAGATCATTCAAGCGTCAAGCGCAGTTATGGGATCACCCCACGGATTCCGGAAAGCACAGTCAGGGGCGGGGCGATGGAGCAGACGACACAGACCTCCCACAACGGCACCGCGGCGGCCACGCCGGGTGCACAGCGCCGGGTGCTGGTGGTCGAGGACGACCCGACGATCGTCGACGCCATCTCCGCACGGCTGCGAGCCGAGGGATTCCTCGTGCAAACAGCGGGCGACGGACCGGCCGCCGTCGACACGGCCGAGGCATGGCAACCCGATCTGCTGATCCTCGATGTCATGCTCCCCGGCTTCGACGGGCTCGAGGTGTGCCGCCGGGTGCAGGCGCAGCGGCCCGTCCCGGTGATGATGCTGACCGCGCGTGACGACGAGACCGACATGCTGGTCGGGCTCGGCGTCGGCGCGGACGACTACATGACCAAGCCGTTCTCGATGCGCGAGCTGGCCGCCCGGGTGCACGTCCTGCTGCGCCGCATGGAGCGCGCCGCGCTCGCCGCGACGACCCCGCGCAGCGGCATACTGCGCCTCGGCGAGCTCGAGATCGACCACGCCCAGCGCCGGGTGCGGGTGCGCAGCGATGACGTCCACCTGACGCCCACCGAGTTCGACCTCCTGGTATGCCTCGCGAACACACCGCGCGCCGTGCTCTCCCGCGAGCAGCTGCTGGCCGAGGTCTGGGACTGGGCGGACGCCTCCGGTACCCGGACCGTCGACAGCCACATCAAGGCGCTGCGGCGCAAGATCGGCGCCGAGCGGATCCGCACGGTGCACGGCGTCGGGTACGCGCTGGAGACGCCCACGCCATGAGCACGTCGGCAGGGCCGGTAGAGACGGGTAGGGGTCCGGGCGGGGACGCGGGAGCCCCGCTCCGTCAGCCCGCGCCCGGCCGCCGGAGCGGGCCCCCCTGGGGTGCGCTGCGGCCGTTCTCCATCAAGACGAAGCTCGGCACCCTGGTCGTCGTCTCGGTGTTCATCACGACCGGACTGCTGATGGTCGCGGTGCGCACGAAGACGGAGTTCCGCTTCATCACGGTCTTCTCGGTGATAGCGACCCTGCTGATCACCCAGTTCGTGGCGCATTCCCTCACGGCTCCGCTCGACGAGATGAACGTCGTGGCCCGGTCCATCTCGCACGGCGACTACACGCGCCGGGTACGCGGCGCCGACCGGCGCGACGAGCTCGGCGACCTGGCCTCGACGATCAACCGTATGGCCGACGACCTGGAGGCGCAGGACCAGCAGCGCAAGGAGCTCGTCGCGAACGTCTCGCACGAGCTGCGCACCCCCATCGCGGCCCTGCGTGCCGTCCTGGAGAACGTCGTCGACGGCGTCTCGGCCGCCGACCCCGAGACGATGCGCACGGCCCTGAAGCAGACCGAGCGCCTGGGCCGCCTCGTCGAGACGCTCCTCGACCTGTCCCGCCTGGACAACGGCGTCGTACCGCTGAAGGCCCGCCGCTTCGAGGTGTGGCCGTACCTGTCGGGCGTGCTGAAGGAGGCCAACATGATCGCCTCACAGCGCGCGGGCATCGCCTCGGGCTCCGGCAGCCACACGCGTACGGACGTCCATCTGCACCTGGACGTGTCGCCGCCGGAGCTGACGGCGCACGCGGACCCGGAGCGGATCCACCAGGTCGTGGCCAACCTGATCGACAACGCGGTCAAGCACAGCCCGCCGCACGGCCGGGTGACGCTGCGCGCCCGGCGCGGTCCGACGCCCGAGTCGCTGGACCTGGAGGTGCAGGACGAGGGCCCGGGCATCCCGCGGTCGGAGTGGCACCGGGTCTTCGAGCGGTTCAACCGCGGCAGGTACTCCCACGCGGCCTCCAAGGGTCCGGGCAGCGACGGCGGCACGGGCCTCGGCCTGGCCATCGCGCGCTGGGCCGTGGACCTGCACGGAGGCTCGATCGGTGTGGCCGAATCCCCGCGCGGCTGCCGGATCCAGGTCACACTTCCGGGCCTGCCCCATCCGCAAAGTTGACGTAAAGTTCGAGTAGGCGGGGTCCCAAGGGGGCACGACCGCACGTCGACGTACCCGCACACAGCGAAACCACGCTTGTTTCCCGCCATTTCAAGCGCCGAAACACGGTTTTCGATGTGACTTACACGACGGATCACCGGCCCGGCCTGCACCTCTCGGCGATGGAGGCGTAGCCTTTATTCCCGCTGTCCATCACCTTGTGAAGCGGAAGAGGGCGGTTGCCGCCGTGTCGCCACAGTCCCCCAGTAACTCGAGCATCTCCACCGAGACCGACCAAGCCGGGAAGAACCCAGCTGCCGCGTTCGGTGCCAACGAGTGGCTCGTCGACGAGATCTATCAGCAGTACCTCCAGGACCCGAACTCGGTAGACCGAGCCTGGTGGGACTTCTTCGCCGACTACAAGCCAGGTGGCGGCGCCGCCACCACGGCGAAGCCGGACGGTGCTGCTGTCGCGGGGGCCCCGGCCGCGCCGAGCGCTCCCGCAGCCGCCCCGGCCCCCGTGGCCCCGAGCGCCGCCGCGCCTGCCGCTCCCGCGGCCCCGAAGCCGGCCGCCGCTCCGGCCCCCGCGGCGAAGCCCGCCGCGGCCGCTCCCGCCGCCAAGCCGGCCACGGCGAAGCCCGCCGCGAAGGCCGCGCCCGCCGAGGCGCCCGAGGGCCCCGAGTTCGTGACGCTGCGCGGCCCCTCCGCCGCCGTCGCGAAGAACATGAACGCATCCCTGGAGCTGCCGACGGCCACGTCCGTCCGCGCGGTCCCGGTGAAGCTGCTCTTCGACAACCGCATCGTCATCAACAACCACCTCAAGCGCGCCCGTGGCGGGAAGATCTCCTTCACCCACCTCATCGGGTACGCGATGGTGCAGGCCATCAAGACGATGCCGTCGATGAACTGGCACTACGCGGAGAAGGACGGCAAGCCGACCCTCGTCAAGCCGCCGCATGTCAACTTCGGCCTCGCCATCGACCTGGTGAAGCCCAACGGCGACCGCCAGCTGGTCGTCGCGGGCATCAAGAAGGCCGAGACGCTGAACTTCTTCGAGTTCTGGCAGGCCTACGAGGACATCGTCCGCCGCGCCCGCGACGGCAAGCTGACGATGGACGACTTCACCGGCGTCACGGTCTCCCTGACCAACCCGGGCGGCCTCGGCACCGTGCACTCCGTACCGCGTCTGATGCCGGGCCAGTCGGTGATCATGGGCGTCGGCTCGATGGACTACCCGGCCGAGTTCCAGGGCACGTCCCAGGACACGCTGAACAAGCTGGGCATCTCCAAGGTCATGACCCTGACCTCGACGTACGACCACCGGGTCATCCAGGGTGCGGCCTCCGGCGAGTTCCTGCGGATCGTCGCGAACTACCTCCTCGGCGAGAACGGCTTCTACGACGAGATCTTCGAGGCGCTGCGCATCCCGTACGAGCCGGTCCGCTGGCTCAAGGACATCGACGCCTCGCACGACGACGACGTCACCAAGGCCGCCCGCGTCTTCGAGCTGATCCACTCCTACCGGGTCCGCGGCCACCTCATGGCCGACACCGACCCGCTGGAGTACCGCCAGCGCAAGCACCCCGACCTGGACATCACCGAGCACGGTCTCACGCTGTGGGACCTGGAGCGCGAGTTCGCCGTCGGCGGCTTCGCCGCCAAGTCGATGATGACGCTGCGCGACGTCCTCGGCGTCCTGCGCGACTCGTACTGCCGCACCACCGGCATCGAGTACATGCACATCCAGGACCCCAAGCAGCGCAAGTGGATCCAGGACCGTGTGGAGCGCCCGCACAGCAAGCCGGAGCGCGAGGAGCAGCTGCGCATCCTGCGCCGGCTGAACGCGGCGGAGGCCTTCGAGACCTTCCTGCAGACGAAGTACGTCGGCCAGAAGCGCTTCTCGCTCGAGGGCGGCGAGTCGGTCATCCCGCTGCTCGACGCTGTGATCGACAGCGCGGCGGAGTCCCGCCTGGACGAGGTCGTCATCGGCATGGCCCACCGCGGCCGCCTGAACGTTCTGGCGAACATCGTCGGCAAGTCGTACGCGCAGATCTTCCGCGAGTTCGAGGGCAACCTCGACCCGAAGTCGATGCACGGCTCCGGCGACGTGAAGTACCACCTGGGCGCCCAGGGCACCTTCACCGGCCTGGACGGCGAGCAGATCAAGGTCTCGCTCACCGCCAACCCCTCGCACCTCGAGGCGGTCGACCCGGTCGTCGAGGGTGTCGCGCGCGCCAAGCAGGACATCATCGGCAAGGGCGGCTCGGACTTCACGGTCCTGCCGGTGGCCCTGCACGGTGACGCGGCCTTCGCTGGCCAGGGCGTCGTGGCCGAGACCCTGAACATGTCGCAGCTGCGCGGCTACCGCACGGGCGGCACGGTCCACATCGTCATCAACAACCAGGTCGGCTTCACGGCCGCGCCGGAGTCCTCGCGCTCGTCGATGTACTCCACCGACGTGGCCCGCATGATCGAGGCGCCGATCTTCCACGTGAACGGCGACGACCCGGAGGCCGTGGTCCGCGTGGCCCGCCTGGCCTTCGAGTTCCGTCAGGCGTTCAACAAGGACGTCGTCATCGACCTCATCTGCTACCGCCGCCGCGGTCACAACGAGGCCGACAACCCGTCCTTCACGCAGCCGCTGATGTACGACCTGATCGACAAGAAGCGCTCGGTGCGCAAGCTGTACACCGAGTCCCTGATCGGCCGCGGCGACATCACGCTGGAAGAGGCCGAGCAGGCCCTGCAGGACTACCAGGGCCAGCTGGAGAAGGTCTTCACGGAGGTCCGCGAGGCCACCTCGCAGCCCGCCGAGGCCCAGGTCCCGGACGCCAAGGCCGAGTTCCCGGTGGCCGTCACCACCGCGATCTCCCAGGAGATCGTGAAGCGGATCGCCGAGTCCCAGGTCAACATCCCCGACCGGATCACCGTCCACCCGCGTCTGCTGCCGCAGCTGCAGCGCCGCGCGACCATGGTCGAGGACGGCACGATCGACTGGGCGATGGGCGAGACCCTGGCGTTCGGTTCGCTGCTGCTCGAGGGCACCCCGGTCCGGCTGTCCGGCCAGGACTCCCGCCGTGGCACGTTCGGCCAGCGCCACGCGGTGCTGGTGGACCGCGAGACGGGCGAGGACTACACCCCGCTCCTGTACCTCTCGGACGACCAGGCCCGCTTCAACGTCTACGACTCGCTCCTGTCCGAGTACGCGGCGATGGGCTTCGAGTACGGCTACTCCCTGGCCCGCCCGGAGGCGCTGGTCCTCTGGGAGGCGCAGTTCGGTGACTTCGTCAACGGCGCACAGACGGTCGTGGACGAGTTCATCTCGTCGGCCGAGCAGAAGTGGGGCCAGACGTCCGGCGTCACCCTGCTCCTGCCCCACGGCTACGAGGGCCAGGGCCCGGACCACTCCTCGGCCCGCCCGGAGCGCTTCCTGCAGATCTGCGCGCAGAACAACATGACGGTCGCCATGCCGACCCTCCCGTCGAACTACTTCCACCTCCTGCGGTGGCAGGTGCACAACCCGCACCACAAGCCGCTGGTCGTCTTCACGCCGAAGTCGATGCTGCGCCTCAAGGCCGCGGCCTCGAAGACGGAGGAGTTCACCACGGGCGGCTTCCGCCCCGTCATCGGCGACGCGACGGCCGATCCGGCCGCGGTCCGCAGGGTCGTCTTCACCTCCGGCAAGGTCTACTACGACCTGGAGGCCGCGCGCGTGAAGCGCGGCGCCACGGACACGGCGATCATCCGCCTCGAGCGCCTGTACCCGCTGCCGGGTGCGGAGCTCCAGCAGGAGATCGCCAAGTACCCGAACGCCGAGAAGTACCTGTGGGCCCAGGAGGAGCCGGCCAACCAGGGCGCCTGGCCGTTCATCGCCCTGAACCTGATCGACCACCTGGACCTGGCGGTCGGCGAGGACGTCCCGGCCCGCGAGCGCCTGCGCCGTATCTCGCGCCCGCACTCGTCGTCCCCGGCGGTGGGCTCGGCGAAGCGGCACCAGGCCGAGCAGGAGCAGCTGGTGCGTGAGGTGTTCGAGGCCTGAGCCTCGGAACCTGTATCAGTGCACCTGAATCAGGTGACTGACCGGAGGGCCCGGCCCCGAGTTCTCGGACTCGGGGCCGGGCCCTCCGGCGTCTGAGGGTGCTGTCCCGGGAGGGTGCGCCACCCCATACCCTGTGGGAGAGGAACCCATCCGCATCAGGAGCACGACTTGTACTTCACCGACCGCGGCATCGAGGAACTGGAGAAGCGGCGCGGCGAGGAGGAGATCACCTTCGAGTGGCTCGCCGAGCAGCTGCGTACGTTCGTCGATCTGAACCCCGACTTCGAGGTCCCGGTCGAGCGGCTGGCCACCTGGCTGGCGCGGCTGGACGACGAGGACGACGAGTAGCGTCCGTTTCCGGGCGTCGGCAGGTACTCGGGCCTCAGTCCCGCGCGCCCGTCCGGTCGTACGCGAGTCCGAGCACTCCGTGGATGAGGAGCAGCGAGCCCGCGACGACCCACCCCGCGCTGCGGTGGCGTACGCCCCAGAGGGCGAGTGGCAGGCCGGTGGCCAGCTGGGCTGCGGAGAGCGCGCGGGCTTTCGGGCCCCGGAGCCAGGGGGCGAGACGGGTTTCGGCGACCGCGTCGAACTGGTCGCGGGCGGCGTCGCGCCAGCCGGGCCATTCGATCTGCCGGGCGTCCGGCTGAATGCGGGCGACGTCCCGGAGGCGGTGGGCCGGCTCGCCGGGGATGAGTCCGGCGGGAAGCGTCAGCCCCGCGCGCGTGAGGACCGCGATCAGGCCGAGCATGCGGGCGCGCGCGTCGGCCTCCGTGTCCGTCCTGGTCAGTTCGTCCAGGGACTGCATGTCCAGCACCGGGTCGAGGGCGAGCCGGGCCGCGAAGGTGCGCATCGCCTCGTCCTGGCCGAGCGGTGTGCCGTTCGCCAGCCACTCGTAGCCGACCGTGCGGCGGAATCCCGAGGCGAGGGTGTAGCCGCTGCGGTCGTCGTCCCACCACAGGGCGAGTGCGGGCCAGGGCGCGCCTACGGCGAGGGCTGCGGCCCAGCCGCCCAGTACCCGGTCGACGGGTTCACCGCCGTGCACCCACGGTGTGCCCTCCGGTACGAGCACGCTCCACTCCGGCCCCGCCTGGGCAAGCAGCATCCGCTCCCGCAGCAGCTGCGCGGCCGGCGCCACTGCGGCGGGCTCGGCCCGGCACAACAGCAGCGCCCCGGCGGCACTGGCATACGCGGATTCGGCGTCGGTGGCGGCTGAGGCGTCGGGCGACATACCCCCACGCTAGGGCACATACCGGCCGATCAGCGTACATGCCCGGGTCGGGCAGCGGCCGCGGGCGGCGGGTTCCCCGGAACGGGTGTCTTGATGTGTCTTGACTTTCCGTGGCCGCGATATATCGTGTATGCGAGAAGACGCGATATGGCGCGTCACCCGCAGCGTCACGCCTCAGCGCCTCGGCGCCGGGGCGACGTCACTCCGCCCGAGGAGGCCGGTCCCATGCCCGAGTGGTCCGTCGCAGAGCCGAAGAAGCTCACGTTCGACGCCCCGGTGACGGCACTGCACGTGCGCATCGTCAACGGCACGGTGAACGTGGTCGGCACCGACGAAGCCGTACTGAACCGCGAGGGCGGCGCACGGCTCGAGGTGTCGGAGATAGAGGGCCCGCCCCTGGTCGTCACGCAGGCGGGCTCCACGCTGACCGTGGCGTACGAGGACCTGCCGTGGAAGGGCTTCCTCAAGTGGCTCGACCGCAAGGGCTGGCGGCGCAGCGCGGTGGTGTCGCTGGCCGTTCCGTCGGGCACGGCCGTCGAGGTGGGCGTCGTGGGCGCCGGAGCGGTCGTCTCGGGAATCGAGGGGCGCACGGAGGTCAAGGGCGTCACCGGCGACACCACGCTGCTCGGGCTCTCGGGGAGCACCAGGGCCGACACCGTCTCGGGCAACGTCGAGGCCCAGGCCGTCAGGGGCGACCTCCGCTTCAACTCCGTTTCCGGCGACCTGACGGTCGTCGAGGGCGCGGGGTCATGCGTACGAGCCGATTCGGTGAGCGGTTCCATGATCGTGGACCTCGACCCGAAGGACGGTCCCACGGACGTCAGCCTCACGAGCGTGTCCGGCGAGATCGCGATCCGCCTGCCGCATCCGGCGGACGCGGAGGTGGAGGCGAACACGGCGAGCGGGACGGTGTCGAACGCCTTCGAGGACCTGCGGGTCAGCGGCCAGTGGGGCGCCAAGAAGATCACCGGTCGGCTGGGCGCGGGCAACGGAAAGCTGAAGGCGACGACGGTGTCGGGCTCGATCGCGTTGCTGCGCAGGCCACCCGTCGAGGACGGTCCGGCGGACGGGCCCCTGGACGGCCCACCCGCTGACGCCCCCTCCCCGGATGCGCCGTCCCCTGATGTGCCGTCCACGTCCGTTGACGGCCCGACCGCCGGCCCGACCGACAAGAAGGTGCTCTGACATGCCGCCCGTCTTCGCCCACGGCCGACTGCGCCTGTACCTGCTGAAGCTGCTGGACGAGGCGCCGCGGCACGGCTACGAGGTGATCCGCCTCCTGGAGGAGCGCTTCCAGGGCCTGTACGCGCCTTCGGCGGGCACGGTGTACCCGCGCCTGGCGAAGCTGGAGGCCGAGGGCCTGGTCACGCACACCACGGAGGGCGGCCGCAAGGTCTACGCGATCACCGACGCGGGACGGGACGAACTGGCCGACCGCAGCGGCGAGCTGGCCGACCTCGAGCTGGAGATCCGCGAGTCGGTGGCGGAGCTCGCCGCGGAGATCCGCGCCGATGTGAGCGGAGCGGCGGGCGACCTGCGACGCGACATACGGGCCGCGGCGCAGGAGGCCCGCAGCACGTCGCGTGCAGGCGCGGCGGGCAAGGGGTTCCCGGAGGCGTCGGACTACTTCGACGGGGCATGGGGCGACAAGGAGGCGTGGCGCCAGGCCAAGGAGGACTTCAAGCGCGCCAAGCAGGAGTGGAAGGAGCAGGCGCGGCGCGCGAAGGACGAGAGCCGCCGGGCCCGCGAGGAGGCTATGCGGGCACGCCGCCAGGCCAAGGAGGCCCAGGAGAAGGCGCGCGCCCAGGCGGCGGAGGAGTTCCAGCGCGTCGCCGAGCGCATACAGGACCAGGTGCAGGACCACTTCGCACGGGGTGACTGGCCGACAGGGGTACGGGAGGGTCTCACCGAACTGGCCAAGGAGTTCGGCGACTTCGGCAAGTACGGCTGGAAGGAGTCCGGCAAGGACTCCGGTGCTGCGGAGCGCCCTGGCACCGCGGAGCCGCGTCCTGCCGCTCCGGAGCCGGAGTTCCTGGGCGAGCAGGAGGGCTTCCCCGCCGACCTGGAACCGGGCTGGGCCCATGAGGCGTCGACCGGCGACCCGGCACGTGACCTGGACCGTCTCCTGGACCGCTTCCGCGACGACATCCGCGACGCGGCCCGCGACCAGGGCGTGACAGAGGAACAACTCCGCGACGCGCGCCGCCATTTGTCGACGGCGGCGGCGCATATCGGAGCGGTGCTGCGGACCCCCAGGGCGTGACGCCGGCCTCGGATGGTGCGGCACCCGGAAGCGGTCGGCGCCTCGGCGCACAAGGGGGGCCAAGACCGGGCTCAGCCGGGCCGGGGGTGGGCCAAGACCGGGCTCAGCCGTGCCTCAGCCGCACTGCCAGAGGAAGCGCCCTTCCTTGCCGTCCGGCGAGACGAAGGCATAACCGACGCCCGCATCTCCGAAGTTGACGTAGAACGGCAGGCCGCAGGAGTCCAGCTGGACCACCAGCCGCCAGCCCTCGCCAGGAGTCTCCTCGCCCTGCAGCCACTGCGGTTCGATGTCGGGCCCGCCGAGGAACTGCCAGGGCTCGCCATCCGGATCTGCTTCCTGACCGTCCGGGTCCGTCTCGGCAGGGCGCGGGAGATGGTCGGGGCCCACGGTCGGACCCTCCGCCTGGGGCCCGACGGCGACGAAGTCCGGAATGCGGCCGCCGGGCTGGACAATCACGGCGTTCTCGCCGCCCTCCGGTTCGTAGGTGCCGTCGACCCACTCGTCATCGTCGCCCGTCATGAAGAGATAGCCGAGGCCACCGCCGTCCAGCTCGAACTGGGCGAGGAACTGCATCGGTTCACCGGTCTCACGCGACAGCGGCCACTGCGGCTCCTCCAGCCAGACCGGCTGCCCGCCGGCCTTCGTCACCGGCTCGCGAACAGGTGCATTCGCGGGATGGAACACCACGGCCACGGGCATCGACACGGACGAGGACGGGGATTCGGAAGCGGACAGGGGTGACGGGGGTATGGACACGGGCACTCCACTGGACCAGGGCAACCGGGGCGTCACCCACCCTAGAACCCACCACTGACACCACCCCAGCATCTCGGTGTCAGCCCGCCTTCGCCTCTCCCCCACCGCCCAGCACCCGCTCCACCGCCCCGTACGTCACGCCGTGGTCGGCGAGCACTTCGGCGGCGATGCCGGAGCGGGCGGTCAGGGCGAGGAGGATGTGTTCGTCGCCGATGGAGCGGTCGCGCCGGCCGAGCGCGATGCGCAGAGACTTCTCCAAAGTGCTCTTGGCCTCCGGGCTGAAGGGGCGGCGGCCCGTAAGCCGGCCCCGGTCCCGGTCCCGCCGGCCCTTCCCGTCCGTGTCGCCGGCCAGCGCACCCACCCCGTGGGCTTCCTCCACCCGGGACACGATCTCGGTCACGTCGATGCCGAGCCCCGCAAGCGCATCCGTGTCGGCCTGCGACAGTCCGCCGCGCCGCCGCGCCTCGGCCAGCGAGTGCTCGACGGACTCCCGTCGGCCGGCGACACCCAGCGAGGCAAGGGCGAACGAGGCCCGGCTGCCCTCCCTGTCGAGGAGGGCGAGCAGCAGATGCTCCTCGCCAACGGAGCCCGCATCCACCCGCTCGGCATGATGGACCGCGTCTGCCACCACAGCGCGGGCATGCTTCGTAAACCGCTCGAACATCAGCGCCTCCCGTACTTCTTGTGCACGGCCTGCCTGCTTACGCCGAGCTCCGCGGCGATCTCCTGCCACGACCAGCCCTGATTGCGCGCACTGCGCACCTGAACCGCTTCGAGCTGCTCGAGCAGCCGCCGCAACGCGGCGACGGCCCGCAGCCCGACACGCGGATCGCGATCACCTGCACGCTCGGCGAGATCCGTTGCTTCGGTCATGCATGTCAACTTACATTGACAAGCCGATATCCGTCAACCGCAGTTGACAAGGCGCTCATACGCAGTCGCCGCCTGAAAACGGACAGGTCCCCCCAGGGCAGTTGCCCCGGGAGGACCCGGCCAGCCATTCACGCGATGGCACTCGACGAGTGCTCACACAGTTGCTCAGACAGTCGCTCACACAGTGAGGACGATCTTTCCGAACTGCCCGCCGGACTCCATCCGCTCGAAGCCCTCCCGGGCCCGGTCCAACGGCAGCACCTCGTCGATCACCGGCCGCACACCCGTCGCAGCACAGAACGCGAGCAGATCCTCCAGCTCGTCCTTCGTCCCCATCGTCGAGCCGACGACCTTGAGTTCCAGGAAGAAGATGCGGGTCAGCTCTGCATGCGAGGGGCGGTCGCCGCTCGTCGCGCCCGAGATGACCAGCGTGCCGCCCGGCCGCAGCGACTTGACGGAGTGCGACCAGGTGGCCGCCCCGACGGTTTCGATGACCGCATCCACCCGCTCCGGCAGCCGTGCCCCCGACTCGACCGCCTCCACGGCGCCCAGCTCCAGGGCCCGCTTGCGCTTGGCGTCGTCCCGGCTGGTGGCGAAGACGCGCAGCCCGGCGGCCTTGCCGAGCACGATCGCCGCCGTCGCGACGCCGCCTCCGGCGCCCTGGACGAGGACCGAGTCACCGGGGCGTACGCCGGCATTGGTGAAGAGCATGCGGTACGCGGTGAGCCACGCGGTCGGCAGACAGGCGGCCTCCTCGAAGGAGAGCTCCTTCGGCTTGGGAAGTACGTTCCAGGCAGGCACCGTGACCTGTTCGGCGAAGGTGCCCTGGTACTTCTCGGTGAGGATGGTCCGGGGCTCCTTCGGCCCGACCCCGTGGCCCGTCTGGCCGATGACGGAGTGCAGGACGACCTCGTTCCCGTCCTCGTCGATCCCGGCGGCGTCACAGCCGAGGATCATCGGCAGCTTGTCCTCACTCAGGCCCACCCCGCGCAGCGACCACAGGTCGTGGTGGTTGAGGGAGGCGGCCTTGACGTTCACGGTGGTCCAGCCGGGCCGGGCCTGCGGGGCGGGGCGCTCCCCCAACTCCAGGCCGTCAAGGGGCTGGTCACGGTCAATGCGGGCGGCGTAGGCAGCGAACATGACCTTGACGATAGGGGGGAGCGGGGCGCGGCGAAACGGGACGCGGGTGTGACACACGCCGCGCCCCCCACAACACTGGCCCGCGGCCGGAGTGCGGCCCGCACGGGTGGGCGGGTGTGCGGGTGGGAAAACGAACCGGCCCCGCCCGGGGAAGGCCGAAGGCCAACCCGGGCGGGGCCCGTTATCCCGCTCAGCGCAGAGCACTCGCCTAGCGGCGAGCAACACCCTCAGCCCGGGCAGCCGCGGCAACCGCCGCAGTGACCGCCGGAGCAACCCGCTCGTCGAACGGCGACGGAATCACGTAGTCAGCCGCAAGATCGTCCCCGACGACCCCCGCCAGCGCCTCCGCGGCCGCGATCTTCATGCCCTCGGTGATCCGGGACGCCCGGACCTGCAGCGCGCCCGCGAAGATGCCCGGGAACGCGAGGACGTTGTTGATCTGGTTCGGGAAGTCGGAGCGCCCCGTCGCGACGACCGCCGCGTACCGGTGGGCGATGTCCGGGTGGACCTCCGGGTTCGGGTTGGCCATGGCGAACACGAACGCACCCTCGGCCATCGACGCCACGGCCGGCTCCGGCACCGTACCGCCGGAGACGCCGATGAAGACGTCGGCGCCGGACAGCGCGGCCTCCAGCGAGCCGCTGATCCCGGCCTTGTTGGTGATCTCGGCGAGCTCCCGCTTGACCGGCGTGAGGTCGTCGCGGTCGCTGCTGACGATGCCCTTGCGGTCCGCGACCGCGACATCGCCGATGCCGGCCTCGAGGAGCATCTTCGCGATGGCGACGCCTGCCGCCCCCGCACCCGAAATCACCGCACGCAGATCACCGAGCGTCCGCCCGGTCAGCTTCGCCGCGTTCCGCAGGGCCGCGAGCGTGACGACCGCCGTGCCGTGCTGGTCGTCGTGGAAGACCGGAATGTCGAGCCGCTCCTGGAGCTTGCGCTCGATGTCGAAGCAGCGCGGCGCCGAGATGTCCTCGAGGTTGACACCGCCGAAGGAGGGAGCGAGCCGCACCACGGTGTCGACGATCTCGTCCGTGTCCGTGGTCGCGAGCGCGATGGGCACCGCGTCCACGCCGCCGAACTGCTTGAAGAGAATGGCCTTCCCCTCCATCACGGGGAGGGAGGCCTCGGGGCCGATGTCTCCGAGCCCGAGCACGGCCGTCCCGTCCGTCACCACGGCGACGACATTCGACTTCCACGTGTAGTCGTGGACGAGGTCCGGCTGTTCCGCGATGGCACTGCACACCTTGGCGACGCCGGGCGTGTACGCGAGGGACAGGTCGTCCTTGTCGCGGACCGGCACGGTGGCCTGCACGGCCATCTTGCCGCCGCGGTGCAGCGCGAACGCCGGGTCGAACGAATCGAGAGGCTCGCCCTCGCCTTCCTGACCCGCACTGCTGTCGCCGCGAGGATTGACGATCTCCGCTGCCACTTTGTTTTACCCCTTAAGTCTTCATGGGTTGAGGGTGACCACTCCTGGTTAGGGGTGGGCGGGCACCACGTATGCCCCGATTTGACCGATACGTACGGGGTACATACGCGACGGGCGCGCCGCACACGCGCCCTTGGGCCCCGGATGAGGGGTGTAAGGAACCTTCTTACCGGACGGACCCCGCCGCGGACGAGTCCATATCGTGGCGGTGACATGACTCATAGCCGTTTTTCTGGACAAGTCGATGACAGATCCGTGTAGGACTCAAGCTCATCGCAGCGCTTGGCTCACATGGTGAGATGCGCCGAAGATCCTCCGGCTTGTAGGAGGCGATCCCGCAGAAGGTCCGGCCATGATGGGCCGACCTGATGGGATTCGGGGGTCACCCGTTATCCGATTTTGACATGGCCGACGTCCTGAGGGGCCCGGTCCGAATGGCAAGATGCCGTAATCACACGTGGTCGCGACACTCGATGGTGTGTGCCCCGTCGACCGATCGGCAACGCCTTCACCCGGAGGAACCAACCATGACCGCACGCTTCACCCGTCGTACGACCGCCGCCAGGTCCGCGAAGCCCCGGATCGCCGCGGTCGGCGCCATCGCGGTCGCAGGCACGCTGCTGCTGACGGGCTGTGGCGACCAGACCGAGAAGAGCGGCTCCGACAGCTCGGGCACCGCCTCGGCGAGCGCGGCCCCGCTGGCCGACAAGCTCCCCAAGGAGATCCGGGACAAGGGCGTCATCAAGGTCGGTTCCGACATCGCGTACGCACCGGTGGAGTTCAAGGACGAGTCCGGCAAGACGGTCGGCATCGACCCCGACCTCGCGGACGCCATGGGCAAGCAGCTCGGCGTGAAGTTCGAGTTCGAGAACGGCACGTTCGACACGCTGATCACCGGTCTGCGCTCCAAGCGCTACGACATCGCCATGTCGGCCATGACCGACACCAAGGACCGCCAGGAGGGTGTCGACTCCGACACCGGCAAGAAGGTCGGCGAGGGTGTCGACTTCGTCGACTACTTCAACGCGGGCGTCTCGATCTACACCCCGAAGGGCAAGACCCAGGGGATCAAGACCTGGGACGACCTGTGCGGCAAGAAGATCGTCGTCCAGCGCGGCACCGTCTCGCACGACCTGGCCAAGGCCCAGGCGAAGAAGTGCCCGTCCGACAAGAAGCTGTCCATCGAGGCCTTCGACAACGACCAGCAGGCCCAGACCCGCCTGCGCTCCGGCGGCGCCGACGCCGGCTCCTCGGACTTCCCGGTCGCCGCGTACGCGGTGAAGACCTCGGGCGGCGGCAAGGACTTCGAGATCGTCGGCGAGCAGGTCGAGGCCGCCCCGTACGGCATCGCCGTGGCCAAGGGCAACACCGAGCTGCGGGACGCGCTGCAGGCGGCGCTCGACGCGGTCATCAAGAACGGCGAGTACGAGAAGGTCATCTCGAAGTGGGGCGTCACGGACGGCGCCGTCACCGAGGCCACCATCAACGGCGGCAAGTGATCACGACGACGCGTCGTTGAAAGGCAACACCCGTGACTGTTGACATCGACAAGACGGACGGCCCGGAGGACGCTCCTCCGCCGCCACCGGCCGGACCTGAGGCCATCAAGGCCGTCCCGGTCCGCCACTACGGGCGGTGGATCTCCGCGGTCATCGCCATCGCCCTGCTGGTCGCGATCATCTACGCGTTCGCACAAGGCAAGATCAACTGGGGTGCCGTCCCGGACTACTTCTTCGACGACCGCATCATCAAGGGCGTCGGCCAGACTCTGCTGCTGACCGTCCTGTCCATGGTGATCGGCGTGGTCGGCGGCATCCTGCTCGCCGTGATGCGCCTGTCGAAGAACCCGGTGACCTCGTCGATCGCGTGGTTCTACATCTGGTTCTTCCGCGGCACCCCGGTCCTCGTCCAGCTGTTCGTCTGGTTCAACCTGGGCCTGGTCTTCGAGTACATCAACCTCGGGCCGGTCTACAAGAACGAGTGGTCCGACTTCATGACGCCGTTCCTGACGGCGCTGCTCGGCCTGGGCCTCAACGAGGCCGCGTACATGGCGGAGATCTGCCGCGCCGGTCTGCTCTCGGTCGACGAGGGCCAGACCGAGGCGGCGCACGCGCTGGGCATGAGCCACGGCAAGACCCTGCGCCGGGTCGTGGTCCCGCAGGCGATGCGCGTCATCGTGCCGCCGACGGGCAACGAGGTCATCAACATGCTGAAGACGACCTCGCTGGTGTCGGCCGTCCAGTACTACGAGCTGCTGCGGTACGCCCAGGACATCGGGCAGACCTCCGGTGCCCCGGTCGAGATGCTGTTCCTCGCCGCCGCCTGGTACCTGATCCTGACCTCCGTCCTGAGCGTCGGCCAGTACTACATCGAGCGGTACTACGCGCGCGGCTCGAGCCGCCAGCTGCCGGCCACCCCGTGGCAGAAGGTCAAGGCGCACGTGCTGTCGCTGTCGAGCCGGGAGAGGGTCACCGCATGACCGCCATGGTGAAGGCCGAGGGCGTCCACAAGTCCTTCGGCCACGTCGAGGTCCTCAAGGGCATCGACCTCGAGGTGAAGACCGGCGAGGTGTTCTGCCTCATCGGCCCGTCGGGTTCCGGCAAGTCGACCTTCCTGAGGTGCATCAACCACCTGGAGAAGATCAACGCCGGCCGCCTCTACGTCGACGGCGAGCTGGTCGGGTACCGCCAGCAGGGCGACAAGCTCTACGAGCTGCGCGACCGCGAGGTCGCCATGAAGCGCCGGGACATCGGCATGGTCTTCCAGCGCTTCAACCTGTTCCCGCACATGACGGCCGTGGAGAACGTCATGGAGGCGCCCATCCAGGTCAAGGGCACGAGCAAGGCCCAGGCCAAGGAGCGGGCATTGGAGCTCCTGGACCGCGTGGGCCTCGCCGACAAGTCCGGGAGCTACCCGTCCCAGCTCTCCGGCGGCCAGCAGCAGCGCGTCGCCATCGCCCGGGCGCTGGCGATGGACCCGAAGCTGATGCTCTTCGACGAGCCCACCTCGGCGCTCGACCCGGAGCTCGTCGGCGACGTCCTCGACGTCATGCGCGACCTCGCCGAGTCCGGCATGACGATGGTCGTCGTCACGCACGAGATGGGCTTCGCGCGCGAGGTCGGCGACAGCCTCGTCTTCATGGACGGTGGCGTGGTGGTCGAGTCCGGCAACCCACGCGACGTCCTGACGAACCCGCAGCACGAGCGGACGCAGTCGTTCCTGTCCAAGGTGCTCTGACGGTACGTACGACAAGGGGCGGTACGGGATCCTCGTACCGCCCCTTTTCGCGCATCGGGGACTACGGCAGCAACTCCGGCTTCAGCGCCAGTTCCCGCAGCTGCGCCCGCGTCAGCGGGAACGTCTTGAGCAGCGGTCCCGGGGAGCCCTGGCCCTGGTAGCCCGTCCAGTCACGGATGCTGAGGACCGTGCCGTCGTTGAAGACCACCCGCGCCTCCAGCTGGGTTCCGCTGTACGACGGCTGGGTCGCCTTCTCGCCGGGCGTCTGCCAGATGGACAGCAGGGTGCCGCCGCTCGCCTTCTCGTTGGTGCACTTGAGCACCGGCGGCGTGACGTTGCCGATGTTGCAAGGGTCGGGGTCGAGGTCCTTGACCTTCTTGTTCACGTGCACGGTGACGAATCCGACGCCTCCGTCCCGCGCGATGGTGTACTCCCCGTCGAACGGCCCGACCTTCTTGGCCCCGAAGGGCTTCTTCGTGCCCTTGATCAGCTGCCCCAGGGACACCTCCCGGACCTTGCCGACCCCCGCGGGCAGCAGCTTCTCGAAGCCGGACGCTCCGGTGCCGAGTTCGCCGGAGGTCGGTGAAGCAGCCACGTTCGCCGCCTCGCCGCCCGGCACCACACCGGAGCCCAGGACGCCGCCCGCGACCGCCGCCGCGACCACGCCGGTCACCGCCGCGCGCCGGCGCCACCGCAGCCTCGCGGCCCGTGCGAAGACGGCCTCGCTGCCGCGGCCGGCCGGCACCGGCACGTCGTCGACGGCCCGGCCGAGCAGTTCCCGCGCGATGTCGTTGTCGTTCATGCCTGTCATACGTGTTCCTCCCGCACCGCGGCCTTCAGCGCCGCGAGTCCCCTGGCCGTGTGGCTCTTGACCGTGCTCTCCCGCATTCCGAGCAGTTCGGCGGTGGCGGCCACGCTGAGGTCCTCCCAGTAACGCAGCACCAGCACCGCCCGCTGCTTGGGCGGGAGCCCTGCGAGAGCGGCCCGTACCATCAGGCCGGTGTCGCTGTCCGTCACCTGCCCCGGTACGTCGGGCAGTTCGCCGTATGCGTGCTCGCGCCGCCAGAACCGGCGGCGCGTCGCGATGAAGGTGTTGACCAGCGTCTTGCGCGCATAGGCCTCGAGGTTGTCCAGCCGCCCGTGTCTGCGCGCGCCGAGGACGACCTTCACCAGCGCCGTCTGGACGAGGTCCTCCGCCTCGTCGCGGTTGCCGCACAGCAGATAAGCACTGCGGAACAGCGCCGTGCGCCTTCCCTCGACGAAGACGTGCAGAGCCGCTTGAGCGCCCCGCGTCATCCCACGCCCCTCTCTCCGGTTCCCCCGGCCCTCCGGGAACGGACCGTCTCACCCCTTCCAGTGCGGTGGGGGGCCTCACAGGACGCAGAAGAGACGGTACGAATTTTTCGTACCGCCTCAACTGGGGTTGCCGGAGTGCTTACTTCAGCGCCAGCACCAGAGCGTCAGAAGGCGAGCGCCACACCGCCCGCGCCTCCGCGAAGCCCTTTTCGCGCAGCACGCGCGCGTGCCAGTCCGCGGAGGGCGTTTCGCCGTCGGCGTGCTCACCGTAGATCTCGAACCGCTTCGCGGTCGGCCCGGCCAGTACCGGGTCCTCGGCGGCGAGCGCCCACCACTCGGTCCAGTCGAGGGCGCCGGCCGCCTTGGCGCGGTCCATCTGCGCGTGCCGGTGGGCGCGCTCGGCCGCGTTGATCCGCGGCGTGGACTCGTCGATCATGTGGTCCGCGTTCATGAAGACCCCGCCCTCGCGGACGAGGCCCGCGATCTGTCCGTAGAGCGTGGCGAGGGGCTCCTTGTGCAGCCAGTGGAGGGCGGTGGCGGTGAGTACCGCGTCGTATGCCGCGTACGGCAGCCTGCCCGTCCACTGCGGGTCCTTGAGGTCGGCGGTGACGAGCGAGACGCGGTCGTCGCCCGCGAAGGTGCCCTCGGCGATGGTGAGCAGCGCCGGGTCGAGGTCGACGCCCGTGCTGACGGCCTTCGGGAACCTCTCGAGGAGCCGGCTCGTGATACTCCCCGTACCGCATGCGAGGTCCAGTACGCGCGGCTCGGGGCCGACCGTCGCCTCGACCATGTCCAGCATCACCCGGAACCGCTCCTCGCGGTCCGGCATGTACCACTCCTGCTGCCGGTCCCAGCTCTCCTGCCAGGCGCGCCAGTCGGCACCGGCCGTGGTCTCCGTCATCCCAGCCCCTCCCCTGCGTAATAGCCCGCGCGTAATACCCTCGAAGGATGCGCAGCTGTTACTCACGTTCCCTCGAAGATAGACCGCTCCCGTAAGGACTACAAGTGGAACTCGCCTATTACTCGGACTACGCCGTGCGCCTGGTCAACAGCGAGGAGCCCGGTCGCAACAAGGACTCGCTGACTTCTGTGGAGGCCGTCCGGGACCTCTTCGGCGTCAATTCGTCCGCGGCCCGGCGCGCCACGGACGCGGACGTGACGCGCTTCCGCTCCGTACGGGCGCGTCTGCGGGCGGTCTTCGAGGCGGCGGACAGCGGTGACGAGACGCTGGCCGTCGACCTGCTGAACTCGCTGCTCCTGGAGTTCCCGGTGAGCCCTCAGATCTCCGGGCACGACTACCGGGACGACGACGGCCGCCCCCTGTGGCACATGCACCTCGCGGACCACCCGTCGAACGCGACCGCCGGCTATGCCGCGATCGCCACGATGGGGCTCGCCTTCCACCTCACGTCGTACGGCGTCGACCGCCTCGGCCTGTGCGAGGCAGCGCCGTGCCGCAACGCCTATCTCGACACGTCCACGAACCGCTCACGGCGGTACTGCTCGGACCGCTGCGCGACCCGGGCCAATGTGGCGGCCTACCGCGCCCGCAAGCGCCTGGAGGCCGACCGGTCCGAGAGCACCGGCCGCAGCGCGGAGAAGGCCCACGAGAGCCGCGCGACGACGGACCGCTGACCCTCGCCCTGCCCCCCGGTGCGCGGCCGGAAACGCGCCCGCACCGTCGCGAGGACGAGCTCGTCGGGCACGGCCCCATAGACCGTGCTGTCCCCGCCCGGCGAGTACGGGTTGTCGCCGAGCACCCACCAGCCGTCGTCGCGGCGCTCGACGGCCCGCTTGACGACCAGCAGGTCCTGCTGGAAGGGATGCCGCAGGATCACGACGGCGCCCGGCCGTACCCGGGCGCCGTACTGGACCAGCATCCAGTCCCCCGGGTTGAGTGTGGGCACCATCGACGGCCCGTCCACCTCGATCAGTTGGAACGGCACGCGTGCCTCCCGCCCCTCCGCTGCCGTCTCAGGCATCAGACAACCTCCCGGTTCCGCTCGGCGTACGTTCCGGTTCCGTTCCGGTCCTATCGTTCACCAGTCCCAGTCTGGCCCCGGACTTTTGTCCTAAGCCCATGGGGGCACTCGCCAAATCCCGTCTTCCACGGAGTAATGTCCCACCTGAGAAGACGATCACGAGGAAGGACAGCATCCATGCTCTCCCGCCTGTTTGCCCCCAAGCTGAAGGCCAGTGCGCACTGCGACCTGCCCTGCGGTGTGTACGACCCGGCCCAGGCCCGCATCGAGGCGGAGTCGGTCAAGGCCGTTCAGGACAAGATGGCCGCGAACGACGACCCGCACTTCCAGGCTCGCGCCACCGTCATCAAGGAGCAGCGCGCCGAGCTTGCCAAGCACCACGTGTCGGTGCTGTGGAGCGACTACTTCAAGCCCCCGCACTTCGAGAAGTACCCGGAGCTGCACCAGCTGGTGAACGACGCCCTGAAGGCCCTCTCGGCCGCCAAGGCGTCGACGGACCCGGCCACCGGCCAGAAGGCGCTCGACTACATCGCCCAGATCGACAAGATCTTCTGGGAGACCAAGAAGGCCTGACCTCGCTCACCCTTCTTTTGCTCAGGCGGCAGCCTTGCCGCCGCGCATCGACAGCACCCGGCAACCGCGCGGAGCCGGGTGCTGTCGGCGTTCATGACGCGGTTGTACGGCCGGTCCTGCTGACCGTCCCAACGCCAGAGTGAGCGGGAAGAGTTCGTGGCGCCGCGGGCTCACGCCTCATTCGTCCGCCACTCCGCCGCCCGTCCACGGCTCGACCCGGACCACGGCGTCCACCGGGACGGGGCCGTAGATGTGCGGAAACTCCTCGGCGCCGGGCTCGGGAGCCTCGTAGCGCACGGGCGCCGTCAGGCGGTCGCTGTCGATGACGAGGACGACCAGTTCGTCGGACCCCTCGTACGTCCCGTACAGGAAACCTGCCACGCGCTGGAGTTGGCTGCGGAGGGAGCAGTGGATGAAGCCTTCTTCGCTGAGCGTGCGGCCGCGCGTGGAGATTTCGTAGGTACCGGTCCGGCGGGCCGCTTCCCAGAGGGCGCGTTCGGTGATGTGCACAAGTTCGGGCATGGCGGCACGCTAGGGCAGCCGTGCCGCCCCGGCCACGGGATATCTGTCGGTTCAGGGCATGCTGCGGCGGGCAGGCTCAAAGATCACGTCCGGGCCTCCTGGGCTACTGGGGCGCTCCTGGGGCGCTCCTGGGCTCCTTCCCGGGCTATCGGCTATCGCGGAGGGTTCTCCTCTTGATCGTCGGGCGGGCCGGCGCTTCCGTCGTGGGCGTGGCGGAAGCCCACCTGGTCGTCCAGCCCCTCCATGTCGCCTGTGCCCGCTCGCTCCGGCCGGTCTTGCGTGCTGGTGCGGCGCTTACCGCCTGCCGCAGCCGTACTCCTCGCCGCGCGTGCGCCCAGGGCCGTGACACTGCCCATAGCGGTCGGTCCCGCTGTGTGAGCGTGGCTGCCGTGCGATCGCCCGGCCCCTGCGCCGTGGACCGTCTCCTCCGGCTTCTCATAGGCCGGGCAGTCGGGATCACGGCACGGTCCGGAACCCCACACGGGGACGAACGCACCCAGAATCTTTCGTCTGTAAATGACCGTCCCGACGGGCTGTCCGCAGGCGGGGCACACATACTCCTCGTCCCGCGGGCGGCGGCCGGACCGGCGCCCTTCGATGCCCATGCCTCCACCATAGGGCGGTCCGCGCGACCCGGCCCTGAAAGCAGTCACCGCGTTTCATCCGCAGGGTTGCGGCCGGGCGCCGCGCCATCGGCCCTGCCGACGACCCCGTCGTCAGCTCACCGCAGATGTCGCCTGCGGCTCGCGCCACATCGGCCACATGCGTGGGCCGTCCGGCAGATCGACCGGGCGCCCGGTGAAGGCGAAGCCCAGCCGCTCGTACAGGCGGCGGCTGCGGGCGTTGCTCGCCTCCAGATAGGCGGGGAGCCCCTCGCGGTCGCAGCGGTCGAGAACGGACCCGATGAGCGCGGTGCCGAGCCCTTCGCCCTGGTGCTCGGGTGTCACGGCTATCAGCAGGAGGTACTCGTGGGCACGGCCGGTCGGGTGAACGGCTCCGGTCAGCCTGCCGACCAGCTCGACGCGTTCGTTGTCCGGGTCGACGGCCTCACGCATCTCCGCGGGACCGTCGTCCTCGCCGTCATGGTCCTCTGGTTCGCCTGCGGGCACGGAGAGCCACAGCGCGGCTGCCCTGCCGTCCTCCGTGAGGTCCACGCGTCCTTCGCTCAGCACGATGTCCAGGAAGGCGCCCATCAGCTTGTGGTGGGTGCGGCGGCGGTGGTCCGCGTCGGGAAAGACCCAGCAGCTGACCGGGTCGTCCTGGAACGCCTCGTCCAGCAGCCGGGTGACGGCCGCCCGGTCGCTCTCGACGGCCCTCCGGATCGCGACGCCCATGCCCCAGCCCGCCCTTCGTCTCGTCCCCACGGCAGTCGCTCCGGCCCATCGGAGCCACTCTCAACAAGCCTCTGCACAACGGCGGTTGCAGCCTAGGCGATGACGTTCATACGCACGGCCGGGCCCCGGGCACCGGCTGGATCATGCCGTACGCAGGGCCCGCCCGCGCGGGACGTCACCGCCAGCGGCCGATCTCCACGTTCTCCAGGACGCCCAGCGCGTCCGGCACCAGCACGGCCGCCGAGTAGTACGTCGTGACCAGGTAGGAGATGATCGCCTGCTCGCTGATGCCCATGAACCGCACGGAGAGACTGGGCTCGATCTCGTCCGGAATGCCCGGCTGGTGCAGCCCGATGACGCCCTGTTCGGCCTCGCCCGTACGCATGCAGATGATCGAGGTGGTCCTGGCCTCGGTCACCGGGATCTTGTTGCACGGGAAGATCGGCACGCCCCGCCAGGTGGGGATCCGGTTGCCGCCGACGTCGATGCTCTCGGGCACCAGGCCGCGCTTGTTGCACTCGCGGCCGAACGCCGCGATCGCGCGCGGGTGGGCGAGGAACAGCTTGGATCCGCGCCTGCGACTCAGCAGTTCGTCCATGTCGTCGGGGCTGGGGACGCCGTCGTGCGGCTGCAGCCGCTGGTCGTACTCGCAGTTGTTGAGCAGGCCGAACTCCCGGTGGTTGATCAGCTCGTGCTCCTGGCGCTCCTTCAGCGCCTCGACGGTGAGCCGCAGCTGCTGCTCCGTCTGGTTCATCGGCTGGTTGTAGAGATCGGCCACGCGCGTGTGGATGCGCAGAACGGTCTGCGCGACGCTCAGCTCGTACTCCCGCGGCGCCGGCTCGTAGTCGACGTACGTGCCCGGCAGCACCGCCTCTCCGACATGGCCCGCGGAGAGGTCGATGGGCGCCTCTCCGTACTTGTTGGTGCGCTGCCGCGGGAGTGAGCGGAGCCGCCGGAGATGTTCCTGCAGCGACTCGGTGCGCTCCGCGACCTGCTCGAGGTCCTGGCGGGACAGGGTCAGCACGGTGCACGCCGTGACCGCGCGGGCCGTGTACTCCCACATCGCGTCGGGTTCGAGGAGCGCCTGCTCCCCGAAGTACGCGCCGTCGGCGAGGACCCCGAGGACGGCGTCGTCGCCGTACGGACCGGTGCCGATCTTCTCGACCCTGCCGTGCGCGAGCAGGAACACCTCGTCGGTCTGGCCGCCGAAGGAGGCAAGCACCTCTCCCGGGGCGAACTCCCGCTGCCGGCAGCGGCCGGCGAGCTCGCCGAGCCCCTCCAGGTCCTCGTACGCCCGCAGCACGGGCAGTTCGCCGAGCTCCGCGGGGATGACCTGCACGCGGTCGCCGGTCTTCACGAACGTCACCCGGCCGTCGCCGACGGAGTAGCTCAGCCGGCGGTTCACGCGGTACGTACCGCCCTGCACGTTCACCCACGGCAACATGCGCAGCAGCCAGCGCGAGCTGATCTCCTGCATCTGGGGTGCGGACTTGGTGGTGGTGGCCAGGTTCCGCGCGGCCGCCGCGCCGAGACTCTGCTGCGGCCCGGTCTGCCCTGCGCGGACCTCTTCGCCTACCGACATGACTGTGCCCTCCCGATGGTGCGCCTACCTGCACTGACCTGCGCACACCAGGCTTTCATCACGGAACGTGTCGATACCATTACACAAACGAGCGGGAATGGATCATCATGAACGGGGCAGATGGCCCGCGGGCCGGGGGCGCACGCGCGGCCGGGTCGGGAACCACGGGGTAGCCACAGGATCTGCACGGCCACGGCTGCGGGCGGGGTGGTCCGCCCTACCGGACTTCCGGTAGAAGCAAGCGGTACGAGGCGGTCCGCGTCCGGCGGCCGTCGCGGCCCGCAGAAGGAGGCGGCATGGCCCCACCCATGTCCGCGAGCACGTTCCTGGACGCTCTCAGGGACGAAGGCCTGACCGTCGTCGAGGTCGGCGACTGGCGTGACCACAACCGCAACCACAAGGGCCCCTGGGGGCCGGTGCACGGCGTCATGATCCACCACACCGTGACATCGGGCAGCGAACGCACCGTCCGCATCTGCCGCGACGGCTACGCCGGGCTGCCCGGCCCGCTGTGCCATGGCGTCATCACCAAGGACGGCCGGGTCCACCTAGTCGGCTACGGACGCGCCAACCACGCGGGCCTGGGCGACGACGACGTGCTGCGCGCGGTCATCGCCGAGAAGACCCTCCCGCCGGACAACGAGGCGAACACCGACGGCAACCGGCACTTCTACGGCTTCGAGTGCGAGAACCTCGGCGACGGCGAGGACCCCTGGCCCGAGGCGCAACTGGCAGCCATCGAGAAGGTGGCGGCCGCGATCTGCCGCCACCACGGCTGGACGGAACGCTCGGTCATCGGCCACCTCGAATGGCAGCCGGGCAAGTCCGATCCCCGCGGCTTCACGATGCACTCGATGCGGGAGCGCATCCGCGACCGCCTGAAGTGACGTCCGCGGGCGGGCGGCGGCCGTCGGGCAACCCGCCCGACAGTCGCGGGCCGCTGGCGGCCCCAAGGGACAGCCACACAGCAGCCGTGGCCGGGCGCCGGCCGGGACGGCGCAGCCCAGCGACGGCCTCGGCCGGGCGCCGGCCCGGACGGCAACCCGTCGACGACCGCGGCCGGATGCCGGCCCCCGGGCAACGCCTCGGGCGGCCGCGCCCCGGGGCACAGCGCCCCCGGCACGGCTCGCCTGACAGCGGCGCGGTCAGGGGGACGGCCCGGCCAGTGACGGCACATCGGGACAGGCCCGACAGGGCAGCGCGGCCCGCCGACGCCCGGTGAAGGAGCCGGGCAACGTCTCGGGCGGCCGCGCCCCGGGGCACAGCGCCCCCGGCACGGCTCGCCTGACAGCGGCGCGGTAAGGGGGACGGCCCGGCCAGTGACGGCGCATCGGGGCGAGCAGCGCGGCCCGCCGACGCCCAGTGAAGGAGCGTCGGCCCCGGCCGCAGCCTCGCCGGGTACCGCCTGGAGGTCGGGCTTCGCGTGGCGGCACCTCGGCGGGAGACGCGCCGGCAAGGCTCCGGAAGCTGCGAGCGGGCCCATGGTCGGTACGCGGCAGTGAGGGCGCGGCGGAGGCAGCACTTCGGGCAGCCGCCTTGGCGGGCACGGCGAAGCGGCCAGGGCCAGGCAGACTGCGGCGTCCCCGGGGACCGCCCGCACCGCGGCAGGGCCCCGAAGCACGGCCCAGAGCGCAAACCGGGGCGGCCACCGCTCGACGGGCACGGCCCGGAGGGCAGCGCCTCGCCGTGCCGTGTCTCCTCGGGCAAGGCGCGGCGGGCAGGTCTCGGCCGACAGCGGGGTCCCCGTAGAGGGCCGCGGCGGTGCCCGGGGGCACGCCCCGGCGTGCAGCGCCCGGCCACCCCTCGACGGGCCCCGCTCAGCGGCCACGGCACACCCGGCGGCAGGGGCGCCCGCCGCGCCGCCCCACTGCGGGCACGGCGCACACGGCCCCGGGATCTGCCTGTGGGCCTTGGGTCCGCGCGGTGCGCCGGAGCCGACTGCCGGCCTCGATGCGCTCCTCGCGCGGACCGGCCGACAATGGTCCGGTGACCAGCCCTGACAGCGCTGCCGTACGAGGCCCCGCAGCACGCGGCGCGGCCGCAGGCGATCCTGCCGACCTGCGGCCGCTGCTGCCGTCGCCGTTGCAGGCGGTCGAGGACGAGCGCTTCGCGCGCCGCGGGCTGCGGCTGCTGCTCAAGCGGGACGACCTGATCCACCCGGACCTGATCGGCAACAAGTGGCGCAAGCTGGAGCCGAGCCTCCGGGCGGCCGCAGGCCGGACGATCGTGACCTTCGGCGGTGCCTACTCCAACCACCTCCGTGCCACCGCCGCGGCGGGCCGGCTGCTGGATCTGCCCACCATTGGCGTGATCAGGGGGCACGAACTGGCCGGCCGGCCCCTCAATCCGTCCTTGTCCCGTTGCGCGGCGGACGGCATGCGTCTGCATTTCATCGACAGATCGACGTACCGACGCAAGAGCGAACCGGACGTCCTGGCCGGGATCCTGAACGCGATCGGCGTCCATGCCGACAACGGCAGCGCCGACGTCGGCGCCGAGGTCGCGTACGTGGTCCCCGAGGGAGGAAGCAGCTCGCTCGCCGTGCGGAGCTGCACGGCCCTCGGCCGGGAACTGCGCGGCCAGGCCGACGTCGTCGCCGTAGCCTGCGGCACCGGCGGCACCCTCGCCGGACTGGCCGCCGGACTCGGCCCCGGACAGCGCGCACTCGGCATACCCGTACTCAGGGGCGGCTTCCTTACCGAGGAGATACGGGTGCTGCAGGAGCAGACCTTCGGCGGCCGGCGCGGCGACTGGTCCCTCGACGACCGTTTCCACTTCGGCGGTTACGCCCGCATCGCGCCCGAACTAGAAGCCTTCGCCCGCGACTTCGAGGACCGGCACGGAGTGCCCGTCGAACGCCTCTACGTCGCCAAGATGCTGTACGGACTCGTCACCCTCGCCGACGAGGGAGCCTTCGCCGCGGGCACCACGCTGGCCGCCGTCACCACGGGACGCCCTTTCCCCGCTGAGATCCAGGGCCCGGCCGCGACACGGGCCGCCGACACCACGTAACCGAGCGACCACAGCAAGGTCGGCCGGGCACGGCCCTCCGCTTCACCGCAGCTTTCCACGCGGGCGTCGTAACCTTGCCACCATGAACGAGTGCCTGCACGTCGATGAGCTGCCGAACCCCGGGCCGGCAGCGCTGCCGACGCGTACCCTCGAGCCCGGCGAAAGCCGACGCCGGCGCGTTGCGGACGGGGTGCTCGCCTGAAGTGGATCAGGACGGTTCGACCGTCCAGGGCCTGGGTACGTCAACCCGGCGCGCGCTCTTCCCATTTGGGACCGCAGACCCCTAGCCACTGTCCGTACTCATGGGCTTACTATGAGTGACAGCAGGGGAGGAGGTCGTCGGGACAGGGAACTTGGGGGCGCGGTAGCGTCACCGCTGAACCATGTACCGCGTTACTCCGGGGGGCCACCCTCGGCCCCCGGAAAGCTTGGAATCACCTTGGAGGTGAGGGTGTCCCAGATCGCAGGCGAGCCCGCGACCCAGGACTTCGTGGAAGTCCGGCTGCCGGCTGCGGGTGCCTACCTGTCGGTGCTGCGGACGGCCACGGCCGGCCTCGCGGCGCGCTTGGACTTCACCCTGGACGAGATCGAGGACCTCCGTATCGCGGTCGACGAGGCCTGCGCGATCCTGCTGCAGCAGGCCGTTCCCGGCTCCGTGCTCAGCTGCGTCTTCCGGCTCGTGGACGACTCGCTCGAGGTGACGGTCTCCGCTCCGACCACCGACGGACGGGCGCCCGAGCGCGACACCTTCGCCTGGACGGTGCTGTCGGCGCTGGCCGGGAAGGTCGACTCCTCGGTCGCCGACGACAAGACCGTTGCGATCAGCCTCTACAAACAGCGCGGCGCGGGACCCGGGCCGGCGTGAGGAACGGGGACGGACCGGTGCGGGACGAAGAGCGCGGCATCCGGGGCCTTCCGGGCGATAACACCGGCAGCCGGGGCAGGAAGCCGACCGAGGAGCGTGCGGTACCGGCGGAGCCGGCGCGCGCACCGGGGGCCGGCATCCCCGAGCAGCAGGCACGGCCGCATCCCGAGGACGACTCCTTCGCCGACGGCACACCGGCCGACGGCTCCTCGGCGGTGGTGAACACCGCGGCGGACACGTCGGAGCGGACACAGGCCATCGACGAGGACGAGCGCGAAGCGCTCTCCGGCCGGGACGGCGGGACGGGGGTACCTCCCGGCGGTGGCCGGGGGAGGGCAGGTCACATGAGCGAGCACGGGCACGAGGCCGAGCAGGGCGCGCAGGGCGCACCGCACATCCGGCACGATCCGCATGACCGCAGCGGAGCGCGAGTGATGTTCGTCGAGCTGCGCAAGCTCTCCCAGGGCTCGCCCGAGTACGCGGAACTGCGCAACCAGCTGGTGCGCATGCACCTGCCGCTCGTCGAGCACCTCGCCCGCCGCTTCCGCAACCGCGGCGAACCGCTGGACGACCTCACCCAGGTCGCCACGATCGGCCTGATCAAGTCCGTGGACCGCTTCGACCCGGAGCGCGGCGTGGAGTTCTCCACGTATGCGACCCCCACGGTCGTCGGCGAGATCAAGCGGCACTTCCGCGACAAGGGCTGGGCGGTACGGGTCCCGAGGCGGCTGCAGGAGCTGCGGCTGTCGCTGACGACGGCCACCGCCGAGCTCTCCCAGCTGCACGGCCGCTCCCCCACGGTGCACGAGCTCGCGGAGAAGCTCGCCATCTCCGAGGAGGAGGTCCTGGAGGGCCTGGAGTCGGCCAATGCGTACTCCACGCTGTCGCTGGACGTCCCGGACACGGACGACGAGTCCCCGGCCGTCGCGGACACGCTGGGCGCGGAGGACGAGGCGCTGGAGGGCGTCGAGTACCGCGAGTCGCTCAAGCCGCTCCTGGAGGATCTGCCGCCCCGCGAGAAGCGGATCCTGCTGCTGCGCTTCTTCGGCAACATGACGCAGTCGCAGATCGCGCAGGAGGTCGGCATCTCCCAGATGCACGTGTCGCGACTGCTGGCCCGCACGCTGGCTCAGCTGCGGGAGAAGCTGCTCGTGGAGGAGTAGACGAGGAGGCCACAAGGGCCGGGCGGGACTCACGGGGACCGTTCCCCGGACCCCGACGGCTCGCCTACTTCTTCGGCTGCTTGGGTTCCTGTCCGCCGCCGGGCCCTCGGATACCGAGCGCCCGGGTCGTCGCCGGGTGCACCAGCAGGACCAGGGCGGTCACCGCCACGACGCCCAGGGCGATCCCGGCGGGGATCGCCAGGCTGTCGGCCTGCAGCAGCGTCCATGCCACGGGCAGCGCCATGATCTGCGTGATGATCGCCGGCCCCCGGCTCCAGCTGCGCTGCTGCAGCAGCCCGCGCGCCGCGAGCAGCGGCAGCAGCGCCAGGACGATGAGCGTGACCCCGCCGGTCGCGGCCTGCTCGACACTGTCCGCGTCCCCCGCGAACCCCCTGATGAGCAGATACACGCCGGCGGCGACGAGCGCCACGCCCTCCAGCGCGGCCAGGACCGCCGCGGCGGTCAGCCGTCCCGGGCGGGGGCCCGCCTCGGTGACGTCGGTGGTGGGGGTCTGTCCTGAGCTCACCCCAGCAGGTTAGCCCCGCGCACCGTCGGCCCCGACCTCGGTACCGGGCACCGGTCTGGGTTTAGTACCACCCGGTAGGTACTCTCTTTCGCATGCGTGCTCTTCTCGTGGTCAATCCGGCGGCAACCACCACCAGTGCACGTACACGAGATGTGCTGATCCACGCACTCGCGAGCGAGATGAAGCTCGAAGCGGTCACCACGGAGTACCGCGGGCACGCCCGGGACGTCGGCCGGCAGGCCGCGGAGAGCACGGACATCGACCTGGTCGTCGCGCTCGGCGGGGACGGCACGGTCAACGAGGTCGTGAACGGCCTGCTGCACCACGGACCCGACCCGGACCGCCTCCCCCGCCTCGCCGTCGTCCCCGGCGGATCCACCAACGTCTTCGCGCGCGCCCTTGGTCTGCCGAACGACGCCGTGGAGGCCACGGGCGCACTGCTCGACGCGCTGCGCGAGGGCAGCGAGCGCACGGTCGGCCTGGGCCTCGCGGCTGGCACCCCCGGCACCCCGGACGAGGCCGTGCCCGGGCGCTGGTTCACGTTCTGCGCGGGCCTCGGCTTCGACGCGAGCGTGGTGGGCAGGGTCGAGCAGCAGCGGGAACGGGGCAAGCGGTCGACGCACGCCCTGTACCTGCGCCAGGTGATACGCCAGTTCCTCGACGAGCCCCACCGCCGACACGGCACGATCACTCTGGAGCGGCCCGGCGAGGACCCGGTGACCGATCTTGTGCTGTCGATAGTCTGCAACACCTCACCGTGGACGTATCTGGGCAATCGCCCCGTCTACGCCTCGCCGAAAGCTTCGTTCGATACGGGTTTGGACGTACTCGGACTCAGCAGGCTCTCGACCGGTGCGGTCGCCCGGTATGCCACGCAATTGCTTGCTTCGTCCCCCGAGCGCGGCCCGCAAGGCAAGCACGCGGTCTCGCTGCACGACCTGACGGACTTCACCTTGCATTCGAAGGTCCCACTGCCCCTTCAGATGGACGGCGACCACCTGGGACTGCGGACGAGCGTGACGTTCACAGGCGTACGCCGTGCACTGCGTGTGATTGTGTGAGCGGAAGGGCCTAAAGTCCTTTCACTCGAACGTTTAGGCAGGGATCCACCCCATGGAAGTACGGCTGTGACCTAGTCGACACCGAGGAATCAAAAAAAACTTCTCGTAGGGGGTTGTATCCGCCGCCGAGGTTTGCGAATCTCTACATGGCGCTCGAGACGGTCGCACCACAGACCCCACAGAGAGCCCGAACCCCTCCTCAATCACAGGACCACGCCGGGAACCTGGCGGTAGGCCCTTCACTTGTTGAGGGATTCGTGAAAGCGTTCACATTCACAAGCAACCTGCACGTAATACCAAGAGAGGTAGCAGCCATGGACTGGCGTCACAACGCCGTTTGCCGCGAGGAAGACCCCGAGCTGTTCTTCCCCATCGGCAACACCGGTCCTGCGCTGCTGCAGATCGAGGAAGCCAAGGCCGTCTGCCGTCGCTGCCCCGTTGTGGAGCAGTGCCTGCAGTGGGCGCTCGAGTCCGGCCAGGACTCCGGTGTCTGGGGTGGCCTCAGCGAGGACGAGCGTCGCGCTATGAAGCGCCGCGCCGCTCGCAACCGGGCGCGCCAGGCCAGCGCCTGACGCCCACGCCCCGTACGAGCCTCGGCCCGGCGGCGCGTACAGCGAGTACGCATCTCCCGCCCCCGAGCCGCAGCGCGCAGTATCCCCGCTCCCCCCAGGCCCCGCCCGGGTGGTGCCCCCGAAGCAGCGTGAAGTGAGCCCCGGACCGATTCGGTCCGGGGCTCACTGCTGTACCGGCGCGGGCCGCTCCCGGCCAACCCCTGGGAGCGGCCCGGCTATTTCTCGTCGCGGCTGCCGGCTCGGTTCGGCGCGGAACGGCTGCTTCTCGCGCGGACCGGGATGTCCAGGATCACCTGGGTGCCGCCCTCGCGGGCCGGCACCATGTCGAACGTCCCGCCCAGCTCCCCCTCGACCAAGGTGCGGACGATCTGCAGTCCCAGGTTTCCGGACCGCTGCGGATCGAAGCCATCGGGCAGGCCGACGCCGTTGTCCTGGACGGTGATCAGCAGCCGGGACTCGCGTGTGGTGCCGCCGCGTACCGCCGAGACCTCGACCGTGCCCTGGTCGCCCGGGCGGAAGCCGTGCTCCAGGGCGTTCTGCAGGACCTCCGTGAGGACCATGGACAGCGGGGTCGCGACCTCGGCGTCCAGGATTCCGAAGCGGCCGGTACGACGGCCGGTGACCTTGCCAGGTGAGATCTCCGCGACCATCGCCAGCACACGGTCGGCGATCTCGTCGAACTCCACGCGCTCGTCCAGGTTCTGGGAGAGCGTCTCGTGGACGATGGCGATGGAGCCCACCCGGCGTACGGCCTCCTCCAGCGCCTCGCGGCCCCGCTCGGACTCGATGCGGCGGGCCTGCAGGCGCAGCAGGGCTGCGACGGTCTGCAGGTTGTTCTTCACCCGGTGGTGGATCTCCCGGATGGTCGCGTCCTTGGTCATCAACTCGCGTTCGCGGCGGCGAAGTTCAGTGACGTCGCGCAGCAGGACCAGCGAACCGATTCGGGTGCCCTTGGGCTTGAGCGGGATCGCCCGGACCTGGATGACGCCGTCGTTGCCCTCGATCTCGAACTCTCTGGGCGCCCAGCCGCTGGCGACCTTGGACAGGGCCTCGTCCACGGGGCGGCGGGACGGGGCGAGTTCGGCGGTGGTCATGCCGAGGTGGTGGCCGACGAGGTCGACGGCGAGACCGAGGCGGTGGTACGCGGACAGGGCGTTCGGCGAGGCGTACTGGACGATGCCGTCCGCGTCGAGCCGGATGAGGCCGTCGCCGACGCGCGGCGAGGCGTCCATGTCGACCTGCTGGTCGGGGAACGGGAAGGACCCGGCGGCGATCATCTGGGCCAGGTCGGATGCGCTCTGGAGGTAGGTGAGTTCGAGGCGGGACGGCGTGCGGACGGTGAGCAGGTTGGTGTTGCGGGCGATGACGCCGAGGACGCGGCCCTCCCGGCGTACGGGGATCGACTCGACCCGTACCGGCACCTCCTCACGCCACTCCGGGTCGCCCTCGCGCACGATGCGGCCCTCGTCGAGCGCGGCGTCGAGCAGGGGGCGGCGGCCGCGTGGCACGAGGTGGCCGACCATGTCGTCCTGGTAGGAGGTGGGGCCCGTGTTCGGTCGCATCTGGGCCACCGACACATAGCGCGTGCCGTCCCGGGTGGGCACCCACAGGACGAGGTCGGCGAAGGACAGGTCGGAGAGCAGCTGCCACTCCGAGACCAGCAGATGCAGCCACTCGAGATCCGTGTCGGAGAGGGCTGTGTGCTGGCGTACGAGCTCGTTCATGGAGGGCACGTCTGCGAGCGTACCTGGCCGGTCGGGCGCTCAGAACACGCGCCCGGCGCAGGTCACCGGGGTCGGAGACACCCGCGGGCCGCGGCGCTGGAAGGGACCCTCAACCCTTCCGGCACCGCAGCCCGGAGCAATACCGGCCGGCGGGTGTGCGGTCCCGGACGGCCGAGGGATGAGGAGCCGGAGCAGTCAGGGCAGAGAGCCCGGTTCCTCGGTCCGCCTTCCTGTGCGGGGAGGGCGGAGGTTCAATCCGAATTCTGGACTAGACCATAATCGGATGTCCATGCGTTGGGGAATGTCAGTTGGTGTCGATTTCTCGAACATGCCGCACGGGCTTCTCCGACACTCCCACACACTGCACGGGCGCCGGTGCCGCTCGGTTCACATGACCTGGGTCAGCGGGTCTCGGTCACCTTCGCCAGGGCGCGCGGGGCGTCCGGGTCCTGGCCGCGGGCGATCGTCACCTCGTACGCAAGGAGCTGCAGGGGGATGATCTCGAGGATCGGCTGGACCTCCTCGGCCACGCCCTCGGTGGGCAGGACGAAGCCCGCCGAGGCCTGCTCGACCTGGGTCCTGGGGCCGATGACAACTAGGTCGGCGCCGCGTCCGCGCAGCCGGTCGAGGACGGGCTGGAGGGCCTCGCCGCCCTTGCCGTCGGTCACGACCGCGATGACCGGGGAGATGTTGTCGACCATGGCGAGCGGGCCGTGCAGGAGGTCGGCTCCGGAGTACGACAGGGCCGGGATGTAGCTGGTCTCCATCAGTTTGAGCGCGGCTTCCTTCGCCGTCGGATAGCCGTAGCCGCGGGACGTGATCACCATGCGCTCGGCGAAGCGGTAGCGGGAGGCGAGTGCCCTGACCTCGTCGTGGCGCTCCAGCAGCTTCTCCGCGAGGTCGGGCAGCGGCTTGGCCGCCGAGCCGTCGCCGCCGCGCAGGCCCTCGACGAAGAGGTAGAGGGCCAGGAGGGATGCCGTGTAGGTCTTGGTCGCGGGGAGCGCCTTCTCCGGGCCGGCCATGATGTCGATGTGGTACTCGGAGACGGCCGCAAGCGCCGAGTCCGGGTTGTTGGTGACCGCGACCGTGATGGCACCGGCCTCGCGGGCCGCCTTCGTGGAGGCCACGAGGTCCGGGGAACCGCCGGACTGGCTGACGGTGACGACCAGGACGTCGGTCAGGTCCGGGCGCGCGCCGTACGCGGTCGTGGTGGACATGGAGGTCAGGCCGCAGGGGATGCCGAGGCGGATCTCCAGCAGGTACTTGGCGTACAGCGCGGCGTTGTCCGAGGTGCCGCGGGCGGTGAGCAGGACGAAGCGGGGCTTCCTCGCTGCGACCTGCTCGGCGACCTCGCGGATCCTGGGGGCGCCGGACTCGAGGATGCGGCGCAGCACCTCGGGCTGTTCGGCCATCTCGCGGGACATGATCCGGCCTGGCTGCTCGCTCTGCGGGCCGGCGGCGGTCTTGGCGGTCATGCGGGGCCTCCAGGTCGGTGTCGCTTCGCCTTGTCCATGGATTGGTCTATACCACTCCATGGTACCAGGCGGGCGCTTGGGCTGCCGCCCTGGTCTGCGCCCCGCCGGAAGCGTGCACAGGTGCACAGGTACGGCGCCACGGCACCCGCCGTCGTGGGTTGTGCCCACCCGTTCCGCCCCTTGCGGAACGCCTGCCCACAACGGGAGTCGCTGGCGCGACAGCCGACGACAGCTCGCAGACGCGTGCGCTCACGCGCCCGCGATGACCTCCGCCGCCGCCCGCCCGCACACCCGGGCCGCGCCATGTGTGGCGATGTGGAGGGCGCCCCGCGGCGGAGCCTGGGGGACGCCCATTTCGACCACGATGGTGTCGGGGCGGGCGGCCAGCAGCGTGTCGAGGGCGGCCGACATCCACGGATGGCGGTGCTCGTCGCGGACGACCGCGACGATGCGGCGCCCGCCCGCGGCCCGCAGCACCCCCTCCCCGGCCCCCGGAGCGGACCAGCTCCCCGTCTCGGTACCGGGCAGCAGCCGCGCCAGTTCCGCGGCCACACCCCACGGCGTCTCGTTCCCGACAGCGATGTTCGCGACGGGGGTGAGCGCGGCGACGTAAGGAGCCGAGGTGACCGGGGCGTACGAGTCGGACCGCGTCAGCGTGAGTGCACGGCGGGCCGCGACCAGGCCGATGTCCCGGTCGGAGCGCGCCCCCGCCTCCGTCCACCGCGCCAGCTCCCGCACACGCGCGGCCGCGTCCGCGAGGCGTTCCTCGGGCAGCTCCCCCGCGCGTACCGCGTCGACGAGTGCGTCGCGCAGCCGCAGCACCGTGTCGTCGTCGCAGAGGCCGCCGCCCACGCAGATGGCGTCGGCGCCGGCGGCGATGGCGAGGACGCTGCCGTGCTCGATGCCGTACGTCGAGGCGATGGCCTGCATCTCGATGCCGTCGGTGACGATGAGCCCGTCGTAGCCGAGTTCCTCCCGCAGCAGGCCGGTGAGGATGCGGCGGGAGAGGGTCGCGGGCCGGTCGGGGTCGAGGACCGGTACGAGGATGTGAGCGCTCATCACCGCGCGCGTGCCGGCGGCGATCGCGGCCCGGAACGGGGCGAGTTCGCGGGCGTGCAGCGTTTCGAGGTCGGCGTCGATGCGCGGCATCGCGTGGTGCGAGTCGACCGCGGTGTCGCCGTGCCCCGGGAAGTGCTTGGTGCAGGCGGCCACTCCGGCGGACTGCAGCCCCTCGACGTACGCGGCGGTGTGCCGGGCCGTGAGGGCCGTGTCGGCGCCGAAGGAGCGTACGCCGATGACGGGGTTGGCGGGGTTGGAGTTGATGTCGGCGGACGGCGCCCAGTTGAGGTTGACGCCGCAGGCCGCGAGGCGGCGGCCGAGTTCGGCGGCCACGTCACGGGTCAGCTGGACGTCGTCCACCGCGCCGAGGGCGTGGTTGCCGGGGAACGAGGAGCCGGTGCGCACCTCGAGCCGGGTGACGTCGCCGCCCTCCTCGTCTATGGCGACGAGGAGGCCGTCCCGCTCGGCGCGCAACTGGGCGGTGAGCTCGGCAACCTGTTCGGGCGAGGCGATGTTGCGGCCGAACAGGCCGACCGAGGCCAGGCCTTGGCCGAGCCGGCGCAGCAGCCAGTCGGGGGCGCTGGTGCCGGTGAAGCCGGGCTGGAGGACGGTGAGCGCGTCGCGGGTCAGGGTGTCCGTGCCGCGGGCGAGTGTCGTCATGGCGGAGTTATCCCTTTACTGCGCCGGAGGTCAGGCCCGCGGCCATCTTCTTCTGGACGAGCATGAAGAAGACGACGACCGGGATGGCGATGAGCGTGGAGGCGGCCATCAGCGCGCCGTAGTCGGTGCCGCGCGAGGTGGTGAAGTTCATCAGCCACACGTTCAGCGTGTACTTGTCGTTGTCCTGGAGCACGACGTACGCCAGCAGGTACTCGTTCCACGCGTTGATGAGCGAGAAGATCGAGGCGGCCGCGAGGCCGGGGGCGAGCAGCGGGAAGATCACCCGCCAGAAGGCCCCCATCCGGCTGCAGCCGTCCACCATCGCGGACTCCTCCAGCTCCTTGGGGATGTTGATCACGAAGCCGCGGATCATCCAGGTCGCGAAGGGGAGCGTGGAGACCAGGTAGACGACGATGACGCCCCAGTACTCGTTGAGTCCGCCGAGCTCGTTGAGCTGGAGGTAGAGGGGGATGAGGAGCGCGGTGGGCGGCAGCAGCTGCACCGCCAGCAGCACGATCATGAAGGCCTTGCGGCCCATGAACTGGAAGCGGCCGATCGCGAAGGCGGCGATCGTCGACATGAACATCGCGCCGACCACCGCGGTGACACAGATGATCAGGCTGGACTGGATCGCCGTGCCGAAGTTCGGCATGTCGATCGCCCGCCGGAAGTTGTCGAGCGTGATCGAGTCGGGCCAGAGCGTCTGGTCGTAGCTGCGGATCTCGTAGTTCGGCCGCAGCGCGCTGATCACCAGCCAGTAGACCGGGAAGGCCATCACCACGAAGGCGACCAGGCCGACGAGGTTGTAGACGTGCCGGCTCTTCTTCTTGCGGTCGGGGCGGTACGCGGGGTTCCGGCCCGGGCGGTACGCCGGGCGGGTGGGGGCAGTGGCGCTCACTCGAGCTCTCCGATCTTGAGGAGCTGGCGCAGGTAGTACACGGCCACGCCGGACAGCAGCAGGACCGTGATGAGCCCGATGGCGGCGCCCTGGCTGAACGAGTTGGACTCGAACGCCTTCTCGTACGAGTAGAGGCCGAGCAGGTTGTACTCCGGCTCCGGCTTGTTGGCGCGCATCAGGAAGATCTGGCCGAAGACGTTGAAGTCCCAGATCACCGAGAGCGTGGTGACCATCTGGAAGACGGGCTTGATGACCGGCCAGGTGACGTAGCGGAAGACGCCGACGGCACCGGCCCCGTCGAGGGCGGCCGCCTCCTCCAGTTCCCTGGGGACCTGGGTGAGCGCGGCGTACAGCGTGATGGCGACGAACGGGATCGCTCCCCACACGACGACCGCGCCGATCATCAGGAAGCCCTGCTTGGGGTCGAGCCACCAGTTGTGGCCGCGGAAGTCGAGGCCCAGGTACTTCGTCAGCACCATGTTGACCACGCCGTAGTCGGAGTCCGCGAACCAGCGGAAGATCGAGGTGGCCACGAGCAGCGGCAGCGCCCAGGCCGCGACGAGCGCGCCGGTGAGGGCGAGCCGGACCCAGTTCGTCATGCGCTGCATGGCCTGGGCGAGCAAGAGCCCGATTCCCATGGTGGCGACGACGCAGGCCACCATGAACAGCAGGGTGCGCCAGACGACGGTCCAGAACTCGCCGTCACCGAGGATGTTGGTGAACTGCTCGAAACCCACCCAGGGTGCGGGGTCCCCGGTCCACAGTTCTCGGCGGCCGACGTCCTGGAAGGACATGATCACCGTCTTGATCAGCGGCCAGACGAACACGGCGGCGATCGCGACGAAGGCGGGGGCTATCAGCAGGTAGGGCAGGAGGGCCCCGGATTTTCTCTTCCTGAGCGTCCCGGCGCCTGAGGGGCTCGGCGTCGCGGCGTCGGACCCCGATACCCCGTCCGCGGGGCCTGGCGCGGGCCGTTGCTCGGGCTGCCGAAGGCCGGGAACCGGGGGCTCGGCTGCTTTCATGTCGGCGGCACTCACTGTGCTGGCCTTCCGTTCGAACCGGTAACCGGGATGCGGGGGGCGGCGGGATCCATGGCGGATCCGCCGCCCCCGACAGGGCAGATCAGGAGGTCACGAGGCCGGGGAGGAGGCCTCACCCTGGGATCAGGAAGCCTCGTTGATCAGCTTGTCGATCTCCGCGTCAGCGGCCTTGGTGGCGTCCTCGACCGACGTGCCCTTGAGGATGTCGAGCAGCATCAGCTCGATCGTTTCCTTCTTCTCGACCGCGGCCCAGCCCGGCGCGATGGGCGTGAACCAGGCGTCCGGCACGGCGTTGGCGATCGGCGCCGTCTCCGGCTTGGACTTCAGCGGCTCCAGCTGCTTGGTGTTGTTCGGCAGGATGTTCTTGGCCGCGAGGGCCGCCTCCGACTTCTCGTTGGTGAAGAGGGAGATCCACGCCTCCGCCAGGTCCTGGTTCTTGGACTTGGAGATGGTGGCCAGGTCGGAACCGCCGATGAAGGAGGGCAGCGCCTTGCCGTTCGGGCCGGGCATGCCCGCGGTGGCGATCTTGTCCTTCAGCTTGGGGTTGCCGTTGGCGTTGCCGTCGATGACGCTGCCGGACTCCCAGCCGTTGCCGTAGATCAGGGCCGCCTTCTCGTTGGCCATGACGTTGGCGTGGTCCTGCTCGTCCTTCGTCTGGTCACCGTGGTTGTACTTCTTGACCAGCTCGATGTAGTGCTTGATGCCTTCCTGGGCCTCGGGCGAGGAGAGGGTGGCCTTCCACTTCTTGGAGGAGTCGTCGTACTCGGCGATCTTGCCGCCGTACGCGGCGACGTAGGACATCGCGGCGTACCAGTAGCGGCCGGGGAGGTAGAGGGCGGAGAACGCCTTGTCCTTCTTGCCGTACTTCGACTGGACCTTGTCGAGGGCCTTGGTCAGGTCGTCCTCGGTCGTCGGGAGCGTGTCGCTGCCGGTCGCGGCCTTGAACATCGACTTGTTGTAGATGGCCACGCGCGCACCGGCGTAGTAAGGAACGCAGTAAAGCTTGCCCTCGTAGCTACAGGTGTCCTTGAGGCCCTTGATCCACGTGTCGGAGTTGTCGTACTTCTTCGCGTCGATCTCGCCGAGAGCGCCGTTGAGGATGTACGTCATGGTCTCGGTGTTGCCGAGCTCGACCACGTCCGGGAACTTGTCGCCGGCCAGGGCCGCGTCGAGCTTCTTGGTCTTGTCCGACCACTGCTGGTACTGGATCTTGACCTTGACACCGGGGTACTTCTTGTTGAATGCGGTGTTGGCCTGCTTCACCAGCTCGGGCCAGGTGCTCTGGGCGTCCGTCATGAGCCAGACGGTCAGCTCACCCTTGCGGTCCTTCGGGTCCTTCGCGGCCTCACCGCCGGACCCACCGCACGCCGCAACCGAGGCCATCATCGTCGCTGCGCCAACCGCAGCTATCAGCTTGCGCTTCACGCCACCCTCCTCAGGGCTGCAAGAGTCTCCCCCCATCACCGCCCGGGACTGCGCCGTACACGAAGGGCCGTACGAGAAAGGTGCGCAGGAACGACTGCCCGTGGGGCTGGGACTGGTCTTTAATGGTGTAGACCAGTAGGTGGAGCTTGGCCTAGACCTTTAGGGGTGTCAAGGGTGTATAAGAAAGGCGCTCGCGTCCGTTATCGGACCGACACCTGAGGGAGCACGACCCCCTCAGGCCGGGCCGTGCCACGATGTGAGCCGCAACAGACGGAGGAGCCGGTGACGGCGACAGCAGCAGCACAGGAGCCGGAAAGGCGGACGATGGGCAGCCAGGCGGGCAGCACGGGGACCGAGATGGGCACGTCCGCGACGGCGGAGACGGCGAACGCGGGCCGCACCGCGCGCGTGCCGAAGTACTACCGCCTCAAGAAGCACTTGCTCGACATGACCGACACGATGCCGCCCGGCACTCCGGTACCGCCCGAGCGCACCCTGGCCACCGAGTTCGACACCTCGCGCACGACCGTCCGCCAGGCCCTCCAGGAGCTGGTCGTCGAGGGGCGGCTCGAACGCATCCAGGGCAAGGGCACGTTCGTCGCCAAGCCCAAGGTCTCGCAGGCCCTCCAACTCACCTCGTACACCGAGGACATGCGGGCCCAGGGCCTCGAACCCACCTCGCAGCTCCTCGACATCGGCTACATCACCGCGGACGACAGGCTCGCCGGGCTGCTCGACATAAGCGCCGGCGGGCGCGTGCTGCGCATCGAGCGACTGCGGCTGGCGAGCGGCGAGCCGATGGCGATCGAGACGACCCATCTGTCCGCCAAGCGCTTCCCGGCGCTCAGGCGAAGCCTCGTCAAGTACACCTCGCTCTACACGGCGCTGGCCGAGGTGTACGACGTGCATCTCGCGGAGGCCGAGGAGACCATCGAGACCTCGCTCGCGACCCCGCGCGAGGCGGGCCTGCTGGGCACCGACGTCGGCCTGCCGATGCTGATGCTGTCGCGCCACTCGCTGGACGGCGAGGGCAAGCCGGTGGAGTGGGTGCGGTCGGTGTACCGGGGCGACCGGTACAAGTTCGTGGCGCGGCTCAAGAGGCCGGCGGTGTAAGGCGGCGTCAGCCACAGTGCCGGCTGGGGGTACGGGGGTTATCCCCCCGGAAGAACGCAGCCGTGGCGCGGCTCAAGAGGCCGGCGGTGTAAGGCGGCGTCAGCCACAGTGTCGGCTGGGGGTACGGGGGTTATCCCCCGGAAGAACGCAGCCGTGGCGCGGCTCAAGCGGCCTGCGGTGTAGCGCAGCTCACATTCCTGCTCTACGGTCCTCCCGTTGTGTCGTATGGACGGGAGGACGACCCGGTGCGTACCGCAGCCCCTCGAACGAGTCCCCGCACAAGCCCGCGAACCATCATCATCTGGACGCTCGTGGCGCTGGTGGGCGCCGCGGGCTGGACCGTGCTCGCGCTCTCCCGGGGCGAGGAGGTGTCGGCCGCCTGGATGGTGGCCGCGGCCCTCGGCTCGTACGCCATCGCGTACCGCTTCTACTCGAAGTTCATCGCGAACCGCGTACTGAAGGTCGACAAGACCCGGGCCACCCCGGCCGAACGGCTGGACAACGGCATCGACTTCCATCCGACCGACCGCCGTGTGCTGCTCGGCCACCACTTCGCGGCGATCGCCGGCGCCGGGCCGCTCGTCGGTCCCGTACTGGCCGCACAGATGGGCTACTTGCCCGGCACCATCTGGATCATCGTCGGCGTCATCTTCGCGGGTGCCGTGCAGGACATGGTGGTGCTGTTCTTCTCGACGCGGCGCGACGGGCGCTCGCTCGGGCAGATGGCGCGCGAGGAGATAGGGCCGTTCGGCGGCGCGGCCGCGCTGCTCGCCGCCTTCGCCATCATGATCATCCTGCTCGGGGTGCTGGCGCTGGTCGTCGTCAACGCCCTCGCCCAGTCCCCGTGGGGCACCTTCTCCATCGCGATGACGATCCCGATCGCGCTGCTGATGGGCTTCTATCTGCGGGTGATCAGGCCGGGGCGGGTCACCGAGGTCTCGCTGATCGGTGTGGCGCTGCTGCTGTTCGCGATCGTCGCGGGCCGCTGGGTCGCGGAGTCCTCGCTCGCCGACACCTTCACGCTCAAGCCGTCGACGCTGGTCATCTGGATGGTGGCGTACGGC
Source organism: Streptomyces sp. NPDC002896 (assembly GCF_040295225.1). Taxonomy (NCBI): domain Bacteria; kingdom Bacillati; phylum Actinomycetota; class Actinomycetes; order Kitasatosporales; family Streptomycetaceae; genus Streptomyces; species Streptomyces sp. NPDC002896. The sequence goes on along the minus strand of NZ_JBEOVA010000009.1, from coordinate 293,364 downwards.
TTCGTCGCCTCCGTCCTGCCCGTGTGGATGCTGCTGGCGCCCCGCGACTACCTCTCCACCTTCATGAAGCTCGGCACGATAGGGCTGCTCGCGCTCGGCGTCGTCATCGCGCTGCCGACACTGAAGATGGACGCCGTCACGGACTTCGCGTCGCGCGGCGACGGGCCGGTGTTCGCGGGCTCCCTCTTCCCGTTCGTCTTCATCACCATCGCGTGCGGGGCGCTGTCCGGCTTCCACGCCCTCATCTCGTCGGGTACGACGCCGAAGATGATCCAGAAGGAGACGCAGGTCCGGATGATCGGCTACGGCTCCATGCTGATGGAGTCGTCCGTGGCGGTCATGGCGCTGATCGCGGCCTGCATCATCGACCCCGGTCTGTACTTCGCGATGAACGCGCCGGCGGGCGTCATCGGGGACAGCGTGCAGTCCGCGTCGCAGGCGGTCGCGAACTTCGGCTACTCGATCTCCCCGCAGGAACTGGCGGCGGCCGCGAAGAACGTAGGGGAGGCGACACTGCTGTCGCGGACCGGTGGCGCGCCCACTCTCGCCGTCGGCGTCTCCGAGATCTTCTCGCAGGTCACCGGGGGCGGCCTGCGGGCGTTCTGGTATCACTTCGCGATCATGTTCGAGGCGCTGTTCATCCTGACCGCGCTGGACGCGGGCACGCGCGTGGGCCGCTTCATGCTCCAGGACATGCTGGGCAACGTCTACAAGCCGTTCCGGGACGTCAGCTGGAAGCCCGGACTCGTCCTGACGAGTGCCGCCGTGGTGGGGCTGTGGGGCTACTTCCTCTGGATCGGCGTGCACGAGCCGCTCGGCGGGATCAACCAGCTGTTCCCGATCTTCGGCATCGCCAACCAGCTGCTCGCGGCCGTGGCGCTCGCCGTCTGCACGACCCTGCTGGTCAAGTCCGGGCGCCTCAAGTGGGCCTGGATCACCGCGGTTCCGCTGGCCTGGGACGCGACGGTCACGCTGACCGCCAGCTGGCAGAAGGTGTTCTCCAGCGACCCGCGCGTGGGCTTCTTCCAGCAGCGGGCGAACTACCAGGACGGCATCGACGCGGGCAAGGTCCTGCCGCCCGCCAAGAACATGGACGACATGCACACCATCGTCACCAACTCCACGGTGGACGGCGTCCTGTCGGCGGTCCTCGCCCTTCTCATCGTGGTCGTGATCGTGGACGCGGCCCGGATCTGCGTCAGGCACCTGCGCAATCCGGAGGCGAGCCGGCTGAGCGAGACGCCGTACGTCGAGTCGAAGCTGGTCGCTCCGGCCGGGCTGATCCCGACGCAGGAGGAGAAGGCCGAACTGGCCACCGCGAGCCGCGACCGGGAGGTGACACAGGCATCGTGACCGTGCTGCTGAGAGGGCTGCGCTGGGTGCGGTGGTACGTCCGCGAGCTGACCGGTGAGTCCGCGTACGAGCGGTATGTCGCCCACGTCAGAAGGGATCATCCCACCGCATCCGTGCCGCCCCGGCGCGATTTCGAGCGGATGCTGACGGACCGGCAGGAGTCGGACCCACGCCAGGGCTTCCGCTGCTGCTGACCTGATCAGGAGCCGGATCCCGCTCCGGTGAGCACCTCCGAACACTGACGTCCGCTATCCGGACAGGGGTTCCATAAAGCGGAACCGTCCCCTAGATTGCCCCCGCATTGCCAAGTGATCAGTGATCAATGGGGTCAGCGAGGGGACGGAGCCGCCGTATGCCACAAGAACCTGAAGCGAGAGGACCGGTCGTCACACCGGTGAGGGTGGTGATAGCCGTGTGCCTGTTCGCGCCGTTCGTCGCGATGCTCTGGGTGGGCTCCTACGCGAAGACCGACCCGGCCCTCATCGGCATCCCGTTCTTCTACTGGTACCAGATGGCGTGGGTGGTCATATCGTCCGTGCTGACGGTGACGGCCTACAAGCTGTGGCAGCGGGACCAGGCCGCTCGCCGCGCCTCCCGTGAGGGGGGTGCGTCCCAGTGAAGGACGGCGTGAACGGCGTGGCACTCGCCGTCTTCATCCTCTTCTTCGTGGCCGTCACGGTCATGGGCTTCCTGGCCTCGCGCTGGCGCAGGGCCGAGAACGAGAACAGCCTCGACGAATGGGGCCTGGGCGGCCGGTCGTTCGGCACCTGGATCACCTGGTTCCTGCTCGGCGGCGACCTCTACACGGCTTACACCTTCGTGGCCGTACCGGCGGCGATCTACGCGGCGGGCGCGGCCGGCTTCTTCGCGGTGCCGTACACGATCCTCATCTACCCGCTGATGTTCGTGTTCCTGCCGCGTCTGTGGTCGGTGTCGCACAAGCACGGGTACGTCACCACCTCGGACTTCGTCCGCGGACGCTTCGGCTCCAAGGGCCTGTCGCTGGCCGTCGCGGTCACCGGCATCCTCGCCACGATGCCGTACATCGCGCTCCAGCTCGTCGGCATCCAGGCGGTGCTCGACGTGATGGGCGTGGGCGGCGGCGAGAACACGCACTGGTTCATCAAGGACCTGCCACTGCTGATCGCCTTCGGTGTGCTCGCCGCGTACACCTACTCGTCCGGTCTGCGGGCCCCGGCGCTGATCGCCTTCGTCAAGGACGCGCTGATCTACATCGTCATCGCGGTCGCGATCATCTACATCCCCATCAAGCTGGGTGGATTCGACGACATCTTCGCCAAGGCGGGCGACGCCTTCGCGCAGATCAACCCGGCGACCGGGAAGCCGCGCGGCGCGGTGGCCCCGGCCGATCCCTCGCAGTGGACGTACGCCACGCTGGCGCTGGGCTCGGCGCTCGCCCTGTTCATGTACCCGCACTCGGTGACGGCCGTGCTGTCCAGCCGCAGCCGTGACGTCATCCGCCGCAACTCCACCATCCTGCCGCTGTACTCGCTGATGCTGGGCTTCCTCGGTCTGCTCGGCTTCATGGCGATCGCGGCCGGCATCAAGGTGCAGAACGGGCAGCTGGCGATCCCGCAGCTCTTCGAGGACATGTTCCCCGACTGGTTCGCGGGTGTCGCCTTCGCCGCCATCGGCATCGGCGCGCTCGTCCCGGCCGCGATCATGTCCATCGCCGCGGCCAACCTCTTCACGCGGAACATCTACAAGGACTTCCTGAAGCCCGACGCGACGCCCGAACAGGAGACCAAGGTCTCCAAGCTGGTGTCGCTGCTGGTGAAGGTCGGCGCGCTGGCCTTCGTCCTGACCATGGACAAGACCGTCGCGATCAACTTCCAGCTCCTTGGCGGCATCTGGATCCTGCAGACCTTCCCGGCGCTGGTGGGCGGCCTGTTCACGCGCTGGTTCCACCGCTGGGCGCTGCTCGCGGGCTGGGCGGTCGGCATGGTCTACGGCACGCTCGCGGCGTACGGCGTGGCCAGCCCCACCCAGAAGCACTTCGGCGGCTCCTCGGCGGAGATCCCCGGCATCGGCGAGATCGGCTACATCGGCCTCACGGCCTTCGTGCTGAACCTGGTGGTGACCGTGGTCCTCACCTTCGTGCTGCGCGCCGTGAAGGCGCCGGACGGCGTCGACGAGACGTCGCCGGAGGACTACACGGGCGAGGCAGGCGACCCGGGCGTCAAGACGGAGCTGCCGCCGGCTACGGCGGGGGCCTCGCACTGAGTCCTTTGCGCAGGTGACAGCAGGTGACACGGGCCGCCGGGAAATCCGGCGGCCCGTTGTCGTACCCGTGGGGCACACTGCACCGCATGGACATCGTGATCAGGCGGGCGGAGCCCGGGGAGTACGCGGAGCTGGGCGAGATCACCGCGCGGGCGTATCTCGGGGACGGGCTGCTCGACTTCGGCGAGAGCGACGATTACCTCGGCGAACTGCGGGACGTTGCGAAGCGGGCAGCTGCCGCTGAGGTGCTGGTCGCCGTGGCGAACGACCGGGTGATCGGGGGCGTGACGTTCGTGCCGGCCGGCGGCCCGATGGCGGACATCGCGCGCGAGGGCGAGGCTGAGATCCGGATGCTCGCAGTCTCCCCGGAAGCGCGCGGCAGAGGTGCCGGAGAGGCGCTCGTCCGCGCCTGCATCGATCGCGCACGGGCGGTCGACGGCTGCGTACGCGTCGTCCTGTCCACGCAGCGCACCATGCACACCGCCCACCGGATATACGAGCGCCTCGGCTTCACCCGCACCCCCGAGCGCGACTGGAACCCGATCCCGCATCTCGACGACATCATGCTGCTCACCTACGCGCTGGAGCTCTAGGCAGCGAAGGACACCGCGAGGGGCATGGCGATTCCAGCCCCGCACAACTCACAACCCGACACAACATGTAGGGGCGCCGCGACGACTCGGCACAAGATGTATGCTCATCTCGCTGTCGCCGCAGGGGAATCCGGTGCAAGTCCGGAACTGTCCCGCAACGGTGTACTGGTGCGCGTTCGTGTACCCGTAAGTCCGAGGACCTGCCGACGGTGCACCCGGTCCGTCCGTTCCGGGTGCCGACGACGTCCGGGCCTCGCGGAGTGGGCTGGTGGACGCGGCCCGCGCTGCCCTGCGTGTGCCCGTGCGCCCGCTTCCCTCCCAGAGGCCCCGAGCCAGCGAGGGAGAGCTCCACGTGACCATCGCGCCAGCCGATCCGGCTTCAGCGTCCCGGACAGAGGCCGAGCCCGAGTCGGGCGGTCCCGGTGCCGCACTGCTGCGCACCCTGACCGACCTCACCGCCGACCTCCCCCACGCCGACCCCGGCCGGGTCGCCGCCGCAGCGCTGCGCGGCCGGTCCGCCGCCGCTGACGAGGCCGAGCTGCGCGAGCTTGCCACCGAGGCCGCCGCGGGCCTGATCTCGGAAGACCCGGCGTACTCGAAGCTGGCGGCGCGGCTGCTGACGATCAGCATCGCCGAGGAGGCCGCGTCCCAGGGGGTCCGGTCCTTCTCCGAGTCGGTCGCGGTCGGGCACCGCGAGGGCCTGATCGCCGACCGTACCCAGGAGTTCGTACGGCTGCACGCGGCGCGGCTGGACGCGCTGGTGGACGCCTCGATCGCAGAAGGCAACGACGATCGGTTCGGCTACTTCGGGCTGCGCACGCTGCACAGCCGCTATCTGCTGCGGCACCCGATCACCCGGCACGTCATCGAGACCCCGCAGCACTTCATGCTGCGGGTCGCCGCCGGTCTCGCGGAGGACGACACTCCCCGGTCGGTGGACGAAGTGGCGGCCCTGTACGGCCTGATGAGCCGCCTCGACTACCTGCCCTCATCGCCCACGCTCTTCAACTCCGGTACGCGGCACCCGCAGATGTCCTCCTGCTATCTGCTGGACTCGCCGCTGGACGAGCTCGACTCGATCTACGAGCGGTACCACCAGGTGGCCCGCCTCTCGAAGCACGCGGGCGGCATCGGCCTGTCGTACTCCCGTATCCGCTCCCGAGGTTCGCTGATCCGCGGTACGAACGGGCACTCCAACGGCATCGTGCCGTTCCTGAAGACCCTCGACGCCTCGGTCGCCGCGGTGAACCAGGGCGGCCGGCGCAAGGGCGCGGCCGCGGTCTACCTGGAAACCTGGCACTCCGACATCGAGGAGTTCCTGGAGCTGCGCGACAACACCGGTGAGGACGCACGGCGCACGCACAACCTCAACCTCGCGCACTGGATCCCGGACGAGTTCATGCGCCGGGTCGACGCCGACGAGCAGTGGTCGCTGTTCTCCCCCGCCGACGTGCCCGAGCTGGTCGACCTGTGGGGCGAGGAGTTCGACGCCGCGTACCGCAAGGCGGAGGCCGAGGGGCTCGCGCGCAAGACCATCCCTGCCCGCGACCTCTACGGCCGCATGATGCGCACCCTCGCGCAGACCGGCAACGGCTGGATGACCTTCAAGGACGCAGCCAACCGCACCGCCAACCAGACGGCGGAGCCGGGCCACACGGTCCACTCCTCCAACCTGTGCACCGAGATCCTGGAGGTCACGGACGACGGCGAGACGGCGGTCTGCAACCTGGGGTCGGTCAACCTCGGCGCCTTCGTGGCCGACGGCGACATCGACTGGGAGCGGCTGGACGCGACGGTCCGTACCGCCGTGACCTTCCTCGACCGTGTCGTCGACATCAACTTCTACCCGACCGAGCAGGCCGGCCGCTCCAACGCCAAGTGGCGCCCGGTGGGCCTGGGCGCCATGGGCCTGCAGGACGTGTTCTTCAAGCTGCGGCTGCCCTTCGACTCGGCCCAGGCGAAAGCGCTGTCCACGCGGATCGCCGAGCGGATCATGCTCGCCGCGTACGAAACGTCGGCCGACCTCGCCGAGCGCAACGGCCCGCTGCCCGCCTGGGAGAAGACCCGTACCGCCCGCGGCGTCCTGCACCCCGACCACTACGGCGTGGAGCTGACCTGGCCGGAGCGGTGGGCGGCCCTGCGGGAGCGCATCGCCACGACGGGCATGCGCAACTCCCTCCTGCTGGCCATCGCGCCGACCGCCACCATCGCGTCCATCGCGGGCGTCTACGAGTGCATCGAGCCGCAGGTCTCCAACCTCTTCAAGCGCGAGACGCTCAGCGGAGAGTTCCTCCAGGTCAACTCGTACCTGGTGAACGACCTGAAGCAGCTCGGCGTATGGGACGCCCGCACCCGCGAGGCCCTGCGCGACGCGAACGGCTCGGTGCAAGGTTTCGCCTGGATCCCCGAGGACGTACGCGCCCTGTACCGCACGGCGTGGGAGATCCCGCAGCGCGGCCTGATCGACATGGCGGCCGCCCGCACCCCGTTCCTGGACCAGTCGCAGTCCCTGAACCTGTTCATGGAGACGCCGACCATCGGCAAGCTCTCCTCGATGTACGCGTACGCCTGGAAGCAGGGCCTGAAGACGACGTACTACCTGCGCTCGCGCCCGGCGACGCGCATCGCCCGCGCGGCCAAGGCGCAGGCGCAGACCCCGATCCCCGTCCAGCAGGTCGCCGACCCCGACGCCGTCGCCTGCTCCCTTGAGAACCCCGAGTCCTGCGAGGCCTGCCAGTAATGCCCACCCCGACCACCCCGACCGCCGAGAAGAACCTCCTCGACCCGGGCTTCGAACTGACCCTGCGCCCCATGCGCTACCCCGACTTCTACGAGCGCTACCGGGACGCCATCAAGAACACCTGGACCGTGGAGGAGGTCGACCTCCACTCGGACGTCGCCGACCTCGCCAAGCTGAGCCCCGGTGAGCAGCACCTGATCGGCCGACTGGTCGCGTTCTTCGCGACAGGCGACTCGATCGTCGCGAACAACCTGGTCCTGACGCTGTACAAGCACATCAACTCCCCCGAGGCCCGCCTGTACCTCAGCAGGCAGCTCTTCGAGGAAGCGGTCCACGTCCAGTTCTACTTGACGCTGCTCGACACGTACCTGCCCGACCCGGAGGACCGCGCGGCCGCCTTCGCGGCGGTCGAGAACATCCCGTCCATCCGCGAGAAGGCCGAGTTCTGCTTCAAGTGGATGGACTCGGTGGAGAAGATCGACCGCCTGGAGTCCAAGGCGGACCGCCGCCGCTTCCTGCTGAACCTGATCTGCTTCGCGGCGTGCATCGAGGGGCTGTTCTTCTACGGCGCCTTCGCCTACGTGTACTGGTTCCGCTCCCGGGGCCTGCTGCACGGCCTGGCGACCGGCACCAACTGGGTGTTCCGGGACGAGACGATGCACATGTCCTTCGCCTTCGACGTCGTGGACACCGTCCGCAAGGAGGAGCCGGACCTCTTCGACGACGAGTTGCAGCAGCAGGTCACCGACATGCTGGAGGAGGCCGTCGAGGCCGAGCTGCAGTTCGCGCGCGACCTGTGCGGTGACGGTCTCCCCGGCATGAACACGGAGTCGATGCGGCAGTACCTGGAGTGCGTCGCCGACCAGCGGCTGCAGCGGCTCGGCTTCGCACCGGTGTACGGCTCCGAGAACCCCTTCGCCTTCATGGAGCTCCAGGGCGTCCAGGAGCTGACCAACTTCTTCGAGCGCCGCCCGTCGGCGTACCAGGTCGCGGTGGAGGGCTCGGTCTCCTTCGACGACGACTTCTAGGCCACTTCGGGCCGCGTGGTGCCTTTCCGGGCCACATGGCCCTTCAGGCCACCTGATCCTTCGGGCGACATGACCCTTCAGGCCGCGCGCCCGAAGTCCTGCCGGCTGGTCCGCTCCCCACGGGGGAGGAGCGGACCGCCGGCAGCGTCGTCTGCCGCCTCGGCGGCGCGCAACTGGCGGTCGATACGGCGTTCGTGGGCGTGGCCGGCAAGTGCCGGTGCGGCGAGGAGGAGGAAGAGGGACAGGACGGTCAGGTAGTCCAGGAATGCGTTCATGTCGCTACTGTCGCGCGCGCCGGACGACGGCGTCAGTGGCAGAACAGTCACCAACCCTCGAATTACTGCCACGCCTGCGGCACACTGGCAGACATGCTGAAGAACGTGGCCGCAGTACTGCTCGACGGTGTGCACCCCTTCGAACTCGGCGTGGTCTGCGAGGTGTTCGGCCTCGACCGCAGCGACGAAGGGCTGCCGGTGTACGACTTCGCGGTGGCCTCCGCGGAGGGCCCGGTGCTCAGCACGCACGCCGGGTTCTCCGTACAGACACAGCACGGCATCGACCGGCTCGAGGAGGCCGACCTCATCGCCGTACCGGCCGGCGAGTCGTATGTGAACCGCACCTATCCCGAGGAGCTGCTCGCCGCCCTGGGCCGGGCCACGGAGCGCGGCGCGCGCGTCCTGTCCGTGTGTTCCGGCGTCTTCGTGCTCGGCGCGGCGGGTCTGCTGGACGGCCGCCGCTGCGCCGCCCACTGGCGACACGCTGCCGAACTGGCCGTACGCCACCCTCGGACCCGTGTCGAGCCGGATGTGCTGTACGTCGACGAGGGGGCCGTCATCACCTCGGCGGGCACCGCCGCCGGCATCGACGCGTGCCTGCACATCGTCCGCGAGGAGCACGGCGTGGAGGTCGCCAACGCCATCGCGCGGCGCATGGTGGTCCCGCCGCACCGCGACGGCGGCCAGGCCCAGTACGTCGAGCGGCCGCTGCCCCACAGTCCCTGCGACACCGTCGGCGGTGTGCTGGCGTGGATGGAGGAGCACCTCGACGAGGAGATCACCGTGGAGCGGCTGGCGGCACGGGCCCATATGTCGCCGCGGACCTTCGCCCGCCGCTTCCAGCAGGAGACCGGCACCACGCCCTACCGCTGGCTGCTGCGCCAACGCGTCCTGCTCGCCCAGGAGTTGCTGGAGCGTTCGGACGAGACCGTGGACGCGATCGCCGGGCGCGCCGGGTTCGGCAATGCGGCGGCGATGCGCCACCAGTTCCTGCGGGCGCTGGGGACGACCCCGAACGCGTACCGGCGTACCTTCAGGGGCCCGAAGGCCGCCTGAATGTACGCCCAGCCCCTATTGGTAGCGCCCGGACGCCGAACAGAAGTCGACGCAGCCACGCATCAGCGAGCGTAGATCGGCGGCGTGACGGTAAATCGACGTCCGCTCCTCGACGGGCACCATGAGCGTGTCGAGAAAATGGGGGATCTCAGCCTCGTATCCGAGGAAGGAGTCGGTGTACCCGCGGATTCGTTCATGAATCTGCCGGAGAGCCTTCTCGCGCGTGAGATTCTGCTGTCGCTCCAGAACGATCACCATGTTGTGCTGATCGCCTGCGGCCTCTTCCTTCGCGAGGGACTGCACATCCTGGGTGATGTTGATGACCCGCATGGTGATCCGACGCATCACCTTGAGGGGAGAGCTCTCGAGGAACTCGGGCCGCACCTCGTAGCCGCCGGCCCTCTCAGCGGCATCCATCTCCAGCAGCACCGCTCCCGTCATATCGCGAAGCGCAAGGTATTCCTCGACACCCAGGGTGCGGCTGTCGCGACGGTGCTCGCAGCGTGTGCGGCAGGAGGCGAACCAGTCCACCCAGTGCTTCCTTGTACGCGTGACGAATTGAGGCGACATCCCCTGGCACCAGCGCCTCCAGACATCGGTGAAAGCGTTGATGTGGGGATCGGTCGACACGGGCGTGAGAGGTTGGGGTGATGGGGTGACGACCGCAGCCAGCGACGCGAAGAACCGCTCCGGGCGGCCCGGCTCCTGGACGAAAGCAGGGTCGTCAGGAAAGTCGTTCCAAATCGCCCACCAGGAAACCCAGTCGCTGACCAGATTCAGACCTTCACGAGGTGCGTCGGGGTAACTCACGCAGGCAAACAGAGCCATGTTGTGACGATCATGGCGGTGTAGTGCCGCTTCTCCGGAAACCAACCCCATCCGCTGGACCCACTCACGACTATGGGCGGCCACGCGGTCAGCTTCGTGACTGATCCTGTACGGGAAAGGCAGATCAAACGGCCAAAGCCGAAGCTCTTCCTGGAATGCCCTCGGCCCCGGCAAGGTCACCGCAGGGAACTCAACGGAGCTGTCCGGCCGGGAAGAAAGGGTGGCTACCTCGCTTGTCATTGTCATGGCATGGTCCTTATCTGCCCGCGACCAACGGGCATAACAGCTATGCCCGGCTTGCGAGAAACCCTTGTCCGGAGTCGTGGCCCTTGCCAAGACGCCGACAGCAAGTTCTTGATGTGCACACGATCAAGCTGCCTGCGCGGCGCGCGCTGCGCTGGTGGGACCGAAGCCTGTAACGGCGCGGTGCTCTGTGTGAAAGCAGGCACGAGCAAACCCCTGTCAGTCGCCGGTGACGCCACGCCCTCCCCGTCCTGCCGGGCGCGTGCGCCCCTGAATATCCCGCGTGCTCATTCATTCACAGCACAACCGACCGCTCGAGGAACGTTTCTTCAGTCTTCGCCGCCTCAACAATGGCCGAGAAAGCACCCTTGACAGGCCGAAGTTGGACCATCCGCGACCGGATCTGACCGCTCAGATTCGGTCAGGCGCAGCACACAGACAGCGGCGCCTGCCCGGGAGATCCCGGGCAGGCGCCGATCACCACAGGTCCCAGCCACCTCAACGGCACCTGGAACCACGTGAGTTGGAGTGATGCCGCCCCACGCGCAAAGCTGTTGGGGCGGTGCGGATCAGTCGTTCGGAACGACCGGGTAGCGCGGTGTACCCTCCGCCATCTGCCGCAGGGCGTCCTTGCGGTCCCGCTTGGAGAGCCGGTCGATGTACAGGTACCCGTACAGGTGGTCCGTCTCGTGCTGCAGGCACCGCGCGAAGTAGCCCGTGCCGCGCACCTTGATGGGGTTGCCCTTCTCGTCCTGGCCCGTCACCACCGCGTAGTCGGGGCGGGCCAGCGAGGCGTAAGCCGTCGGGACGGACAGGCAGCCCTCGTTGGAGTCGTCGAGCCGACGCTCGTCGGCCGGCAGCTCCTGGAGGACGGGGTTGCAGACGACGCCCACGTGGCGCACACCCTCGTCGTCCCCGCAGTCGTAGACGAAGACCTTCAGATCGACGCCGATCTGGTTGGCGGCGAGACCCACGCCCTCGGCGGTGCGCTGGCTCGCGAACATGTCGTCGATCAGCTGCGCCAGCTTGTCGTCGAACTCGGTGACGTTCTTGCACTCCTTGTGCAGCACCGGGTTACCGACGACCGTGATCGGCCGGGACGTCCCGCGCTCCCGGTAGGCCGTCTCACGCGCCTCGCAGTCCTCGGTGTCGATGACGAAACCCTCGTCGTCCACGGGGAGAACCGCCGAGCTCCCGGCCCGCTCCTGCTCAGTGTCCTGCTGCGCCATCTCCGCCGTACGCCTTCCGTGGTAACTCCGATGTGATGCGGGTACAGCCTACGGGGAGGAGTCAGCAGACTTCTTCGAGATCCCGCCAGTCCCGGGAGTCCGGGCTGTCGGCCACCCAGCCGTCCAGCAGCCCGCGTACCAGGGACGCGGGCGCGGCTATACCGCACTCCCGTTCAGGCACCCACAGCTGTCCGTCGGTGCGGTGGCCGAGCGGCCCGGGATGGCCGGGTTCGCTGTGGTCGTGCGGGTCGAGGTGGTCGCCGTCGCCCTCGTCGCTCGGCATCCGGCTCTCCGAGCACATGCGGCACAGCAGCCGGACGGACGAGGACCAGTCCTCGGCGGCGAAGCCCGCGTCGGCCGCGAGCCGCTCCAGGGCGTCCCGGTCGTCCTCGGTGTCGGCCTCCAGGAGCACGACCCAGGTGGGCACGGGCGAGGGCGCCCACAGCTCGATCTCGTCGAAGACGGGGTACGAGTGGCCGGTGGACGTCGTCCGCTCGCCGTGCGGGACACCGTCGTGCAGCACGACCTCGCCCCAGCGGCGGCCCGATGACGGCAGCGGCACGGAGAGCACCTCTATCCGCGCCGGGTCGAGCCTGCGGCCCCACACGACCTCGGCCTCGCCCTCGGGCGAGAGCCGCACGGCCGCGCTGCCGAGCTCCATGCCGGTGGGCTGGCCGCCGGCCGCCGCGCCGCCCGGCACCCGCAGCCCGTACGCCTGCCAGGCCCGCCGCGCCAGCGGCCAGTCCTGCAGGGCGGTCGCCGCGATGCCGACGTTCCACCAGTCGGGGGCGCCCGTGTCCCGGTCCAGCAGGGCCACAGCCCGCAGGCCGGCCGCCCGCGCCTGCTCCCAGTCGTGCCGGAACTTGTGGAGAAGGGCGAGGTTGAACCAGGACTCTGACAGCCACGGCTCCAGGTCCGCCGCGCGCGTCAGGAGCGCGCCCGCGTCCTCGTACCGGCCGTCCCCGATGAGCGTGAAAGCCCGGTCGGTGGCCTGCCGCCATGAGGCGGAGGGCCGATGCCGTCCCTTGCCGAAGATCCTCACGATTCCCGCCTGCCAGTGTTGAGAAGACAGTGCAGCCTCCGACCTGCCCCTGTTGTTCGCATCCAACCACGTACGGTCGGACGGGCGCTCATTACCCATCGGTTACCCGGCCTAGGCCATGGTCAGACGGCCCGCTGCCAGAGGACCGAGGTCCCCCGCGAGAGCACCCGGACGAGCGATTCCACCACCTCCGGCGCGTAGTCGTGGCCGGTGGCCAGCCGCAGCCGCTCCAGCGCGGTGAGCGGCCCCCCGGGCCCCTCCTCGCGCACCAGTTCGTCGTAGGCGTTCGCCGCCCGCACGATGCGGGCCGGCAGGGGCTGGTCGCGGTACGGATCGGCCTGCCGCTCCACGACGACGGCGACCTCGGCGGGCACCCCGGTGTGGCGCACCACGGCGCCGCCGAGCAGGGCGATGCGCCGCTGCTCCTCGGGAGGCAGCACGGCGGTGGCCCCGGCCGGGACGGGATCGACCAGGGACAGCTGCCCGATGTCGTGCATGAGGGCCGCGTACTCGAGGACGGTGAGGTCCGGTTCGGACAGGCCCAGCTCGCGGCCCACCGCCTGGCTGAGCGCGGCGACGCGGCGGGCGTGGCCCGGCGGGGTGTATCCGGCGATCTCGGTGGCCCGGGCGAGGGACGCGATGGTCTCCCGGTAGGTGGTGCGCACCGCGGCATAGCGGCGGTAGGCGAGTTGGGTGAGCAGCAGCGGCAGCGAGAAGACGGGTAGCGCCCACAGTCCGGCGACGGCGACCGCAAGCGACATCACCGCTCCCGTCGCGCAGACCGCGGAGCCGATGCCGAGCATGGCGCGCAGTTCGTCCCTCAGCAGGGGCCCGAACGGCCAGCCGGTGCGGGCGTGCGCCATGGCCGCGGCGAGCACGGCATCGCAGAGCGCGGTGAGCGCGAGAACCGCTACGACCCACAGCGCGTGGTACGGCCCGTTGCCCACCCACTCCTGCAGCTTCCCCGAGTTGTACAGCGGCTGGACGCAGACGGCGGCGAAGACGACCGTCAGCACGCGCCGCGCGATGTGGTCGAGCGAGGGCCCGCGGCCCAGCGCCACATGCGGTACGCACCCGACGAGCCCGGCCGCGACGGCGACGGTGACCACCTGGTGGACGCCGTGGTGGGTGGGCTGCCCCGCGTTGTCACCGAGCAGCGCGTAGGCCAGCGCCCCGGCGGTCGCGAGCGGCGCGGGCTCCCGGTCGACGCCCGCCCCGCCACCGCTCCACCGCGCCAGCTCCCCGACGAGGATGAGCAGCCCGAACGCCAGTGCGGTCCCGCGCTCGTCGAGCCCATGCCAGAAGGTCCAGGCGAGGGCGCCGAGGACGACCAGAGCGGCGGAGGCGTGGACGAGGGTGGGGATGCGGGCGGGGATGCGCGTGGGGATGCGGCCTTTGTTCGACCTCGGCGCGGAGTGGCGGGGTTTCTGCGGCGCGGAGTGACGGGGGCGGTGTGGGGCAGAGCGGCGAGGTTTCTGGGCCGCGGAGTGGCGGGGTTTCTCCGCCGCGGAGTGACGAGGTTCCTCCGCCGCAGAGTGACGAGGTTCCTCCGCCGCAGAGTGACGAGGTTCCTCCGCCGCAGAGTGACGAGGTTCCTCCGCCGCAGAGCGGCGGGGTTTCTCGGCCGCGGAGTGGCGGGCGGCCTTTGGTGCGGAGCGGTGTAAGGCCTTCGTCGCGGTGCGGTTTGCGCCCTTCGGCGCGGAGCCCGGCGAAGCCTTCGCCGCAGAGCGGATTGCGGCCTTCGGCGCGGAGCCGGGTGAGGCCTTCGCCGCGGAGCGGCGCAGAATCGCCGTCGCGGAGCGGCGTGAGGCCTGGGCCGCGGAGCGGCGCAACGCTTCCGGGGCGAAGCGGCGCAGAATGCCCGCCGCGGAGCGGCGCAACGCCTGCGTCGCGGAGCGGCGCGAGCCCCGGGCCGCGGAGCCGCGCAGGGCCTCCGGGTCCGGGCCCCCCAGCCCGGTCACGACGCGTTGTCCGCACGGACAGGGGCCTGGCGCGCGGCGGGCACCGCCCCGCCGGGGCCTGGCTCGTCCGCCGTGACCGCCGGGTGCCAGCCGTGGCGCCCGAGGGCGCGCACCAGGGCCCGTACCATCTGCGGGTCGAACTGGGCTCCCGCGCACCGTTCCAGTTCCTCCACCGCGACCGCCACCGGCCGTGCCCTCCGGTACGACCGCGTCGACGTCATCGCGTCGAAGGCGTCCGCGACCGCCACCACCCGCGCGCACTCGGGGATCTGGGAGCCCACGAGCCCGTACGGGTAACCGCTGCCGTCCAGCCGCTCGTGATGGTGCAGGATCGCCGTCCGCGCCTCCCCCAGGAACCCGATGCCGCGGACCATCTCGTGGCCGTACTCCGGATGCAGCTCGATGACGCGCCGCTCCTGGGGGGTCAGCGGCCCGTCCTTCCTGAGCAGCCGTGTCGGTACGCCGAGTTTCCCGACGTCGTGCAGGATGCCCGCGAACCGCAGCACCTCGACCCGCTCGTCGTCCATCCCCAGCTCCCGCGCGATCATCATCGACGCCTGTCCGACGCGCTCACTGTGCCCGCGCGTGTACTCGTCCTTGATGTCGACCGCCTGCACGAGTGCCCGGATGGTGGCCCGGTGCGCGGTCTGCTCGTGGTGGTACTGCGCGAACGCCCAGCAGGAGACGTACATCGGCAGCAGCACGAGCAGCGCGGCCAGCGGACCGTACGGGCTGCGCCAGAGCACGGCCATCATCAGCCCGGCGAGGCCGTGCACCCCGACAGGCGCGAGCGAGCGCAGGAGCAGCCCCCGCCACGCGACCGGCACCGCCGCGCATCGCCTCGGCCTGAACGGCACGGGAGGCACTCCCCTCGCCGCCGCGAGGATGCCGCTGTCCAGGTACGACAGCACACAGCAGAACGCCAGTACGGCGGCCCCGACGGGCACGAGGACGTACGGGAAGTCCGCGGCCGTCACGGCACCGCGCCCGCCCAATGCCGTGTGCACCGCGGCCGCCGCCGAGGCGCTCAGGGCGAGTTGGGCGGCGCGCCAGACCCGGCGTACCCACTGGGGCCGCTGCTCGACACTGGCCAGCAGCCCGCCGGGTACGGCGACCAGCGCGGCGGCCTCGGGCGGCAGAAGGAACGCTCCGGCAAGCAGCACCGGAAAGAAGGTGCCCATGCCCTCGGGCGCCCGGCGCCCGGCGATGCGCAGCCGCGGCGCCTGCTCGCACCCGGCGTACAGCAGCGCCAGCAGCACGACCGCGGGCCACGGGGTGCGCGGCGTCAGAGCGGGGGCCGCACAGGCGGTGGCGCCCACGGCGACGCAGGCGATGAAGACGCGGGCACACGGCGGAACCGACCGCATGGCGCTCCCCTCGCGTGGCCCGGACCGTACGGCCGGGCAAGCCCGTCAAGGCTCCGGAGAATAGATCGGCGGGCGGGGAGCAGGGGCGGCAATGGGTGATTCCCATGGCACCACGGCCACGGATTAGCACATTCGGGTGACGGTATTGCATACAGAGCCCGAACAGCGCCGACGACGAACAGGCCGCGACGAAATGTCGCGGCCTGTTCGTTCGTGTGTACGTGTGGGGGCCTCAGCCCTCCTGGGCGCCCGCCGGCAGATCCGAGACCGTCACGTCGTGATCGGGAACCGCCTGGCCGGACCGGATCAGTTCGATGCGTCCCATGACCTTCGCCCGCAGCCCGGCGGGCACGTCGTCATGGCCGCAGCACCGCTTGACCAGCTTCTTCACCGCCTGCTCGAGCCCGTACTTCTCGAGGCACGGCGAGCACTCCTCGAAGTGGTGCTCGAACTTGCTGCAGTCGGTGTCCGGCATCTCATGGTCCAGGTACTCGTAGAGGTGATCGAGTACTTCACTGCAGTCAGTCTCGTGCGGCTTTCCGCAGCTCATGAGCCCGACCCTTTCGCTTCGTCCGACTCTCCGGCGCCGGCCGGGACGAGCCCGCGGTCACGGGCGTAGTCCTCCAGCATGCCCCGCAGCTGGCGGCGGCCCCGGTGAAGCCGCGACATCACAGTACCGATGGGGGTACCCATGATGTCCGCGATCTCCTTGTACGCAAAGCCCTCAACGTCCGCCAGATACACGGCGATACGGAACTCTTCGGGGATCGCCTGCAGCGCGGCCTTCACGTCCGAGTCGGGCAGGTGGTCGAGCGCCTGCGACTCGGCGGAGCGCAGACCCGTCGACATGTGCGACTCGGCGCGCGCCAGCTGCCAGTCCTCGATCTCCTCGGCGGCACTGCGCTGCGGCTCGCGCTGCTTCTTGCGGTAGCTGTTGATGAACGTGTTCGTGAGGATGCGGTACAGCCACGCCTTGAGGTTCGTGCCCTCGCGGAACTGGTGGAACGACGCGTACGCCTTGGCGTACGTCTCCTGCACCAGGTCCTCGGCGTCCGCGGGGTTGCGGGTCATGCGGAGCGCGGCCGAGTACATCTGGTCGAGGAACTCCATGGCATCCCGCTCGAAGCGCGCGCTGCGCTCGGCAGCCGTCTCCGCGCCCTCGGGCTGATCCGCCTGGCCGTTGTCGGCCCCTGCGTCGGTCCCAGTGACCGGACCCACCTCCTCAACCGATGCAGCGGGGCCGGGTCGGACCCCACTCGAATCGGAGGATAGACGACGATCCGGTCCGCCCGCCGCCCGAATGGGGGCGTTCTTGGCCGCGGTCAGCACCGTCCAGTCCAGGTCGGCGGCGCTGCGGCGGCTCGGGCAGATGGTCGAACCCATGCGGCGGACTTCCTCTCCTACGAACGGTCCGGCACCGGATGTCGGTACCGTCTGTCCGCCACAACAGTGGTTCGGGGCTCGAACATTCCCGACAGGCAACAGTGGCGTCATTCGAGTGACACAAGCCACTCCACGACACCGCCGGTGATGATCTCCAGCGCCTCGTCCTGGCCGATGGCGGCCCGCTTCGGCACGGCGAACCCGTGATCGCCGTACGGCACCTCGACGAGCTCGTAGTCCCCCTCCGGGAACTCCTCCGGCTTCCCGAAGGGGTCATTGCCGCCCTGGACGACCAGCGTGGGCGCGCCGGCGGCGAGGAGCTCGTCGGCACGGGACTTCTCCGGCTTGCCGGGCGGGTGCAGCGGGAAGCTGAGGGCAAGCACGGCGTGGGCGCCCAGTTCGACGGCCGTACGGCAGGCGACGCGGGCCCCGGCGCTGCGGCCGCCGGAGACGACGGGCAGCCCGGGCTTCTCGAGCGCGGGCCACACCCCCCGCCATCCGACGTCCAACGTCTTCGGCGCGGGCGCCACCTTCTTCCCGGCCACCCGCCAGGGCTGCTCGACGAGCGCGACGGTCACCCCGTGCGCAGGCAGCACCCGGGCGAGTGCCTGCAGATCCCGCGCCTCGACGCCACCGCCGGCCCCATGCCCGAGAGCAAGCACGACCCGCGCCTTGGCCACGGCGGGATACCAGCTGATCCGAGCCGCCCCGGCATCGGTCTCGACGTTCTCAGTACGCGTCACAGCCCCATACTGCCGCGTGCCGCTACTGCTGTGGGCAGTCGTTCCGCTGGGCTGGGGCCTCCCAGCGGTAGCTGGGGGAGGGTGGGCACAGCCCATGACGGCGGGCGCCCTTGCCCATGAGGGCGCCCGCCCTCAGAACAGCGTGCCGACCTCGGGCCCGTCCAGCTCCTTCAAGAGCTCAGGCCCGTTGTTTCGCACATCACTCACAGCCGTGGACACGGGGTAAGCCCGCATAAGCCCCTCGGGAGGCGCCGCAAGCAAGCCCCGCAGATCCTCAGGATCCGTCCGAGACGGATCCAGCCACGCATCCCACCGATCCGGCGTAAGCATCAACGGCATCCGAGGATGAATTTCGGCAAGCGACCCCGGCCCCTCCGCCGGCGCAACGGCAAGCGGCCCGGTCTCCGCGTCCGTCGTGATGACGGCACACGTCACCCACCACGCCCGCGGATGATCGTCCGGCAGCGTCCGGTCCCGCCAAAACTCGTACAGCCCGGCCATCGCGAAGACCGACCCGTCCGCGGGCGTCACGAAGTACGGCTGCTTCCGCGGCCGCTTCTTCTTGCCCTGGACCTCGAGATCACGCTCGGCGGCCGCGGTCACCCACTCGTAATAACCGTCGGCAGGGATGATGCAGCGCCGGGAGGCGAAGGCGCGCCGGTACGACGGCTTCTCGTGCACCGTCTCCGCACGGGCGTTGATCATCCGCGCCCCGCCCTCGCGTGATTTCGCCCACGACGGTACGAGTCCCCAAGTGAGCGTGCGCAGCTGGCGAACCGGTCGCGGGCTGTCGGCGTCTTTCAGAGGACGGTCCAGCACCGCGTAGACGTCCTTGGTGGGAGCCACGTTGTAGTCGGGCGCCAGCGCCTCCTTCGGCTCCCACTTCTCGATCTCAAAGATTCCTGCGAGATCCTCGGGCCTACGACTCGATGCATACCGTCCGCACATACGTGCCACACTGCCAGGCCCACCCAGCTCCCACCACCACCCTTCCAGGGAGCTTCGCGCCCGAGAGGAGCCCGCCCCAGACATGGAGAGCGCAACGACCACCGCGAGTGCATCACTCGCCTCCCTCTGGGACCGCGTCTTCGGCACCCAGCCGGACCCCGACCAGTGGGTGGTGATCGCCGCAGCGGCCGTCGCGCTCGCCGTGGTCGTGCCGTACCGCCCGTGGCGGCTCGCCCGCAACGCGATCACCATCGCCCACGAGGGCGGTCACGGCCTGGTCGCCCTCCTCACCGGCCGCCGTCTGGACGGCATACGCCTGCACTCCGACACCAGCGGCCTCACGGTCAGCCGCGGCAGGCCCACCGGTCTGGGCATGATCCTCACCGCGGCCGCGGGCTACACCGCTCCCCCGCTGCTCGGCCTCGGCGGCGCCGCGCTGCTCGCCGTCGGCCACATCACCGCCCTGCTGTGGCTGGCCACCGCCCTGCTCGTCGCGATGCTGGTGATGATCCGCAACGCGTACGGCGCCCTGACGGTGGTCATCACCGGCGGCACGTTCCTGCTCGTCTCCTGGCTCACGGGTCCGCAGGTGCAGGCGGCCTTCGCGTACGTCGTGGTGTGGTTCCTGCTCCTCGGCGGCGTACGGCCGGCCTTCGAGCTGCAGGCCAAGCGGCGCAGGGGAGGCGCCGGCGACTCGGACGCCGACCAGTTGTCGCGGCTCACGCACGTTCCGGCGGGGATGTGGCTTTTCCTCTTCCATGCGGTGTCGCTCTGCTCGCTCATCGGGGGCGGCCAGTGGCTGCTCGGCCTATGAGTCTCTGATGCGTAGGAGCCCCTGAGAACGAACGCTCTCGACCGGGTGCACCGGTGTTCGTACGGAATTACGCACCCACTCGCATATCAGCGCACTGTTTCGCATGGGTTTCGCCACATTTGATCAAGATCTCGGGTCATGGCCAACCACTAAAGTGAGGGACATGACCGAGAACCCAGCGCACATCGACCTCTGGCCCGCCCCGCACGCGAGCGCGGCCGTCGACGCGACGGTCCACGTGCCCGGATCCAAGTCGGTCACGAACCGGGCCCTCGTCCTGGCCTCACTGGCCGCCGAGCCCGGCTGGCTGCGCCGTCCGCTGCGCTCCCGCGACACGCTGCTGATGGCGGGCGGTCTGCGCGCCATGGGTGTCGGCATCGAGGAGACGGTGTCCTCCAGCTCCACCGTCGCCCGGGGCCCCGCCGCGTCGGGCGAGGCCTGGCGCGTCATCCCCTCGGGCCTGCAGGGCCCGGCCACCGTCGACGTCGGCAATGCCGGCACGGTGATGCGCTTCCTGCCGCCGGTCGCCGCGCTCGCGGACGGTCCCGTGCGGTTCGACGGCGACCCCCGCTCGTACGAGCGCCCGCTGAACGGCGTGATCGACGCCCTGCGCGTCCTCGGTGCGCGGATCGACGACGACGGCCGCGGTGCCCTGCCGATGACCGTCTTCGGCGGCGGTGCGCTGGACGGCGGCCCGGTCGAGATCGACGCCTCCTCGTCGTCGCAGTTCGTGAGTGCCCTGCTGCTCTCCGCCCCGCGCTTCAACCAGGGCGTCGAGGTCCGCCACGTCGGCTCGGCGCTGCCCTCGATGCCGCACATCCGGATGACCGTCGACATGCTCCGCAACGCCGGGGCGCAGGTCGACACCCCGGAGTCGGGCGGCGAACCGAACGTCTGGCGGGTCACTCCGGGCGCCGTGCTCGGCGTGGATCTCACGATCGAGCCGGACCTGTCGAACGCCCAGCCGTTCCTGGCCGCCGCCCTGGTCACCGGCGGCCGCGTCGTCATCCCGGACTGGCCCGAGCGCACCACGCAGCCCGGCGACCGACTGCGCGAGCTCTTCACCGCGATGGGCGGCTCCTGCGAGCTGACCGACCAGGGCCTGGTGTTCACCGGGTCCGGCTCGATCCACGGCATCGACGCCGATCTGAGCGAGGTGGGCGAGCTGACCCCGGGCATCGCGGCCGTGGCGGCCCTCGCGGACTCCCCGTCGACGCTGCGCGGCGTCGCCCATCTGCGCCTGCACGAGACCGACCGCCTCGCGGCCCTCACCAAGGAGATCAACGAGCTGGGCGGCGACGTCACCGAGACCGCGGACGGGCTCCACATCCGCCCGCGCCCGCTGCACGGCGGCATCTTCCACACGTACGACGACCACCGCATGGCCACCGCGGGCGCCGTCATCGGCCTCGCCGTGGAGGGCGTACAGGTGGAGAACGTCGCGACGACGGCGAAGACCCTGCCAGACTTCCCCGATATGTGGGCCGGAATGCTCGGGAACTGACGGGCGGGATTCCGAGCCATGCGCCGCTACGGCAAGCACACCGACGAGGACGACGTCCGGGTCCGCCCCAACCGCAAGGGCAACCGGCCCCGTACGAGCATCCGCCCGAAGCACGAGGACGCCGCGGAGGGCATGGTCCTCACCGTGGACCGCGGGCGGCTGACCTGCCTCGTCGAGGACCGCGTCATCCTCGCGATGAAGGCCCGCGAGCTCGGCCGCAAGGCCGCCGTCGTGGGCGACCGGGTCCACCTGGTCGGCGATCTGTCCGGCAAGAAGGACACCCTCGCCCGCATCGTGCGGATCTCCGAGCGCACCTCGGTGCTGCGGCGCACGGCCGACGACGACGATCCGTACGAGCGCGTGGTCGTCGCCAACGCCGACCAGCTCGCCATCGTCACCGCCCTTGCCGACCCGGAGCCGCGGCCGCGCCTGATCGACCGCTGCCTGGTCGCTGCGTACGACGGCGGGCTCGAACCACTGCTCGTCCTCACCAAGTCCGACCTCGCCCCGCCCGACAAGCTGCTCGATCTGTACGGCGCCCTCGGCGTCCCGTATGTCGTCACCAGCCGTGCGGAGCTGGAGAACGGCGATGCCGCGGACCGGGTGCACGAGCACCTCGACGGCAAGATCACCGCGTTCGTCGGCCACTCCGGTGTGGGCAAGACGACGCTGGTCAACGCCCTGGTCCCGCAGGACCGCCGACGGACGACCGGTCATGTCAACGCGGTCACGGGCCGCGGCCGGCACACCACCACGTCGGCCCTGGCCCTGCCCCTCATCGGCGCCGAGGACGGCCCGGGCGACGGCTGGCTGGTCGACACTCCGGGCGTACGGTCCTTCGGCCTCGCTCACATCGACCCGTCCCGGGTCATCCACGCCTTCCCGGACCTGGAGCCGGGGACGGAGGGCTGCCCGCGCGCCTGCAGCCACGACGAACAGGACTGCGCACTGGACGAGTGGGTGGCCGAGGGGCATGCCGATCCGGCGCGTCTGTACTCGCTGCGACGGCTGCTGGCGACCCGGGAGCGCCACGAAGGGGACTGACCTTCCCGGCGTGACCTCCCCGGTGTTTGCGCCATGACGGTAACGGTAAGTGCATAATCGCACCGAGCTGGCCCCAAGCCAGACGAAGCGGTCACGGAACGCGATCACCTGATGCGGGAGGCAGATACATGGCGTGGCTGCTGGTCATCGTGGCCGGTCTTCTCGAGACCGGCTTCGCGGTATGCCTGAAGCTCTCGCACGGTTTCACCAGACTCTGGCCCACGATCGCCTTCGCCTGCTTCGCACTCGGCAGCTTCGGCCTGCTCACCCTGTCCCTGAAGAAGCTGGACGTGGGGCCCGCCTACGCCGTGTGGACCGGCATCGGCGCGGCCGGCACCGCCATCTACGGCATGATCTTCCTCGGCGACCTCGTCTCCACCCTGAAGATCGTCTCGATCACACTGGTGATCGTGGGAGTGATCGGGCTCCAACTGTCGGGCTCGAGCCACTGACGGTTGGCGATGTGCGTCAGCCGCTGGCTGGTTTGCGGGCAGGCGTTCCGCAGGGCTGGGGGCACCTCCCAGCGGTCCCTGGGGGGAGGGGTGGGCACAAACCACCAACCGGTCCGCAGACAGGTCACATCCGCAACGCACCGCTCCCGAGCGTGTCCCGCACCAGCCGCCCCACCCCACCCTCCCCGACGGGGGCAACCGCACAGGAAACCGCCAGCCGCACGGCGACCTCGCAGGCCCGCGCGAGCTCCGGCGCCTCGGCCCCCGGCGGAGCCATGGACGCCACCGCCCGATCCCGCACAAGCCCGACAACGTCGGACGGCGATGGCAACGCCCCATCCGCCCGTCGCTGCGCCGGCACGGCGGACGACGACGGCACGGCGGACAGCTTCAACGAGGGCAGCCGCTCGCTCCAGCACCCGGTCAGCACGGCCCGCACCAGCACATTGCCGCGAGCCGCCGCGACGGTCCACTCGGCGGCCGCAGCGAGCCGTTCCCGCGGTTCGACATGGCTCGCGAGGGCACGCTCGACGCCCGCGAGATACGCGTCGGCCTCACGCCGCACCAGCGCACGGGCGAGCCCTTCCTTGCTTCCGAACTCGTTGTAGAGAGTCTGCCGCGAGACCCCGGCCGCGGCCGCCACGTCGACCATCCGCACCCCGGACCACGGACAGCGCGACAGCGCCATATAGGCCGCGTCCAACAAGGATTCCCGCGCTGCAGGCATCATCGCCTCCCCGGCCGAGCGGCGAGCGGCTCCCGTGTCAGGGTTGACGCGCCCAGGAGCACTGTCAAGGGTCGTGCCTGTACTGCCCGTAGTGAGCCGGCGCTCCGGCGCCCCTCCGTCGCGAAGGCCATGTGGCCGCATCCGCGAGGAGATCGATACTGTTCGCCCATGCCCGACTATCTCGATGATCTGCGTCTCGCCCATGTCCTCGCGGACGCCGCCGACGCGGCGACGATGGACCGGTTCAAGGCCCTCGACCTGAAGGTGGAGACCAAACCGGACATGACGCCGGTGAGCGAGGCCGACAAGGCGGCCGAGGAGCTCATCCGCGGCCACCTCGGCCGGGCGCGCCCGCGCGACGCGATCCTCGGCGAGGAGTACGGCATCGAGGGCACCGGCCCCCGCCGCTGGGTGATCGATCCGATCGACGGCACCAAGAACTACGTACGCGGTGTGCCGGTCTGGGCCACGCTCATCTCGCTGATGGAGGCGGGCGAGGGCGGCTTCCAGCCGGTCGTCGGCCTCGTGTCGGCGCCGGCGCTGGGCCGCCGCTGGTGGGCGGCGAAGGGGCACGGCGCGTACACGGGGCGCAGCCTGTCGTCCGCGAGCCGTCTGCAGGTCTCCCGCGTGCAGCGGCTGGCCGACGCCTCCTTCGCGTACTCGAGCCTGAGCGGCTGGGAGGAGCAGGGGCGGCTGGACGGCTTCCTGGATCTCACCCGGGCGGTGTGGCGTACGCGCGGCTACGGCGACTTCTGGCCCTACATGATGGTGGCCGAGGGCTCCGTCGACATCTGCGCGGAGCCGGAGCTGTCCCTGTGGGACATGGCGGCCAACGCGATCATCGTGACGGAGGCGGGCGGCACGTTCACCGGCCTCGACGGGCGTCCCGGCCCGCACAGCGGAAACGCGGCCGCGTCGAACGGTCCGCTCCACGAGGAGCTGCTGGGTTATCTGAACCAGCGCTACTGACGCCGACGGTAGCCGCCGCACACCTGCGAACTGACACCGACCGTGCCGGGGGCCCGGCGCGCGGAGGTAAAGAACGTAAAAACCCGTGCGCACGCGCCCCCTTGTTGGGTTTCCGCTTCGCTGCAACTCTGAAAGTCCCCCACTTGTGAACTTGTGAAGGGTTCAACAGGTGCCTCGGGCACCGGGGGCTCGGAAGCGGAACCCCAGGAGGTGGCTCCATTCATGCTCGTCCGTGACGCCATGAGCACGCTGGTGCTTGTCATCGGCCCCGACCACACCCTCCGCCAGGCGGCCCGGCTGATGTCGGCACGCCGTGTCGGCGCCGCCGTGGTACTCGACCCCGACACGAGCGGGCTCGGCATCCTCACCGAGCGCGACATACTCAACTCAATCGGCCTCGGCCAGGACCCGGACCACGAGAAGGCCGGCGCCCACACCACCGACAACGTCGTCTTCGCCGCCCCGGCGTGGACCCTGGACAACGCCGCGGACGCCATGACGCACGGCGGCTTCCGGCATCTCATCGTGCTGGACGAGCATGGCCACGAGCCGGTCGGCATCGTCTCGGTACGCGACATCATCCGCTGCTGGGCACCCGCCCGGCAGCGGGTACCGGCGGCGGCCCCCTAGCCGGCGGACAAGCGAACGGGCCGGAGCCCCCACAGGGCTCCGGCCCGTCCCTTACGACAAGCTTCACGACAACTTCGGACCGAGGACGTCCAGGCCGGCCGGTACGGACCGGCCTGGACGTCACATCAGACGAGGTCGAATCAGACGAGGTCGAACCGGTCCAGGTTCGAGACCTTGACCCACGCCGCGACGAAGTCGTTCACGAACTTCTCCTTCGCGTCATCGCTCGCGTAGACCTCCGCGAGCGCGCGCAGCTCGGAGTTCGAGCCGAAGACCAGGTCGGCACGGGTGCCGGTCCACTTGACCGCGCCGGTGGCGTCGTCACGGCCCTCGAAGGTGTTCTGGTCCTCCGAGGTCGACTTCCACGTCGTACCCAGGTCGAGCAGGTTGACGAAGAAGTCGTTGGTCAGCGTGCCCGGCTTGTCGGTGAGGACGCCGAGCGACGTCTGCTGGTGGTTCGCGCCCAGGACGCGGAGGCCACCTACGAGGACGGTCAGCTCGGGGGCGCTCAGGCCCAGCAGGTTCGCCCTGTCGAGCAGCAGGTACTCGGCCGGCAGGCGGTTGCCCTTGCCGAGGTAGTTGCGGAAGCCGTCGGCGGTGGGCTCCAGCGCGGCGAAGGACTCCGCGTCGGTGTGCTCCTCCGTCGCGTCCACGCGGCCCGGCGCGAAGGGCACCTCGACCTCGTAACCGGCGTCCTTGGCGGCCTTCTCCACAGCGGCGGCGCCGCCGAGGACGATCAGGTCGGCCAGGGAGACCTTCTTGGCGCCGGAGTTGAACTCCGACTGGATGCCCTCGAGGACACGCAGCACCTGCGCCAGCTGGTCGGGGTCGTTGACCTCCCAGCTGCTCTGCGGCTGCAGGCGGATACGGGCGCCGTTGGCGCCGCCGCGCTTGTCGCTGGTGCGGAACGTCGACGCCGACGCCCACGCCGTGGACACCAGCTGCGAGACGGTCAGCCCCGAGTCGAGGAGCTTGGCCTTGAGGGCCGCGATGTCGGCCGCGTCGATGGCCTCGCCCTCGGCCTCCGGCAGCGGGTCCTGCCACAGCAGGGTCTCCGCCGGGACCTCCGTGCCGAGGTACAGCGACTTCGGGCCCAGGTCGCGGTGGGTCAGCTTGTACCAGGCGCGGGCGAAGGCGTCCGCGAACTCCTCGGGGTTCTCGTAGAAGCGACGCGAGATCTGCTCGTAGACCGGGTCGAACCGGAGCGAGAGGTCCGTCGTCAGCATCTTCGGGGCGTGGCTCTTCGACGAGTCGTGGGCGTCGGGGATGGTGCCCGCACCGGCGCCGTCCTTGGCGACCCACTGGTGGGCGCCGGCCGGGCTCTGGGTCAGCTCCCACTCGTACTCGAACAGGTTCTTGAAGAAGCCGTTGCTCCACTGGGTCGGCGTGCTGGTCCAGGTGACCTCCAGGCCACTGGTGATCGCGTCGCCGCCCTTGCCGGTGCCGTAGGTGCTCGCCCAGCCGAAGCCCTGCGCCTCGATCGGGGCGGCCTCGGGGTCGTTGCCGACGTGGTCCGCCGGGCCGGCGCCGTGGGTCTTACCGAAGGTGTGGCCACCCGCGATCAGGGCGACGGTCTCCTCGTCGTTCATCGCCATCCGACGGAACGTCTCACGGATGTCGCGGGCCGCGGCGATCGGGTCCGGGTTGCCGTTGGGGCCCTCCGGGTTGACGTAGATGAGGCCCATCTGGACCGCGCCGAGCGGGTTCTCCAGCTCGCGGTCGCCGGTGTAGCGCTGGTCGTCGAGCCAGGTGGTCTCGGGGCCCCAGTACACGTCCTCCTCGGACTCCCAGACGTCCGCGCGGCCGCCGGCGAAACCGAAGGTCTCGAAGCCCATGGACTCCAGGGCGACGTTGCCGGCGAGGATCATGAGGTCGGCCCACGAGAGGCTCTGGCCGTACTTCTTCTTGACCGGCCACAGCAGGCGGCGGGCCTTGTCGAGGTTGCCGTTGTCCGGCCAGCTGTTGAGCGGGGCGAAGCGCTGCTGCCCGGCGCCGGCGCCGCCGCGGCCGTCGCTGATGCGGTAGGTGCCCGCGCTGTGCCAGGCCATGCGGATCATGAACGGGCCGTAGTGACCGAAGTCGGCCGGCCACCAGTCCTTCGAGTCCGTCAGCACCTCGGCGATGTCCTGCTTCACGGCGGCGAGGTCGAGGGACTTGAAGGCCTCGGCGTAGTCGAAGTCCTCACCGAGCGGGTTGGCCACGGCGGGGTTCTTGGCCAGGATCTTCAGGTTGAGCCGCTCCGGCCACCACTGGCGGTTTCCGCCGCCCTGAGTCGGGTGCAGAGCGCGCCCGTGCGCGACCGGGCAGCGGCCAGCCTCCTCCGGCTTCTCGTCTGTGACGATCGCGTCGTGGTTCTCAGTCATGGGAATCCTTCCGGATTAGGCGGATCACGGTGCTCAGGAACTGCGGGCGGTCGAACAGTCGGTCGGGGCGCGGGCCCCCGCGATCGCGCACCCCGGAAGCGATCGCCTCGACGCCGAGGTGGCCACCGTCCCGGACGGTCTCGAGCAGCGCGACGCGGGCGGCCGCCACCCGGGGGCCGGCACCGCACAGCTCCCCTGCGGTGGTCGGAGTCCGGGATTCGGTCATGGTGCCAACGTCACTTCTGCCTGTTCCTGTCGCTTGGCCAAAGCCGAAGTCGATCCTACGATAGACAATGTCTAAGTCAAGCTAACTTCCAAAGTCACACCCGTTCGGGATCTGGTTCCCCTGCTGTTAGGCTGGTTTTCATGAGTGACCTGTTGGAGCGACTGCGCGGACGCGGATGGCGGATGACCGCGCAGCGGCGTGTCGTAGCCGAGGTCCTCGACGGCGAACACGTCCATCTGACGGCCGACGAGGTGCATGCCCGAGCCGTTGCCAAGCTGCCCGAAATCTCCCGGGCGACGGTGTACAACACGCTGGGCGAGCTCGTATCACTCGGCGAGGTGATCGAGGTCAGCACGGACAAGCGCGCGAAGCGGTACGACCCGAACGCGCACCGGCCGCATCAGCACCTGGTCTGCGGCCAGTGCGGCGCCATCCGCGACGTCCACCCGAGCGGCAACCCGCTCGCCGACCTCCCCGACACGGAGCGCTTCGGCTTCACGATCTCGGACGTCGAGGTCACGTATCGGGGCGTCTGCCCGAACTGCGCGGGCGCCTGACACACGACTCCTGGAAGCCCCGGCACCGACTAGGTGCCGGGGCTTCTCCTCTGCTGCGGGCACGGCTGGAACGGGTGGACGCAGCGGAACCCCGCACCGTCGGGCAACCCCTTCACCCCCCCGGGCACCCCCGTACCGGGGCGCCCAAGGTCAACGGCACACTCGACGTACGCACCCTCTTCCAGAAACTGACGCCCCGTCATATTGTCAACGGCGCTCACACATCCGCACTCCGCAAGGAGAAGACCCGTGGGAGAGCCGCACCCAATCCCCACAGCCCCCCAGACCCCCAAACTCAGGGCCACCGCCCTCACCCGCACCTTCGGCCGGAGCCCGAGGGCGGTCCACGCCCTCGGCCCCGTGGACCTGGACATCGCCCCCGGCGAGTTCACCTGCATCGTCGGCCCCTCCGGCTGCGGAAAGTCCACCCTCCTCCGCATAGCCGCCGGCCTCCTCCGCCCCACCGCCGGCGAACTGCAGATCCGCACCACATCCCCCCGCCCCGCCGCGATGATCTTCCAGGACTACGGCATCTACGACTGGAAGACGGTCCTGGCCAACGTCCGCTTCGGCCTCGACATCCAGCGCGTCCCGCGCCGCGAGGCCAACGCCCGAGCGCACGACTGGCTGGCCCGCATGGGCCTCGCCGACTTCGCGGGCGCCTACCCCGCCACGCTCTCCGGCGGCATGCGCCAGCGCGTCGCGATCGCCCGCGCACTGGCCGTCGAGCCGGAGATCCTCCTGATGGACGAACCGTTCGCAGCGCTCGACGCCCAGCTGCGCACGATCCTCCAGGACGAGCTCCTCGACCTCACCCAGACCACCAGCACCACCACCCTCTTCATCACCCACAGCCTCGAAGAGGCGATCGTCCTCGGCGACCGGGTCCTGGTCATGTCGGCCCGTCCGGGCCGGATCATCGCCGAGCGCCGGCCGCCGTTCGGCCGCCCGCGCTCCGGCGACGTCCGCTCGGCCCCGGAGTTCACCGCACTCAAGAGCGAGCTGTGGGAGCTGCTGCGCGGTGAGGTCCGCAGGGAGGCGGTGCCGGCATGAGCGTCCACCCCGCCCCCGCCGACGTACGCAAGGAACGCGCCGCCGACGAGGCGGTACTGGTCCGCCGCCCCGGCCCGCAGGAGCTCCATCCCGTACGCACCCACCGCAGGCGCCGCACCCTGGAGCTGTCCCTGGCGGTCGCCGTCCCCCTCGTCCTGGTCCTGCTGTGGCAGCTGGCCGCCGTGCAGGGCTGGGTCGACGACCGTGTCTACCCGGCGCCGAGCACGATCCTCGCGGACGGCTGGGACCGGGCCGCGGACGGCGATCTCTGGCCGGACGTATGGGCCACGCTCAAGCGCGTGCTGGCCGGATACGCGATCGGCACCCTCACCGGATACGCGCTCGGCCTGCTCATGGGCTCCCTGTCCCTCGTACGGGCCGCGCTGGAGCCCCTGCTCGACGCCCTGTACGTGGTCCCCAAGCTGGCCCTGCTGCCGATCTTCCTGAACATGTTCGGTCTCGGCGAGGGCCCGCAGGTCGCGCTGGTCGCGGCCACGGTCTTCTTCTTCGTCTGGATCTCGACGATGGCCGCCGTGCTGGCGGTCCCGGCAGGGCACCGCGACGCCGGGCAGGTCTTCGGGGCCTCGCCGTGGCAGATGTTCCGGCACGTACTGCTGCCCGCGTCACTGCCCGCGGTGCTGGTCGGCGCCCGGATCGCGGCGGGCGTCGCGGTTCTCGTGATCGTCGCGTCCGAACAGATCGCCGCGACGAACGGCCTGGGCCATCTGATCTTCGACTCACGCGCGCTGTTCCAGAACGACGTGATGTTCGTCGGCATCGTCTGCGTCGCCGTGCTCGGCGTTCTCTTCTCCGAGGTCGTACGGCTCGTCGGCCGGCTGCTCACGCCGTGGGCACCGCGCGACCGAGGCCGGGGCCAGTCATGACACGTCGGACGCTTTCGATACTTCCGTACGGAGGTTTCATGTACACCCGCACTGCCGCGACGGCGCTGCTCGTCGCGGGAACCCTGCTCGCCTCGGCCGGCTGCGCGAAGAACGACGGCCCGGGCACCGGGTCGGCGGCCGCGCCCCGCGCCGTCAAGGCGGTGGCCGGCTGCGATGAGGGCAGCTGGACGGACCCAACGGACTTGTCCGCGGACCGCAAGCCCGCCCGCTGCGACAAGGGCGCACCCGCCCCGCAGCCGCTCGCGAAGAAGCGGAAACTGACGATCGCCACCGGCACCCTGAGCGCCGAGTACGTGGCACCGCTGGAGGTGGCCCTGGAGAAGGGCGAGTTCGCAAAGGAGAACCTGGACGTCGAACTCAAGGTGCTGCCGACCCCGGACGCGCTGCCGCTCCTCGCGAAGGGCGACATCGACGCACAGTGGGCGGCGCCCGAGGCCGCTGTGATGAACGGCATCATCGGCGGCTTCGACATCAAGTGGGTGGCCGGGAACTTCTCGCCCGACCCGGGTTCGAAGAGCGGCCTGTGGGTGCGGCTGAAGGAGGGCGAGAGCGCGGACCACGTCGCCATGGCGGGCCGCAAGCTCGGCACGATGATCGGCAAGGGCTCGGTCATCGCGTACCCGATGAACAAGGCGCTGGAGAAGCACGGCGGCGGCCTCGACAAGATCCAGTTCCAGCAGCTGGGCTCGGCCGACGTCCTGACCGCCCTGCAGAACGGCGGCGTCGACTCGGCCTGGCTGCTCGATCCGGTGTGGCGCAAGGTCGACGGCGACGACCGCTACGCGTTCCTGGGCGGCCAGCCGGCCGGCGAGCCGCTCGGCGGCATGCTCTTCGGCCCCAAGCTGCTGAACGACGATGTCGACGCGGGCGTGGCACTGCTGCGCGCCTACATCCGCACGGTGAACACCTACTTCCCGTCCGACTACAAGAAGGACCCGGAGTTCGTCGCCTACCTGGCGAAGCTCCTGAAGACGGACGTGGCCGTGCTGGAATCGACCCCGCCGCTCCGCATGGACTGGGAGATCCGTTCCGGTACGACGGACCGGCTGCAGGCCGCGTATGCCGCGGCAGGCGTCTCCGAGGGAGATGCGGTGCCGGAGAAGAAGGCGGTGAACCGCGCCCTGTACGAGGAAACGGTCGGCCACACGCCGTAGCCATCCGCTCACCGCGGCAGGGCTGAGAAAGTCGGAAGGCCCGGATCCTTGAGGATCCGGGCCTTCCGATTCAGTAGCGGGGACAGGATTTGAACCTGCGACCTCTGGGTTATGAGCCCAGCGAGCTACCGAGCTGCTCCACCCCGCGTCGGTGAACCCAACATTACGCGAGCCCGACGCGTAAGAGCAAATCGCTTGCGGGACGGGATGGCGCGAGCCGGCCACCCGAGGGCCGACCACGGCGTCGGGATCTCCCATCAGGCCGCTGTCGGACCCGCTCAGGCCGACAGTTCTTGCCGGAGCGCGTCCCGCAACCGCGCAGCCCTCTCGGCAACCTCTCCCGACCCGAGCGCGACGGCCCGGTCGCACCACCGCTGCCCCTCGACCAGCTCGCCCCGACGCGCGTAGAGCAGGGCGAGCCGGAGTGCCGCCCGCCCGTGGCCGGCGTCGGCCGCCCGCGTCCACCACAGGGCGGCCTCCGGCTCGCTGCCCTCGCGGGCGAGCAGCAGCCCGAGGTTGAAAGCCCCGTTCCGGCTGCCGGCCTCGGCCGCCTGCCGGTACCAGCGCGCTGCCTCGACCACGTCGCCGCGCGCGGCGGCGAGCATCCCGACCCGCACCTGGGCACGCCGGTGCCCCTGCTCAGCGGCCCGCTCGTACCACTCCTCGCACTCGGTCTTCTCCGTCGCCGGCTCACCGAGCTCGTGGGCCTTCGCCGGCGGGCGCCGCGCATCCAGGAGCGTCGCGAGCCGGTACGCCGCCTCCGCGCTGCCCCCGCCTGCCGCGCACCGCAGATGACGCTCCGCGGTCGGCTCGTCGCCTTCCCGCAGGCGCGCGATGCCGGCCTGGAGGGCGGCCTCGGTGTGCCCGGCCGCCGCGGCCCGCTCGTACCACTGCAGCGCGCCGGCCTCCTGGCCGCGGCTCGCGCAGAGGATCCCGAGGTTGAACGCGGCGTCCACGCTGCCCGCCTCGGCGGCCTTGGAGAACCACGGTTCGGCGCCTGCCGCGTCGCCGCCCTGCAGCAGCAGAACGGCCAGCGCGTTGGCGGCCTCGCGGTGGCCCGCGTAGGCGGCGTGCCGGTACCACTGCTCGGCCTGGGCGGTGCGGCCCTGGCCGGCGCAGAGGAGGGCGAGGTTGTAGGAGCCGTTGACGTCGCCCGCGTCCATGGCGGCCCGGTACCAACGCTCGGCCGTCTGGGACTCGCCGCGCTCGGCGTGCAGCGCGCCCAGCGCGTTGGCGGCGTTGCCGTCGCCTTCCTGGGCGGCCTTGAGCCACCACACGGCGGCGTTCTCCTCGTCGCCGGCGTCGCGCAGCAGGAAGCCGAGCGCGCACGCGGCACGCGGTTCGCCGTCCTTGGCGGACGTCAGATACCAGCGTCCCGCCTCCTTCAGCTCGCCCCGCTTCTCGAGGATCGCGCCGAGCTGCAGCGCAGCGCGCCGATGCCCGCGCGCTGCCGCCTGCCGGTACCACTGCTCGGCCTCGTCGGCGAGGGTCAGCGCAGGCGCACCGTCCCCTTCCGGCCGGACTCCGTCGCCGTCGGGCGCGGTGTCGCCCGCGGTCGCCCGCGGCTTGCCGTCCGCGCTTGTCCGCTGCGCCGGGATCGGGACCGGGAGCGTGCCGTCGGCGTGCTCCTGTGCCGCCCGCTGGTCGAGCGCGCGGGCCAGGCGGTACGCGGCCTCGCGGTGGCCGTGGTCGGCGGCGGCCCGCATCCAGGTCTCGGCCTCGGAGTCGCTGCGGTGCTCGAGGAGGTCCGCGAGGGCGTAGGCGCCAAGGACGTGGCCCTGTTCGGCGGACTGGCGCAGCCAGTACTCGGCGGCGGGCTCGTCGCCGCGTTCGCGGTGGTACCGGCCGAGCGCGTGTGCGGCGGGCGCGGAACCGGCGACGGCGGCGATACGCCACCATCCGGCGGCCTCGTCGGCGTAGCCGCGCTGGTGCAGGAGGACACCCAGGTTGTTGGCGGCGGCGCGGTCACCGGCCGCGGTGGCAGCGCGCAGCTGGGGCTCGGCTCCGTCGAGGTCGCCGCGGCGCAGCAGCATGGCCCCGAGGACGCTCATCGCCTCGACGTCACCGCTCTCGGCGGCGAGCCGCCTGCGTGCCTCCTCGGCGGCCGCACCGGTCTCGTCCCGGTCGGCCGCATGCACAAACCGCCCCGTCTCGTACAGAGTTGCCTTGTCCCCCATAACGTCCATCGTCGCACCACCTGCAACCTGGGTACACCTGGTATACCGCAGCCATTGAGGTCACTTCAGCGTTTTGTCGACATGCCCACAGAGAGACAAGTGAAACACAGAATCCCCAACTCCCACCGGCTGGAGCAGTCTTCGTACAAGCGTCGGTCGTCAACGGCACGCACGGGTGAAAACTCACGGACGGGGAGCGCGGACGGGGACCGGGTCGACGAACGCAGACATGACGAAGGCCCGGATCCTCAATGGATCCGGGCCTTCGCCTTCAGTAGCGGGGACAGGATTTGAACCTGCGACCTCTGGGTTATGAGCCCAGCGAGCTACCGAGCTGCTCCACCCCGCGTCGTTGTTCTGGAACCGTATCACGACGCGGGACGGAGCCGCCCCTCGTTAAGTGCTGTTCCCGCTGCTCTGGCCGCTGCTCTTGTCGGTGCCGCTCTGGTCGCCCGACTTGTCGGCGGTCTTGGACTGAGCGTCCTCCGCGCGCTTGAGGGCGTCCTCGAGGTCCTTCTGCGCCTGGCCGTACGCCTCCCAGTCGCCCTTCTTGAGGGCTTCCTGGCCGGCTTCGAAGGCCTTCTGCGCATCGTCGAGGGCCTCTTGCACCGTCGGGTTCTCCGACTTCGGGGGCTCGGCGGTCCCTTCGTCCGGCGGCTCGACGGCTCCCTCGGCCCCGAAGACCTTGTTGAGCGCCTGGTCGAGCGTGTCCTCGAAGGCCGTCGCGCCTCCGTAGGTCACCAGAACCTTGCGCAGCAGCGGGTACTTCAGTCCACCACCGCGTACGTAGACGGGCTCGACATACAGCAGGCCTCCGTCGAGGGGCACCGTCAGCAGGTTGCCGTACTCGACCTCCGAGTCGCCGCCTCTCAGCAGCCTGATGGACTCGGCGATGTCCTGTTCGGAGTTGAACTGGCTCTGGACCTGCTTGGGCCCGTCGACCGTTCTGCTCGAGGGCAGCTTCAGGATCTGGATCTTGCCGTAGTCGGGCGTGCCCGCCTCCGCGTTGACCGACATGAACGCGCTCAGGTTGTCGCGGCCGTTCGGTGTGAACGTCGTCGTCAGCGAGAACGCCTGCGCCGTCTCGTCGGGCATCTTCATGCTCAGGTAGTACGGCGGCACGGCGTTGCCCGACTTGTTGGTCGGGTCGTCCGGCACCTGCCACACCTCGCTGCCGCTGAGGAACGTCTGCGCGTCCTTCACGTGGTAGCGCGTGAGCAGCTCACGCTGGACCTTGAACAGGTCCTGCGGATACCGCAGATGGCTCAGGAGGGACTTGGAGATGTCGCCCTTCGGCTGGACCGTGCCCGGGAAGGCCTTCATCCAGGTCTTCAGCACCGGGTCCTCGGTGTCCCACTGATAGAGCTTGACGGTGCCGTCGTAGGCGTCGACGGTCGCCTTCACCGAGTTGCGGATGTAGTTGACCTGGTTCTGCTGGGCCACCACCGCGCGCTGGTTGTTGGCGGCGGTCAGCGAGTCGGCCGTCGTGTCGCCGAGCGTGGTCCGCGAGGCGTACGGATAGCCGTTGGTGGTCGTGTAGGCGTCGACGATCCACTGGATGCGGCCGTCGACCACCGCCGGATAGGCGTCGCCGTCGATGGTGAGCCAGGGGGCCACCGCCTCGACGCGCTCCTTGGGCGTGCGGTTGTACAGGATCCGCGACCCCTCGCCGATCGCGCCCGAGTAGAGGATCTGCGGCTCGTTGAACGCCGCCGCGTACGCGGCCCGGTTGATCGGGTTGGAGAGGTTGACGCCGCTGTTGCCCTTGTAGCTGGTCGTCTTCTCACCGCTGTCGTCGGAGTAGTCGATCTCCTTCTGGGGACCGCCGACGATCGAGTACTGCGTGGTCTTCTCGCCGTAGTAGATCCGCTGCTCGTACTCGCCGAGGGATCCCCTGGACGGCAGGTCGGACTCGGTGAAGACCGGCCGGCCATCGGTGTCCGCCGTGGTGCCCTTGGCCGCGACCACGCCGAAACCGTGCGTGTAGCGGAAGTGGTCGTTGATCCAGTTGTTCTTCGGGATGCCGTTGATGTTCAGCTCGCGCAGCCCGATGACGGTGTCCTGCTCCTGGCCGTCGATGTTGTACCGGTCGACGTCCAGGTTCGAGGGGAACGCGTAGTAGTTCCTGATCTGCTGGAGCTGCTGGAACGTCGGCGAGACGATGTTCGGGTCGAGCAGTCGGATGCTCGCCGCGTTGTCGGCGTCCTCACGGAGCTTGCTCTTGTCCTCCGTGTTGCTCTTGCCCTCGTAGTCCGTCACCTTGGCGCCGCCGATGCCGTAGGCCTCGCGGGTCGCCTTCAGGTTCTTCTCTACGTACGGCGCTTCCTTGGCCTGCTCGTTCGGCTGGACCTGGAACTTCTGGACGATCGCCGGGTACAGGCCGCCGATGAGGATCGCGGAGAGCACCATCAGGCCGAAGCCGATGACCGGCAGCTGCCAGGTGCGCCGCCACAGCGTGGCGAAGAACAGCAGCGCGCAGATCACGGCGATGCAGAACAGGATGGTCTTGGCCGGGAGATACGCGTTCGCGTCGACGTACCTCAGGCCCGTCCAGTTGCCCGTGGCCTTGAAGTCGCTGGACTTCACCGCCAGGCCGTACCGGTCGAGCCAGTAGGCGACGGCCTTGAGCGCGACGAAGAGGCCCAGCAGCACCGACAGATGGCCGGTGGCGGCGGCCGTGGCGCGCGCGCCCGGGCTGGTGATGCGCAGCCCGCCGTACAGGTAGTGGGTGAGGGCGGCGGCGATCAGCGACAGCACCGCGGCGGCGAAGCCGAAGCCCAGCAGGAAGCGGTACCAGGGCAGGTCGAACGCGTAGAACGACACGTCGAGGTTGAACTGCGGGTCCTTCTGGCCGAAGGGCACGCCGTTGACCCACATCAGCCAGGTGCGCCACTGCCCGGCGGCGGAGGCGCCCGCGATCAGGCCGACCAGGGCGGCGATCGAGAGCAGGAGCCACTTCTTGTAGGGGGCGATGCCCATGCGGTAGCGGTCGAGGCTCTGCTGCTCCATGGACATGGCGCTCAGCGGCGGCCGCAGCCGGTGCGCCAGCCAGATGTTCACGCCGACGGCCAGGGCCATGAGCAGGCCGAAGACGAAGAACAGGCCGATCTTGGTCCACAGGGTGGTCGTGAAAACGGACGAGTACTTCACGGACCGGTACCAGAGCCAGTCCGTCCAGAACCCTGCGAACATGACGAACGCCATGGCCAAGGCGGCCAGTACGCCCAGTGTCATGAGCAGAGTCCGGACACGCCGGGACGGTCGGCCCACTCTCATCC
This sequence comes from Streptomyces sp. NPDC002896, assembly GCF_040295225.1. Taxonomy (NCBI): domain Bacteria; kingdom Bacillati; phylum Actinomycetota; class Actinomycetes; order Kitasatosporales; family Streptomycetaceae; genus Streptomyces; species Streptomyces sp. NPDC002896. The sequence goes on along the minus strand of NZ_JBEOVA010000009.1, from coordinate 256,478 downwards.
GCGGCCCCGTCGGGCCTCCGCCGCGGTCCGGCATCTGGAAAGCCAAGGTGCGCACCTCGAAGTCGCTGTCGGTCTCTCGGCCCCGCGATCGCCGGGCCACACCTATGCAACTTACTGATGCTTTACTCAGTTCCCGGTTCCGGGGCGGAACGAGGCAGGATTGTGACCATGTCCAACACCGCCTCCTCAGGCACCCCCATGGCGGCCGGTCCGCTGACCCGTGCCGTCCTCGAGATCGACGAGTACGTCGCGGGGCTCGGCTGGGATCAGCCGGCCCGGCTGTTCGCGCTCGTCGACACCTCTCAGCTGCGTTCCCAGGAGCCGGGGCTCGCGGAGCGCCTCGGCCTCGCCGACGACGCGTCTACCGGCTTCACCCCTATCGAGCAGGACGAACTTCCGGCGGACAGCCCGCTGGACGAGTTCCTCGGCACGATCGCCTGGCCCGACGCCGTGGTGGGCTGCGCGCTGTCCGTGGAGCGGCTGATGCTGCCGCCGTCCGCGGAGGCCTCCGTACCGGACAGCCTGGACGACACGCAGCTCGCGAAGTGGGTCGCCGCGCATCCCGAGCGCCAGGAGGTGCGGATGACGGTCGCGGTGCTGCGCGACGGGGAGCGCGAGTCGGCACTGCGGCTGCGCGAGAAGGACTCGTCGACCGAGGTTCTCACGGGCTCCGACCTGGTGCCGGGCCTCGCCGAGGCGCTGGCGGCGACCTTCGAGGAGTAGGCAGCCTTCGAGGACCGGGCGGCCTTCAGAAGTAGGCCTTCGAGCAGCGGGCGAGCGACAGGCCTCGTCCCCGCCCCCGGTGCGCTACCCCTTGGTGGTGCACCGGGGCAGGTCGGCCGTCTTTCCCTCGCGGATGTCCTCGAGGGCGTTCAGCGCGTCGTCGATGGTGTTGACCTTGACGAGCGTGAGCCCCTCGGGGTTGTCCTTGGCAGCCGCCGCGCAGTTGTCCTTGGGGGTCAGGAAGTACTGCGCGCCCTTGGCGCGTGCGCCGACCGTCTTCATCTGGATCCCGCCGATCGGGCCGACCGTGCCGCTGTCGTCGATGGTGCCGGTGCCCGCGACGAACTTACCGCCCGTGAGACTGCCCGGTGTGAGCTTGTCGTAGATGCCGAGGGCGAACATCAGACCGGCGCTCGGGCCGCCCACGTCGGCGAGCTTGATGTCGATATTGAACGGGAACGTGTGATCGGTCCCGGCCTGGATGCCGACGATCGCGCGGTCGCCGTCGTCCGCCTTCTTCGTGGTGATGGTGACCTGCTGGGTGCGGGTCGCCTCCTTGCCCGCCTTCTCGGCGGCGGCCTGCTCCTTGGCGGGGACGACGGTGAAGACGACGTTCTCACCGGGCTTGTGCTTGGTGACGAGTTCCGCGACGTCCTGGGGCTGCTTGACGCCCGTGCCGTCGACCGCCTTGATGACGTCGCCCGCGTGCAGCTTGCCCACGGCCGGGCTGTTCTTGAGCACCGACTCGACGATCACCCACGACTTCACGGGGACGTCCAGTTCCTTCAGGGCGGCGACCTTGGCGCTCTCCTGGGACTGGCTGAACTCCTCGGCGTTCTCCTGCGTCGACTGCTCCTCCGTCTTCCCGTCCGGGTAGAGGGTCTCGTGCGGAACGATCTTGCTGTCGTGCGCCAGCCAGCCGTAGACGGCCTGGACGAGGTTCATGTTGTACTCGGCGCTGGTGACCCTGACCGTCGTCATGTTGAGGTGACCGGTCGTCGGGTACGTCTTGTGGCCGGAGATCTGCAGCACCGGCTCGCCATCGTGATCGCCGAGCGTGTTCACCGTGGGCCCCGGCGTCATTTCCGCGTAGGGCACCTGGATGAGCACTCCCGCGCAGAGCAGCGCGATCAGGATCAGAGTGGAGGCGAGCATCGTCGCAGTGCGGCGTGGCATGGAACGACAGTACGGGACGGGTCTGTCAACGCACTGCCCGGGCCGTCCGTACGGGGCTCGGGGGGAGGTCAGGCTGCGTCGGGGCCGGAATGGGAGCTCTCCATCGCCTGCCGGAAGCGCTCATACCCGGCGAGCTCCGGGCCGTCCCCCGTCCTGCGGTGCCTGGTCGCCCAGCTACCCCACACCCCCGCGCCGATCGCGGCCACAAGCGGAATCAGCAACCACGCGAGCGCCGCCATGCCGACCTCCCAACCCCACAAGCAAACGCAAATGACTGATCAGCAGCCAATCAGCAGATTAACCATTCGCACCGTCAACGCTCCCGGCGGGGGTGTGGTTACGCAACTGGAATGCTTTTCGGTAAGTAGGGACTTCGGCCCCGACGGCCGGCGACGGCGCTAAGCGCCCACCCATTCTTCGGTCCCGTCCGAGAACTTCTGGTGCTTCCAGATCGGGACTTCGTGCTTCAGGTCGTCGATCAACTTGCGGCATGCCTCGAAGGCCTCCGCGCGGTGCGGGCACGAGACGGCGACGACGACCGCGATGTCGCCCACCCGCAGGTCGCCGACGCGGTGGACGGCGGCGAGCGCACGTACCGGGTATTCGGCGACGACCTTCTCGGCGATGCGGCGCATCTCCGCCTCGGCGGTCGGATGGGAGGAGTACCCGAGCGCGTCGACGTCGGAGCCGCCGTCGTGGTTGCGCACGGTCCCGACGAACAGCGCGGTACCGCCCGCGGCATCGTCACCGGCGGCCCGGAACACCTCGTCGACGGAGACGGGGGTGTCACGAAGCGCAAGAAGCCGAATGGGATCCTGCCCGGCCTGCTCACCGGGGTGGTCATGGGTGGGTGCCATAGCCCCATGGTGCCCCACACCACCCACCGCAGGGCAGACGCCCCGCACACACTGTGGGCAGGCGTTCCGCAGGGCGGAACGGGTGGGCACAGCCCCACGAAGGCGGGCACCGCGCGTGACAGGACCAGTCCGACGGGTCGGGGCGCAGCCCAAAACAACGGGCACGTGCGCGTGAGACGTACGCACGGACAACGCGGGGCGCCGCCCGCAGAGCGGGGCGAGGCGGGGCGAACCTCTCAGCCCCGCCGCCGAGCCTTCCGAGCCCGCCGAACCACGGCCGCCGCCCCCAGCAGAGCCACCGTCGCCCCCGCGGCCCCCGCCGCAGTCGCATCCTTGCGCCCAAGCCGCCGCCCGGCGACGGTGTGCCGCCCGGCAACCTCCTCGAGCAGCTCCGCAAGGACCTCCTCGTTGGTCCACCGCGGCCGCCACCCGGCGTCGTGCAGCCGGCTGACGCTCACAACCCACGGATACATCGTGTACGCGAGGTCACCCGCCGGCGACGGCGTGAGCCCGATGCGGTGCAGCCGGGCGGCGGCCCCCAGGGCGACCGCGGAGGGCAGCTCCATGCGCCGGATCCCGCTGAGCTCCTCGACCTCCTCCTGCTCCAGCCACCCGTCGCAGCCGACGGCGAGGTCGCCGTCGACCTTCTCCAGCACGGCGTACTCCAGGGCGCTGCACAGGTCCTCGACGTGGCAGAACTGCCACGCGGGGTGTGAGCCGGCGACGACGAGGAGCCGGGGCGACTCGAAGTAGCGGATGAGCGCCGTGTCAGTACCGCCGACCAGGACGGCGGGCCTTACCACGGTGACGTTGAGCCCGGGATGGGCCCGCGGCGCACGGCGGGCGAGCCGCTCGATCTCGAGCAGGTCGCCCACGCCGGTGCCCTCGGCGGTGGCGCGCAGCTCCGCGTCCTCGGAGAGCGGCAGCTCGTTGTCGGGCAGCGCCCCGTAGACCATGGCGGACGTGCACAGCACCACGCGGTGGACCCCGGCGGCGGCCGCGGCGGTGAGCACGGTCTGGGCGCCCCGTACGTTGTACGCGGTGCGGGCGGCCGGGTCGGTTCCCAGGTCCAGGTCGACGGCGAGGTGCACCACGACATCCGCGCCGCGCAGCCGCTCGGCGATCGCCGGGTCCCGTACGTCGAGGATGTGCCACTGGGCGGACGCGCACTCTCCACGGCGCTCATCGATGGCCACGACCTGCTTGATCTCGTCGCTGGCGGCGAGACGCTCGGTCAGCAGTGCCCCGACGCCGGACGCGGCGCCGGTGACCGCCACGACGGGGCCGCGCGCGGCAATCGACTCGCCGGTGCGCAGCGACGCCGCCCCGGGGTGGCGGTCGGGCGACGGGCGGGCTGATGGGTTTCGCGGTGCGCGAACCTGCGGATCTGGGGAACTCACCGGGCGTCTCCAGCGGTTGTCTTCAGTACGTGCGTGAATGACGCGCACGTACCAGGTGGGATCCATCCTGCCGCAGGCCCCCCGTCGGCGAAGCACTGAGGCCCGATCCCGTCATGGTGTCTACGCTGGGTGGTGAAGTTCGGGCAGCCGCCGCCGGTGTCGTACCGGCGGCCCAACAAGCCGAGGAATCCCGTGAGTGACACCCCATTCGGATTCGGCCTTCCGCCGGAGGAGCCGGAGAACGGCGACGAGGGCAAGAAGAAGGACCAGCAGGGCGGTGGCGGTGGTGGTCAGGGACCTGCCAACCCCTTCGGTTTCGGCGGTCTGCCCGGCGCAGGCGGCCCGGGCAGCGGGGACAATCCCTTCGCCGCGATGTTCGGGTCGCTGAACCCGTCCGACCTCGGCGCCGCCTTCCAGCAGCTGGGCCAGATGCTCTCGTACGAGGGCGGCCCGGTGAACTGGGACATGGCCAAGCAGATCGCCCGCCAGACCGTCTCGCAGGGCACGCCCGACGGCACGAAGGACGCGAGCGTCGGCCCCGCCGAGCGCGCGGCCGTCGAGGAGGCCGTACGCCTGGCCGACCTGTGGCTGGACGACGTGACCTCGCTGCCGTCCGGTGCGGGATCCGCGCTGGCCTGGAGCCGCGCCGAGTGGGTCGAGGCGACCCTCCCGGTGTGGAAGGACCTCGTGGACCCGGTCGCCGAGCGCGTCGGCGCGGCCATGGGCGATGTCCTGCCCGAGGAGATGCAGGCCATGGCGGGCCCGCTGCTCGGCATGATGCGCTCCATGGGCGGCGCCATGTTCGGTACGCAGATCGGGCATGCCGTGGGTGTGCTCGCGGGCGAGGTCGTCGGCTCGACCGACATCGGCCTGCCGCTCGGCCCGGCTGGAAAGGCCGCACTGCTGCCGGCGAACATCGAGGCGTTCGGCAAGGACCTGAGCGTTCCCAAGGACGAGGTCCGGCTCTACCTGGCGCTGCGTGAGGCGGCCCACCAGCGGCTCTTCGCGCATGTGCCGTGGCTGCGCTCGCATCTGTTCGGTGCGGTCGAGGGGTACGCGCGCGGGATCAAGGTCGACACGGCGAAGCTGGAGGACGTCGTCGGCCAGCTCGACCCGCAGAACCCGGAGCAGCTGCAGGACGCTCTCCAGCAGGGCATGTTCCAGCCGGAGGACACCCCCGAGCAGAAGGCGGCGCTGGCCCGTCTGGAGACGGCTCTGGCGCTCGTCGAGGGCTGGGTGGACGCCGTGGTGCACGAGGCGGCCAAGCCGCGTCTGTCGTCGGCGAACGCGCTGCGCGAGACGCTGCGCAGGCGCCGCGCGACGGGCGGCCCCGCCGAGCAGACGTTCGCGACGCTGATCGGGCTCGAGCTGCGCCCGCGCCGGCTGCGCGATGCGTCGCGCCTGTGGGCCTCGCTGACGGACGCGCGCGGGGTCGACGGCCGGGACGGCCTGTGGGCCCACCCGGACATGCTGCCGACCGCCTCCGACCTGGACGACCCGGACGGCTTCGTGCACCGCGAGCACCTGGACTTCTCCGAGCTGGACAAGCTGCTCGGCGAGGCCGCGGGCAGCGCCTCCGGTAAGCCGGACCTCCGGAAGGACGGGCCTGAGGGCGTCAAGAAGGACGAACCCGAAGACACCGCCGGCGACGACCGTGAGGGCGACGACAACAAGTGAGCCTTCACGACGACGCCGTCCTCGTGCTGCAGGGCTACGAGGGCCGCAAGGTCCCCGAGGACCAGGCAGAGCTGCGCCAGGCGTATCTCGATCATCTGCAGACGTATCAGGACGGAATGTGGAAGGCCTGCTCGGCCGGGCACATCACGGCGAGCGCCCTGGTGATCGACCCGGAGCACGAGCGCGTGCTGCTCACCCTCCACGGGAAGATCCGCAAGTGGCTGCAGATGGGCGGCCACTGCGAGCCCGGCGATGCGACGCTCGCGGATGCGGCGCTGCGTGAGGCCACCGAGGAGTCGGGCATCTCGGGGCTGACCCTGCTCGGTGGGGGCCCGGTGCGCCTGGACCGGCATCTGACGCCCTGCGCCTGGCACCTGGATGTGCAGTACGCGGCACTCGCCCCTGCCGGGGCCGTCGAGGCGATCAGCGACGAGTCGCTGGACCTGCGCTGGTTCGGATACGACGAGGTGGCGGACATCGCCGACGAGTCCGTGGTCCGCCTGGTGAAGGCCACGCTGGAGCGCCTTCCGGTGTGACCGAACGGGTGCCGACTCCTGTGTAACAGGTGCCGGCGCCACCGACGCGTAAGGGGCGGCCGCCCATGGCAGCCGCCCCTTACAGGTCGGGTCCTTGCAAGCTCAGTTCCGGCTCAGTTCCAGGCGTTGCCCTGGTTCTGGCCGTGCGCGCCGTGCTGGCCCATCCCGTACTGGGCGCGCAGGCCCTGGCCGATGACGGCGTTCTGCGGGGGCAGCAGTTCGCTGGGCTGCACCAGCGCGAAGCCCTCGCCCATGAAGCTCAGCTCCCAACCCTCGCCGGTGTTGCCGCGCCGCCGCCACACGCCCGACGAGTGCGTCTGGGCCTGCATCTGGATCCGCAGGCCTGTGGACCACGCGACGACGGCGTCGGCGTCCGCGTTGACGTACTGGTTGGGCGTGACCTGCAGCATCAGCGGCCGGCCCGAGGTCATCAGGGCGACCTTGCCGCGGCCGGTGATGTTGAGCTGGTACTTGCCGGAGCCGGAGATGCCGTACTGGCTGTCCACGGCGATGACCTGGTAGGTGAGCGACGAGTCGAGCGCGAGGACGTAGCTGCTGTCCACCGTCAGGCCGTCCTGCTCCACGTCCACGACGTGGATGTGCTGCGCCAGGTTCGCGAGGTAGACAGTGCCCTGGCCGTGACAGCGCATCAGGTCGAGGCCCTCGCCGGTGTTCGCGCGGGCGCGCTGCTGTTGCTGGCTCTGGTACTCGGCGTCGAACTCGACGAGGCCCTGGTAGGCGACCATGGCGCCCTTGCGGGCCAGGACGTCGTCGTGGCCCTCCAGGGCGACCCGCAGCATCTGCGGGTTCTGGACGGTATACCGCTCCTGGGTCTGCTGCTCGGTGTGCGCGAAAAGCGGGCTCTGCATGGTGTGTTCGCTCCCCCTCAGCCCCGGATCCGGAGGCGGTCGGTGCTGTCCTCGCTGGGCTGTACGACGACGATGCCCTCTCCGGAGAAGCCCATCTGGTAGGCCTCGCCGCTGCCGCGCCCGACGAGTGCGCCGGCCCTGAAGCTGCGCTTGCCCTTCACCTTGAGGTTCGGGGACCAGGCGACGAGCGCGTCGGGGTCGACGTACGTCTCGTCCTCGCCGCGGCCGCAGTCGACGACGATGGGCTTGCCGCGGGAGGTCAGCGCGACGTATCCGTTGCCGGAGATCCTGACGTTCCACAGGCCCTGACCGGCGAACTTGGCGAGTCCCTTGACGCGTTCAACGCCCCACTGGAGGCTCGCGTCGAAGGCGAGGAGGTTGGTGCCGTTCACCGAGATCGCATCGCCGCCCAGGTTGATGACGACGACGTCCGCTCCGTAGTCGGCGAGGTAGAGCAGGCCGTCTCCGGAGCACTTCATCAGGGGGGCGCCCTCGCCGGTCATCCAGTCGCGCGCGATCTGCCGTACCGCGGGCGGGTTCGGCTCGTACTGCACGAACCCTTCGTAGGCGATCATCGAGCCCACGCGCGCGAGGAGGTCGTTTCCGGTCTGCATGGCGACCTTGAGGATGTTGGTGCCGTGGTTCTCCATGCGGGCGGCGACGGGTGCGGGGGCGTAGCCCGCGAGCTGCTGATTCATGACGGGCTCCCTCAGACCTCGTACGGCTGGACGACGATGAAGTTGCCGGGCGCGCCGCGGAACTGGAGGTTCACGCTCTCTCCGCTGGCGCCCGCGTAGGCGTTGGCGCGCATGCGCACCTGGCTGGAGACGATGGCCTGCGCGGCCGCCGACCAGGCGACGACGGCGTTGCAGTCGGCGAACGTCGTCGGCGTGACGGGCAGCACGACGGGGGTGCCGTGCGTCTTCACGACGACGGTGCCGGTGCCCTGGAACTGCATGACGAACAGGGCGCCGCCTGGGATGCCGTGGCCCTCGACCCTGCGTACCTCGTACTGGAGCGGTTCGTCGAAGGCGAGGACGTTCTCGGCGGACACGCAGATGGCGTCGCCCTGCAGCTCGATGGGGTGCAGCTGGGTCTCGTTCTCGGCGAGGAAGACCTGGCCGCGGCCCGTGCAGCGCATGAGCTGCATCTCCTGGCCGGTGGCGTTGCCCACGATGCGGCCCGCGAAGCCCGCGCCCTTGTAGCTGAAGTCGACCTTGCCCTGGTAGAGCACCATGCTGCCCTGCCGGGCGAGCACCGGCGTGTCCCCCATGCCGAGGTCGACGCGGATCATCTTCTTGTTCTGCTGCGTCCAGCGCTGCCCGGTGGGCTTCTCGCGGTAGGCCTCGAGGGCGGCGGCCACACCGGCGGCGACCGGCGCTGCCGCGTGGGGGGCTCCCTGCGGTGCTCCGTACGGGGACGGGGCGCCCTGCTGGCCGGGGAACGGGCTGCCCGGCGGCTGGCCGTAACCGGGCGGCGGGGCCGGTGCGTGGGGCGGCTGACCGTATCCGGGAGGCGGCGTCGGGGCCTGGGGCTGGGGGTATCCGGGGGGCGGGCCCGGCTGCGCGACAGGCTGTCCGTACGGCGAAGGGGACGGCGGCGGCACGGGGCCGGCGCCGGGCGGGGCCAGCGGCGCGGCGATGGTCGGCGCGGCGTGCACCGAGGGCGCGGGGGCCGGCAGCGTGGGTGCCTGAGGCGGCGCGAAACCCCGTGCGGCGGGCTGCGGGGCGGGCGCAGGGGCCGGTGCGGGAGCGGCGGGAGCGCCGAACGCGGGCGGCGCGGAAGCCTGCGCGGGCGGAGCGAATCCGGGGGCGCCGCCCGCCTGGGGCTGCTGTGCCGCCGACTCCTCCTCGGCCACCTCGCCGCCGAAGTTCTTCAGCAGCGCGTCGAGTCCGCCGTCGAAGCCCTGCCCGACGGCGGCGAACCGCCACACGTCCTTCAGGTAGAAGTCGCCCAGCATCACAGCGCGTTCGGTGGAGAACTCGGCGCCGCTGAAGGCGTAGCGCGCGACCTCCTCGCCGCCCGCGACGATCCGGATGTATCCGGGCGCGACCTGCGACATCTGCCCGGCGCCGTCGATGGTCGCGGTGAAGGAGAGCTTGTGGATGTTCGCCGGTATGCGGTCGAGGGTGACGCGGAAGGACTCGGTGTCGCCGGCCTGCGCGCCGAGCAGCTGAATCGACTCCTCGGGGGTCTTCGGCTGGTTGAAGAAGACGAAATAGCGGTCGTCCGAGAGCTGCTCGTTGGCATCGAGGCCGAAGCAGCTGATGTCGAACGTCAGCCCGGGGGCAGAGATCTGCACACCTACGTACAGATCGGTCCCCGCGGTGAGGTCACTGATCCTGGCCTTGTGGCCGCGTTGGAATTCCCTGGCCATGCGTAACGACCGTCCCCCATCCCGAAAGTGATTGCGTCGCGCCAGGCTAGCCGCAAAAACTGACAACGGACGAAGCCGGTACAGACCCGGTACAGAATCAACGCTTCGGACATCGCGGCGTCCGCTCCGGGGCCGTCTCCACCGCATACGGGACGGCGGGTGACGCCTTCAGGGCGGCCGTTTGCGGCTGGGCCTGTGTGCGCCGATCCCCGCGTGCCTGCGTCACGCCGCGCGCGCGTGCGCCGTTCGCTCGTGCCTGCGTCACGCCACGCGCGCGTACGTCACTCCGTGCGCGTGCATCGCTCCGCGCGCGGCTGTCATTCGCCGCGTGCGGCCGGGACGTGGGGCAGCCGCTCGGCCGCGACCACGCCTTCGAGATAGCCCCGAGCCCGCTCGGTTCGCGGATACGCCTCGAGCAGCTGCCAGAACCCCGGCCCGTGTCCGGGGACCAGAAGGTGGGCCAGCTCGTGGAGGAGGACGTAGTCCACGACGTACTCGGGCATGCCCTGCAACCGGTGAGAAAGACGGATGCTGCCCTCCGCCGGAGTGCAGGAGCCCCAACGGGTGTTCTGATTGGTCACCCAGCGGACCGAGGCGGGCCGGGCCCGGCCGTCGAAGTACTGGTCCGACAGCCGCTGGGCACGCTCAGTCAGCTCGGCGTCCCCCAGCACCCGCTTGCTCTCCTGGGCCGCGAGCTTGTCGAGCATGACCCTTACCCAGCGCTGCTCCTCCGCCTCGGACATGCGGGCGGGGATCAGTACGACGGTGCGGTCGCCCTCGCGGTATGCGGAAACCGTTCTGCGTCGGCGAGCGCTCCGTCGGACCTCGACTGCGCTCGCCCGCGAGCCGCCTGGCGGCGGGCTGGTCGTGCTGCGCTGCGGGGCTCCCGCGCGGTGCAAGGGGTCGGCGGACACGCCCCGACGTTACCCGCTGAGCGTGCGGGAAGTCCTGCCTCCCGGAGGGTTCGCCACCGATACACTCCTCGAACACTTGATTAATACGACTAATCCTCCCGCCTGTGGACAACTCCACGCATCCCTCCGCACCGCCCCTGCATTCTGGCCATCGACAGCAACCGGCGGAGACAAGAAAGTCCATTGGCAACGGGGGAAGTCATGCATCCGATCCTCAAACCCGCGCTGCGGCGCGGCTGGCGCGACCGCAACACCGTGCAGTTCGGAGTCACGCCCGCACACGCGGTCGCGCTCGGCCCGGTGGACACGGCCACCGGCAGTTTCCTGACCCTGCTCGACGGAACCCGCGGCTTGGAGCTGCTGCGCGACGAGGGCCGGCGCATGGGCCTCCCCGACGGGCATGTGGACAGGCTCGTCGAGCGCCTGTCGGCGGCAGGGCTCCTGGACGACGCGACAGGCGGCGGCCCGGCCGCCGAGGCCCTGCGCAAGCGGGAGAGCGCTCTACAGCGCCTGCAACCCGACCTGGCATCGCTCTCGGTCGTCACGCCCGAACCGGGCGGCGCCCTGAGGACGTTGGCCGCGCGCCGCGCCATGCGCGTGCAGATCCAGGGCGCAGGCCGGGTGGGTGCCGTGATCGCCTCGGTCCTGGCCGCGGCCGGTGTGGGCCACATCGATGTGCGGGACATCGGATGCGTCGAACCGTGGGACGTGGCACCGGGCGGCTTGCCCGCCGAATCGGTCGGCGACCGCAGGACAGAAGCCGCACGTCAGGCCGTACGACGAGCAGCCCCGGACCGCCTGCCCCGCCGCGACAGGTCCCGGCAGGCGACGGCGGAAGAGCCGGGGCTGTCACTCGTGGTCCTGGCCCCGCGCGACGGCCTGGCCGTCCATGCGCCCGACCCGGCCTCTGCGGAACCGCTCGTCTCCTCGGGGACACCTCACCTCTACGCGGGCGTGGTGGAAGGCACCGGTGTGGTCGGCCCTCTGGTCCTGCCCGGGTTGACGGCCTGTGCGGGCTGTCTGTTACAGGGACGCACCGACCGGGATCCCACCTGGCCTCGTCTGCTGGCGCAGTGGCGCTCGGGGCATCAGCGTCATGTCACCGCCTGTGACGCCGCTCTGGCGACGGCGGTCGCAGGCCTGGCGGCGGCACACGCCCTGGCCTTTCTGGACGGAGGCTCGCCGGCGAGCACGGGAGCCCGCTGGGAGGCGTCCCTGCCAGGACTGGACTGGCATCCGCGACCCGTGTGGCCGCACCCGGCATGCCCGTGCGGGGCCGTCGAGCAAGGTAAGAGTGAACAGACCTCGGATGACGGGGACCGGCACGAGACAATGGCCGGGTGACCGCCGCACAGGGTACGGCTGTCTGGGACTTGGAGGGGCGCATGTCTGATCTTCCCCGGAAGGCGGTCACCCGTACCGCCAAGCTGGCCGCGCTGCCGCTCGGCTTCGCCGGGCGCGCCACGTGGGGGCTGGGCAAGCGCATCGGCGGCAAGTCGGCGGAGATCGTTGGCCGCGAGCTGCAACAGCGCACGGCGGAGCAACTGTTCAAGGTCCTCGGCGAGCTGAAGGGCGGCGCCATGAAGTTCGGGCAGGCCCTGTCCGTCTTCGAGTCCGCGCTGCCGGAGGAGATCGCCGGTCCCTACCGCGCCGCGCTGACGAAACTGCAGGACGCGGCTCCGCCGATGCCCACCCGCACCGTGCACTCCGTGCTGGAGGAGCGGCTCGGTGAGGAGTGGCGCGACCAGTTCCTGGAGTTCGAGGACAAGCCCGCCGCCGCCGCGTCGATCGGCCAGGTACACCGGGCCGTGTGGCACGACGGACGCGAGGTCGCCGTCAAGGTGCAGTACCCGGGCGCCGGAGAGGCGCTGCTGTCGGATCTGACGCAACTCGGCCGGTTCGCACGGCTGCTGGGGCCGCTGATTCCGGGTGTGGACATCAAGCCCCTCATCGCGGAGCTACGCGACCGGGTGTCCGAGGAGCTCGACTACGGCCTGGAGGCACAGGCCCAGCAGGTCCATGCCGAGGAGTTCGCCGACGACCCCGATGTGCTGGTGCCCGCGGTGGTGCACCAGTGCGAACAGGTGCTGGTGACCGAGTGGATCGACGGGATACCGCTGTCGGAGGTGATCGCCGACGGCCTCCCCGAGCAGCGCGACCGGGCAGGGCAGCTGCTCGCCCGCTTCCTCTTCTCGGGTCCCGCGCGCACCGGCCTGCTGCACGCCGACCCGCACCCTGGCAACTTCCGGCTGCTCCCCGGCGACAACGACGAGTGGCAGCTCGGGGTACTGGACTTCGGCACGGTGGACCGGCTGTCCGGAGGACTGCCCTCCACGATCGGCGACTCCCTGCGCATGGCACTCGACGGCCGGGCTGAGGCGGTCTACGAGAAGCTCTGCGAGGAAGGCTTCGTCAAAGAGGAGGTGGAGCTCGACCCGGAAGCGGTGCTCGACTATCTACTGCCGATCATCGAACCGGCACAGGTCGAGGAGTTCGAGTTCACGCGAAGCTGGATGCGCAGCCAGGCAGCGCGCATCGCGGATCCCCGCTCGCCCGCCTACCAGTTGGCTAAGCATCTGAACCTGCCGCCGTCGTATCTGCTGATCCATCGGGTGACGCTGAGCACGATCGGCGTGCTGTGCCAGCTGGGTGCCAGGGTCCGAATGCGGGACGAGCTCGAGGCCTGGCTGCCGGGCTTCGTCGAGGAGGAGCCCGCGACGGGCGGCTTGGACACCGTGGACGACTTCGCCGACTTCACTGAGGAGGAGCCGGCGGCTGAGGCGTGACCTGGATGGGGCGGTGGGCGGGAGGGGGAGGGGGGGAGGGCCCCTGGAGGCGCGGTAGAAATCACCACCAGGCAGAATCCAGCCGCCCCTCAATCGCCCTCAGATGGGCTCGCGCACAAGCGTCGCAGAAGTAGCGGCGCGTGCCCTTTTCCACGGAGCAAGTCCAGGTGGGCTGTACGGCCTCGGCCCGTGCTCCGCAGCGGTCGCACATGATGCCCTCTTCGTCCGGCAGCTGAGCGGAGCCCGGCGTCGGCGCGGGCGGGTGGGACGCCGCGGCGGAGGCTCCGACGTCACTGTCGCCGGGAAGACACGTCACGTCGTGACGATATCGCCGATTCAGGGGGTTCGTCGGGCAACGCACCGCGGGGGCCGGTCCGTTCGGACCGGCCCCCGCGGGGAGCACTTCTACGCGTGGTGCCCGACTGCGGCCGTTACTGCATCACGGCCATGGCCAGGGCGCGGCGAGCGCGGAGCGACGCGCGCTCGGCGCGGCGCTGCATCCGCCGGGCGACGGCCAGGCGCACGGCCAGGCGTTCCGCGTCGGCCTCGCGCAGCCGCTCGTGCATATGCGCACGAGCCAGGGCTTCTGGGATGAGTTGCATCTCTCGGGTCCTGTTCTGACGCGAGTCGGTCGCGCCGGTGGTGGTGAAGTCTGGAGTCGCGGAGCCGACTGGCTCGCTGGTGGACGTCGTCATCGGGGCCTGCTTCTGGGGGTCGTGCGTGTGAGGGCGGTCGATGGTTCCGGTGGCGTTCATGCGACGACCGGGTTCTTGCGCGGGCGGCCACGCGGCCGCTTGCGGGCAACCACGACGCCCTGGACGAAGAGCTCGCCGCCCCAGACGCCCCACGGCTCACGCCGCTCCTTGGCGCCGGCGAGGCAGGCCTCGATCAGCGGGCAGGTGCGGCAGAGGGACTTGGCGTACTCGACGTCTGCCGGCGACTCGGCGAAGAAGACTTCCGGGTCGTAGGAGCGGCAGGGGACGGGTACGCCGAGGTTCTCGATGGCGTCGTCGAGCGCGGTGAGCGCAGTGAGCGGGGTCAAGGTGGAGTCCTCCGTGAGGCCGGGCGGGGGGATCGTTTCGGAAGGCGGTACGGACGGGGCGTGCGCTTCGAGTTGCACGGTTCGTCTTCCTCGTCTGGTCGTTCCGGCCTGTTGGCCGGGTGGCGGCTGGTTGTACCGGGTCTTTCTTTTCCCGAGGCCCCTTCGCTCCGTCATCCCCGTTGGGGGAAAACAGAAGGGCCGCGGATCCCGGATGGGGTTCCGCGGCCCTGAAGGCGCCGGCCTGATGGCGTATCAGGCTGGATCACTCCAGGGTTCGAGCCCACGGAAGGCCCACATCGTGTGGTGCTGCGTCGTCTTGCGGGATCCGGCACCGGCCGCCGCAAAGGCATAGGCCGAGGCCTGTGCCACTGCTGCTACTGCTTCCGGTGCCTGGGTCGGTCGCTCATTGCGCTCCCGGATCTCAAGACCCGAGGGAGACACGGAGGACGCCGGACGCACGGCGGAAATGCCGGACATACCGGTGCCCAGGTTGGAGAGGCCGAGCAGGCCGGAGGCGACGACCGAGCGATCGGTCAGTTTGGCGGTGCTGATGGAGCTGGTGTTGATGCTGATCACTGGAATCGCCTCCTCTCGGCGTCTCGGGGACCGGTCAGGACCGGTCCGACGGCTTTCAAGTACAGCACGGAACCGGGGCTTCGAGAAGCCGCCGTTTCCGTGCTTAAGAACCTATGGGGATTGCTGGGGCATGCGCAAACTATTTTTCCGACGAGTTTCGGTCAGCCTTCTTCGTCGTGGCTCCCACGGGTCTCACCTGCGCAGATGGCCAACACATCGGCTCCGAACCGGTTGAGTTTGCGTACTCCGACCCCAGGGATACGAGCCAATTCGGCCTCCTCGTCGGGTGCGGCCTCGGCGATCGCCATGAGTGTCTTGTCGGTGAAGATGCAGAACGCGGGCTGCCCCAGTTGGCGGGCCTCATCGGCGCGCCAGTTGCGAAGCCGTTCGTAGAGGCCCTCGTCCATGTCCGAGGGGCAGTCCTCACAGCGCATCAGCTTCATTTCGCCCGCGTCGGTGAGGGTGCGGCCGCAAACGCGGCAGCGGGCGGGTGTCCGGGGCTGGCGCCGCGGTCTGGCGGCCGTGGTGCCGATCCTCCTGGAACCGTGCTCGATGCCGCCCGCGCCGACCGGGACACCGGCACCGCGGGTCGCGGTGGTGGATGAGCCCGGTCGCAGGCCGTCGAGGAAGCGGCTGGGGCGCCGGGTCGGGCGGCCGCCGGGCGAGCGGGACAGCGCCCAGGAGAGGAACACATGCTGCCGCGCGCGGGTGACGCCCACGTAGAGGAGGCGTCGCTCCTCCTCTATCTGTTCGTCCGTTTTGGCGTAGGTGATCGGCATCATGCCTTCCGCTACGCCGACGAGGAACACGGCGTCCCATTCGAGGCCCTTTGCGGCGTGCAGGGAGGCGAGGGTGACGCCTTCGACGGTGGGGGCGTGCTGCGCGGCCGCGCGCTCGTCGAGTTCGGCGACGAGGTCCCCGAGGGTGGCTGACGGCTTGGCCCGGGCGAAGTCCTCGGCGAGGCGTACCAGGGCTGCGAGTGACTCCCAGCGTTCTCGGACGGCTCCGGAGCCGGCTGGAGGTTGTGTGGTCCAGCCCTTGGTGGAGAGGACCGCACGCACCTGCGACGGCAGGTCGACGGCGTCGTCGAGGAGTGTGTCGTTGGCGCCGAAGCGGGCGGCTCCGCGCAGGGCGGCGCCTGCTTCGCGTACTTCGGTGCGTTCGAAGAACCGTTCGGCGCCGCGCAGCTGGTAGGGCACGCCTGCGTCCGCGAGCGCCTGCTCGTATGTCTCGGACTGGCCGTTCGTGCGGAAGAGGACTGCGATCTCGCTGGCGGGGACGCCGGAGGCGATGAGGTCGCGGATGCGGTGGGCGGCGCCTTCGGCTTCGGCGGGCTCGTCCACGTACTCGGCGTAGACGGGTTCGGGGCCGGGCTTCCGTTGGGAGACCAGTTCGAGGCGGTGTTCGGCGGCGCGGCCGCGGGCGTGGGACAGCAGGCCGTTGGCGAGGTGGACGATCTGCGGTGAGGAGCGGTAGTCGCGGACGAGTTTGACGACCGTGGCGCCGGGGTGCCGCGTCCGGAAGTTGAGGAGGTGGTCGGGGGTGGCGCCGGTGAAGGAGTAGATGGTCTGGCTTGCGTCGCCGACGACGCACAGGCTGTCGCGGTCGCCGAGCCAGAGTTCCAGGAGGCGCTGCTGGAGGGGGCTGACGTCCTGGTACTCGTCGACGACGAAGTGCTGGTACTGGCTGCGGACGTGGTCGGCGATGTCGTGGCGGTCCTGGAGGATGGCGACGGTCAGCAGCAGTACGTCCTCGAAGTCGATGACGGAGCGCTCGCGCTTGAGGTCCTCGTAGGTGGCGTAGAGCTGTGAGATCTCGGCGGGGTCGCGGGGGACGTCCCGGCCGGCCTTGGCGGCGGCCGCCAGGTAGTCCGAGGGGACGGTCTGGGTGACCTTGGACCATTCGATCTCGGCGGTGACGTCGCGGAGCTCGCCCCGGTCGAGGCGGATGCGGCAGGCGGCCGCGGCGTCGGCGACGAGCTGGATCTTGCGTTCGACGAGCCGTGGTAGCTGTCCGCCGACGGCTTTCGGCCAGAAGTACTGGAGCTGGCGCAGGGCGGCGGAGTGGAAGGTGCGCGCCTGGACTCCGGCGGCGCCGAGCTGGCGGAGGCGGCCGCGCATCTCGCCCGCGGCGCGGTTGGTGAAGGTGACGGCGAGGACGCTGGACGGCTGCAGTATTCCGGCGCGGACGCCGTAGGCGATGCGGTGGGTGATCGCCCGTGTCTTGCCGGTGCCTGCTCCGGCGAGTACGCACACCGGTCCGTGCAGGGCGGTGGCGACCTCGCGCTGCTCGGGGTCGAGCCCGTCGAGTACGGCGTCGGCGCTGTCCGGAACCTGCGGGAAGAGGGTGGAGTGCGTTGCTGGTGTCACCCCGCCATGCTGCCAGGTCGCCGGGGACCCGTGAGCAGGTTGTCCACAGGGGGGCGGTCGCAGTCGTACTAATGCGGCACCTCGACGTGCGATGCGTGCGCTCCACGTCACGTCGTGCGCGACGTGACGCACATGCTGCAGGTGGCGGGAATGGTTGCCCCCGTCACGTACGTTCCTGTCACTGCGACCAAGCATCTGTACGACACGACAAGGGAGCGCGAGCGACATGCAGGGGACTGTGACGATGTACAGCACGACGTGGTGCGGCTACTGCCGTCGGCTGAAGAGCCAGCTGGACCGTGAGGGCATCGCGTACGCCGAGATCAACATCGAGCAGGACCCGCAGTCCGCGGCGTTCGTCGAGAAGGCTAACGGCGGGAACCAGACGGTTCCCACCGTTCAGATCGTTCCGGTCTCCGGTGGCGAGCCGGTCGTCATGACGAACCCGAGCCTCGCGCAGGTGAAGCAGGCGCTCGGCGTCTGAGATCCGTCCGCCGGGCGTCGGCCCGGCCGGAGCTGGACGGTGGCAGGTGTCGGCCCCGCCGGGCTAGACCGTGCTGGGCCTCGTCGGCAGAGGCTTGCCGTACCAGAGCTCGATCAGGCGGGCCGCTATCGAGATCCCGTAGGGGGGCAGGACCTCCCCGGACTCGAAGGCGGCCCGCAGTTCTTCCCGGGAGAACCAGCGAGCCTCGTGGATCTCCTCGCCGTCGACGTTGATCTCGCACGAGGTGGCGCGGGCCATGAAGCCCAGCATGAGGCTGGAGGGGAAGGGCCAGGGCTGGCTTGCGACGTATTCGACCTCGCCGACTGTGACGCCTGCCTCTTCGAGTACCTCGCGGCGTACCGACTGCTCTATCGACTCGCCGGGCTCGACGAAGCCGGCGAGGGTCGAGAAGCGGCCTTCCGGCCAGTGGACCTGGCGGCCGAGCAGGGCGCGGTCCTCGTCGTCGGTGACGAGCATGATCACGGCGGGGTCGGTGCGCGGGTAGTGCTCGGCGCCGCAGGCGGGGCAGCGGCGGATGTGGCCGGCGGCGGCGATGACGGTGCGTTCGCCGCAGCGGGAGCAGAAGCGGTGGAGGCGCTGCCAGTTCTCCAGGGCGACGGCGTGCACCATGAGGCCGGTGTCGCGGGGGGACAGCAGGAGGCCCGCTTCGCGGAGGCCCGCGGGGCGTGCGGACTGGTCCATGCGTCCGGGCAGGGAGTCCTTCTGCAGGGCGAAGTAGCTGACGCCGTCGTCGTCGGTGCCCAGGAAGTAGCGGTGGGCCTCGGTGAGGGGGGCTTCGAAGGACGGTGTGGTGACGAGTTCCGTGGTGCCGTCCGGGGTCTCGTCGATGAGCACCTGGCCGCCGGATACGACGAAGACGCGGGTCGTCGGGTGGCTCCACGCCGCGGCCAGCCATGCCTCGTCGAGGCGGTGGTGGGCGGCGCGGTCGATGCCGCTCGGTGCGGTGAGGGCGAGCGGGCGGTTGCCGGTGCGGTCGGTCCAGGTGGTCACAGGTGCTTCCAACTCCCCCGATGGTTTGGGTGTTGCTGCGCGGCGGTTGAGCAGGAGGGCCGGTGGGCCGGGGTGCGGCGGGCCGTGGGCGTGCGGAAGTGTCCTCCCAGTGTGCCTGGCGTGAGCGGTCGGGCCTGCGCCAGGGGGTACGGGGATCTGCTTCGTCGGTCCGCGGAAGGGTCAGCCCGCATCGCGCCAGTTCTCCGCGAGGTCCGCCCACAGGTATGCGGTGGTCTCGACGCCTTTGAGGAGGAGGTCGAGCTCGACTTTCTCGTTGGGCGCGTGCCAGCCGTCGGAGGGCACGGAGATGCCGAGGAACAGGACGGGTGCGGCGAGCACGTCCTGCAGGTCGGCGGCCGGTCCGGAGCCGCCCTCGCGGGTGAAGAGGATCTCCTGCCCGAACGCGCGGCCCATGGCGCGGGCGAGGGACTGGAGGGCCGGGTGGTCCAGGGGCGTGAGGCACGGGCGCGTGGCGCCGCCGAAGGTGATCTCGTGGCGGATGCCGGCGGGCAGTTGCTCGGCGATCCAGGCGCGTACGGCCTTCTCGATGTGCTCCGGGTCCTGGCCCGCGACCAGCCGGAAGGAGAGCTTGAGCATCGCGGAGGACGGGATGATCGTCTTGCCGCCGGGGCCCTGGTAGCCGCCGCCGATGCCGTTGACCTCGGCGGTGGGGCGTGCCCAGATGCGTTCCAGGGTGGTGTGGCCGGCTTCGCCGTGGGTGGCGTACGACTTGGCGGTGCGCAGCCACTGTTCTTCGTCGAAGGGCAGTTCGGCGAAGAGTTCGCGTTCGCGCGGGGTGAGTTCCTTGATGCCGTCGTAGAAGCCGGGGATCGCCACGCGCGCGTGCTCGTCGTGGAGGGCCGCGACGAGGCGGGCGGCGGCGGTGGCGGGGTTGGGTACGGCGCCGCCGAAGGAACCGGAGTGGATGTCCTGGTCGGGGCCGTGGAGCTGGATCTCGCAGTCGGCGAGGCCTCGCATGCCGGTGCAGACGGTGGGTGTGGTCTCGGACCACATGCCGGTGTCGGAGACGATCACGGCGTCGGCGGCGAGGCGGGCCGCGTGCTCTTCGACGAGGGCGCGGAAGTGCGGGGAGCCGGACTCCTCCTCGCCCTCGATGAGGAGCTTGAGGTGGACGGCGGGGGCGGTGCGGCCGGTGGCGGCGAGGTGGGCGCGTACGCCGAGTGTGTGGAAGAACACCTGTCCCTTGTCGTCGGCCGCCCCGCGCGCGTGGAGGCGGTTTCCGCGGATGACGGGTTCGAAGGGGTCGGTGTCCCAGCCGTCCTCGCGGGCGGCGGGCTGCACGTCGTGGTGGCCGTAGACGAGCACGGTGGGCGCCCCGGCGTCGTCCGACGGCCATTCGGCGAAGACGGCAGGTGCGCCCGGGGTGTCCCAGATCTCGGCGACCGGGAAGCCGGTCTCCTTGAGCTTCGCGGCGAGCCAGTCGGCGCTGCGCCGCACGTCGACGGCGTGGTCGGGCTGGGCCGACACGGACGGGATGCGCAGCCACTCGGCGAGATCGTCGAGGAAGGCCTCACGGTGGTGCTGGACGTACGCGCGGACGGCGCTGACGGCACTGTCAACGGGCTTGCTCATGCTCACGACCTTATCGGCCCACGTGGGCGGGGTGGTCCGGCGGTTCCTCGGGAGCCGCCTCCCGGGGCTCCGCGGGAGGGATCCCGGACGCCGGATCCTGGGACTCCGGCTGCGCGAGGAGGAGGCGTTCCAGCTCGGCCCGGCCGGGAAGACGGTCGGGCCGGACGGTCTCCCCGCTGCGTACGTGGACGAACGCGGCCCGTACGGACTCGAGCGGGACACCGTGCTGCTCGGCCCAGGCCAGGCGGTAGACGGCGAGCTGGAGCGGGTCGCCGACGGCAGAGACCACCGGGCTCGTGCGGCCGGTCTTCCAGTCGATGATCTCGTACGTGGCGTCGTCGCCGTCGCCGTCCCTGTAGACGGCGTCGATGCGGCCGCGGATGACGCGGCCGGCGATCACCAGCTGGACGGGCACTTCGACGCGGTACGGGGTGCGGTGTGCGTACGGGGTGCGCTCGAAGGCCTCCTTGAGCGCCTCCAGGTCGCGTTCGTCGGCGATCTCGGCCTCGCTGCCGGGGAGCTCTTCCGGTTCGAGCATCGGCAGCTGCAGCGCGTCGAAGCGGGTCTCCAGCCAGGCGTGGAAGCGGGTGCCGCGACGCGCGCCGCGGCGGGGCGGGCGGGGCATGGGACGCGCCAGGTCCTGCGCGAAGCCGTCCGGGTCGGCGGCGAGGCGCAGCAGCTGGGATGCGGTGAGCGAAGGCGGCACGGGCACGTCGCTGACGGCTTCGCGGGCACGCAGGAGTTCGCCCGTGAGGGCGTCCAGATCGCGGTCCCAGGAGGCGATGGTGCGGGCTTCCTCGGGGGTGAGGACCTCCGGGGTGAGGCCCGTGGCGTCGCCGTCGGTGGCGGCGGGGTGCGGGCGGCTGTCCGGGGGCGGGGACTGGTGCGGCACGCGCGCGTGGGGGGTGGCCGGGCTGGGGGCGGCGGGACGCCGGCGCGTCCAGGAGTCCCAGTCGGCTGTGTCCTCGTCGGGGAGGTCCCCGGAATAGCTCTCGGGACAGTCCTCGGGGAAGTCCCCGCCCTCGTACGGAGGTTCGTCGTCTTCGGGCGGAGGGGGCCAGTCCGGGTCGTCGTACGCGGCTGCGGCGTCGTACGCCGAGGGGTGCGCCTCGGCGTGGGCACGGGCGGCGTCCGTGGTGCCTGTGCCCGGTGTGGGGTCTGCCGGCCCCTCCAGATGCGCCAGCACCGTCGCGGCAGCCGCGCGGCGGCGGGCCGTTGCCGCCTCGTCCAGCGGGAGCGGCCAGGCGTGGTCGGCGGACGACTGCTGGAGGGCGGGGTTCTCCTCGTCCTCGTCCGGTGCGTCGGCCCATGCTTCGATCTCGCCGTGTCCTGCCGCGCAGTGGTCGTGCAGGGCCTGGAGGAAGTCCGAGGGTCCGCGTGGCTTCTTCTGGGAGGGGCCCCACCAGTGGCCGGAGGCGAGCAGGAGGGAGCGGGGGCGGGTGAACGTGACGTAGCCGAGGCGGAGTTCCTCGGTGCGCTGGTGGTCCTTCATCGCCTCGTGGAAGGCCCGCATGCCCTTGGCGTCCCACGCCGCGATGTCGGGCAGCGTGGCCGCGTCGCCGCGCAGGGCGTGCGGCACGACCTTGCCCTGGGCGGTCCACTTCTCGCGGCCCTGAGTGCTGGGGAAGGTGCCGGTGACCAGGCCGGGGACGGCGACGACGTCCCATTCCAGTCCCTTGGACTTGTGCGCCGTCAGCACCTTGACCGTGTTCTCGCCGCCGGGAAGGGCGTTGTCGAGCCCCTTCTCGTACTGGGCGGCGGTGCGCAGGAAGCCGAGGAACGCGAGCAGGCTGGCCTCGCCCTCGTTGGCCGCGAAGGACGCGGCGATGTCGAGGAAGTTCGACAGCGTCTCCCGGCGGCGGGCGGCCAGCGCGTTGGGCGAGGCGGAGAGCTCGACCTCCAGTCCGGTGACTGCCAGGACGCGGTGCAGGACGTCCATCAGCGGGTCGGACAGGGAGCGGCGCAGGTCGCGCAGTTCGGCGGCGAGGCGCGCGAAACGCACGCGTGCGTCCGCCGAGAAGGGCAGCCCGTCGTCGTCCGCTGCCGCGCCGTCCGCCTCGAAAGGGGTCTCCAGGAACGTGTCGAGGGCGTCGGCGAGCGATATGACCTCGGCAGGGTCGACTCCCTCGACGGCTTCGGCGAGGCGTCGGTCGGGGTCGTCCTCGTCGCCCACGCGTGCGTGCGCGACGAGGAGGCGGGCTCGGCGGCCCAGGAGGGCGAGGTCGCGGGGGCCGATGCGCCAGCGGGGGCCGGTCAGCAGCCGTACGAGGGAGGCGTTGGCGCCCGGGTCCTGGAGGACTTCGCAGACGGCGACGAGGTCGGCGACCTCAGGCAGATGCAGCAGCCCGGACAACCCCACGACCTCGACGGGGATGTCGCGGGCGACCAGCGCCCCCTGGATCTCGGCGAAGTCGGCAGCCGTGCGGCACAGCACGGCGATCTCGCCGGGTGCCTTACCGGTGCGTACGAGATGGGCGACGGAGTCCGCGAGCCAGTCGATCTCCTCGGCGTGGGTGCGCAGCAGGGCGCAGCGCACGACGCCGTCCAGCTCCGCGCCGGGTGCGGGCCGCAGGGCCTCCACGCCCGCGTGCATCGCGCGCAGGGGCTCGGCGAGGCCGTTGGCGAGGTCGAGGAGGCGGCCGCCGCTGCGGCGGTTCTCACTCAGCGCGAAGCGCGTGGCGGGCCGGCCGTCCGTGTGCGGGAAGTGCTCGGGGAAGTCGTCGAGGTTGGCGACGGAGGCACCGCGCCAGCCGTAGATCGCCTGACAGGGGTCGCCGACCGCGGTCACCGGGTGGCCGGTGCCGCCGCCGAACAGGCCCGCAAGGAGGATCCGCTGGGCGACCGACGTGTCCTGGTACTCGTCGAGCAGCACGACCCGGAACTCGTCGCGCAGGATCGCGCCGACCTCTGGCCGGGTACGGGCCAGCGTCGCGGAGAGGGCGATCTGGTCGCCGAAGTCGAGCAGATCGCGGTCGCGCTTGGCCGCCCTGTAGCGCGCCACGAGCTCGGCCAGTTCCCGGCGGGCCTCGGCCGCCTCGGGCACTTTCCGCAGGTCGGCGTTTGTGAGCTTCGCGCGCTGCAGGGTGTTCAGCAGCTCGGTGTCGTACGCCCGCAGCTCCTCGGGGCGTACGAGATGCTCGGCGAGCTCGGCGTCGAGGGCCAGCAGATCGCTGACCAGGTCCGGGAAGGAGCGGGTCAGCGCCGGATAAGGGCCCGGGGCCTCGCGCAGCACGCGCGCGGCGAACTGGAAGCGAGTGGCGTCGGCCAGCAGCCGGGCCGTCGGTTCCAGGCCGATGCGCAGCCCGTGGTCGGTCAGCAGGCGGCCCGCGAAGGCGTGGTACGTGGAGATGACGGGTTCGCCCGGCGGATCGTCCGGGTCGATCGCGTCCGGGTCGGTGACCCCTGCCTTGATCAGCGCTTTCCGTACGCGCTCGGCGAGCTCGCCTGCGGCCTTGTTGGTGAAGGTGAGGCCGAGGACCTGCTCGGGGGCGACCTGGCCGGTGCCGACGAGCCACACCACGCGTGCCGCCATGACGGTCGTCTTGCCGGACCCGGCTCCGGCCACGATCACCTGCGGAGCGGGCGGTGCGGTGATGCACGCCGTCTGCTCCGGGGTGAACGGAATGCCGAGGAGCTCCTTGAGCTGCTCGGGGTCAGTGATACGCGCCGGCACCTCAGAGAGGCTAGCCCCGCCCGCTGACAGCTCAGGCCACATCGGCCGTCACGGCGGGAAGAAGCGCAGGTCAGCACGTGTGGTGTGGTACGTCACTCAGGTGGCGTGCCTGATCGCTTCACCGGGCGCGTCACTCGACCACGTGCCGTCCCTCAGGGCGGGCGCTGCACGACGCGCGGAACGCGCAGTGTGTGCAGTGCTGGCCGGTGGTCGGGGTGAAGCGTTCGTCGAGGACCTTGCCCGCGGCGGTGGCCAGCAGGTCGCCGACCCAGTCGCCGGCGAGCGGCTCCTGGGCCTGGACCTTCGGGAAGCCCTCGCCGCCGTCCTTCCTGGTGGCGCCCTGCCGCAGCTGGACGAGTTCGGCGCCGCCCGGTTCGGGGCGTGCGCCGTCGAAGACCTCGTCGACTGCGCCTTCGCGGACGGCCAGCTGGTAGACGGCGAGCTGCGGGTGGCGGGCCACGTCGGCGCTGCTCACAGGCTGTTTGCCGGTCTTGAAGTCGACGACGTAGGCGCGGCCTTCGGCGTCCTGTTCGACGCGGTCCATGGAGCCCCGGATACGCACTTCGTACGGGCCCGCCTCGAGGGTCACGTCGAAGTCGTGTTCACTCGCGACCGGTTCCCGGGCTCCTCGGTCCGTCACATGCCACTGCAGGAAGCGCTCGAGCGCCACGCGCGCGTGCTCCTTCTCCTGCGCGGACTTCCAGGGGGCGTCGAAGGCGAGCGCGTCCCACACCGAGTCGAGGCGCTCCATGAGCACGGCGAGGTCGGCCGGGGTACGGCCGGAGGCCACCTCGTCGGCCAGGACGTGCACGACGTTGCCGAAGCCCTGGGCGGCGGTCGCGGGCGCGTCGGCCTTCACCTCGCGGCCGAGGAACCACTGCAGGGCGCAGGTGTTGGCG
Organism: Streptomyces sp. NPDC002896; assembly: GCF_040295225.1. Lineage (NCBI taxonomy): Bacteria > Bacillati > Actinomycetota > Actinomycetes > Kitasatosporales > Streptomycetaceae > Streptomyces > Streptomyces sp. NPDC002896. The sequence goes on along the minus strand of NZ_JBEOVA010000009.1, from coordinate 231,516 downwards.
AGCTGGTCGAGGGCGCTTCCGGAGAGCACGACGGGCTTGTCGCGGTCCCGCAGCGGCACCTTGCTCTCCGTGGGTTCGTACATGCCCCACCAGCGGTACGGGTGCGCCGACGGTACGAGGGGCCGACCGTCGGCGTCGGTGAGTGCGGCGAGCCGGGCCAGCCGCCGGGCCGCCGCCTCGCGCAGCGCCTCGGAGACCCGCGGGTCGACGGTGGTGGCGCGCAGCTCGGCGACCAGGGCCGCGACGGACAGCGGGCGGCGCGGGCGGCCGGTGACGTCCTTGGGTTCGACGCCGAGTTCTGTGAGGAAGCGGGAGGGCTGGTCGCCGTCGTCGGCGGGGGCCTTCACTGCGGTGACGACGAGACGCTCACGCGCGCGTGTGGCGGCCACGTAGAACAGCCGCCGCTCCTCGGCCAGGAGGGCGCCGGGGGTGAGCGGCTCGGCCAGGCCGTCGCGTCCGATGCGGTCGGCCTCCAGGAGAGAGCCTCGGCGTCGCAGGTCCGGCCACAAGCCCTCCTGCACGCCCGCGACGACGACGAGGCGCCACTGAAGGCCCTTGGAGCGGTGCGCGGTCATCAGGCGTACGGCGTCGGGCCGTACCGCCCTGCGGGTGAGCGTGTCCGCGGCGATGTCCTGCGCCTCGATCTCCTCGAGGAAGTTGAGGGCGCCGCGGCCGCCGGTGCGCTCCTCGGCGCGGGCGGCCGTCGCGAACAGCGCGCACACCGCGTCGAGGTCGCGGTCCGCGTTGCGCCCGGCGGCACCGCCGCGGCGTGCGGCGCGCTCCAGCCGCTGGGGCCACGGGGTGCCGTCCCACAGCTCCCACAGGGCTTCCTCCGCGGTGCCTCCGCCCGCGAGCAGCTCACGCACCCTGTGCAGGAGCGCGCCCAGTCGCTGGGCGCCGCGCGCGTACGACGCGTCGTGCGCGGCGAGCCGCTCGGGCTCCGCGAGGGCGCGCGCGAGCAGCTCGTCGGAGGGCGGCGGCACGTGGTTGCCGCCGGCCCGCTCCTCCTCCCGCAGGGCGCGGCCCAGGCGGCGCAGATCGGCGGCGTCCATACCGCCCAGGGGCGAGGTGAGGAGGGTGAGCGCGGTCTCGACGTCGAGCCAAAGGGTGCCGGGGGCGCTGAACGCGTCGGCTCCGTTGGGCGCGGACGGCTCCTCCGGCCTGGCGGCTGGGTTGGGCGCGGACGGCTCCTCCGGCCTGGCGGCCGCATCCGCCGTATCGGCGGCATCGGCTGCATCGGCTGCGGACGACTGCCCGGGAGCGTCGGACGCCGCCGACTGCACACGCGCGTCCGATACGCCGGACTCCCCCGACCCACCGGCCGCCTCCGACGCAGGTGACTCCTGCCTGCTGGCGGCATCGGTCGCGCATGACTCCCCAGGAACGTCGGACGCCACCGACTGCGCACGCACGCGCGCGTGCGAAGCTGCCGACTCCTCCGGCCCACCGACTGCATCCGACGCGGGCGCCTGCCCGGGAGCGTCGGAAGCGCGCGGCTCCTCATGCGCGGCGGAGCGCTCGGCTGCGGCCGGGTGCTCGGGCTGCGGCCCGGCAGCGGGCGGCTGCTGAGGCATGCCGGGCTCCCCGGGCGCCAGCGCCGCCGTCGCCACCGCCCTGAGGGCGGTGAGCAGCGGTGCGACGGCCGGTTCGTGGCGGAGCGGGAGGTCGTCGCCGTCGATGTCGAGCGGGACGCCTGCCGAGGTCAGGGCGCGGCGTATCGAGGGGATGGTGCGGGATCCGGCGCGCACCAGGACGGCCATGTCGCTCCAGGGGACGCCGTCCTCCAGGTGTGCGCGGCGCAGGATGTCCGCGATGTTGTCGAGCTCCGTGCCGGGCGTCGGATACGTGTAGACCTCGACCCCGCCGCCGTCCCGCACCGCGGTCAGCTCGCGGTGCGCGCGCACCCTGTCGGCGGGCAGGCGGGTCAGCGGCATGCGCTGGGTGAGCAGCCGGGTGGCCGCCAGCAGTCCGGAACCCGAGCGGCGGGAGGTACGCAGCACCTCCACGGGCGCGGGTGTGCCGTCCGCGCGCCGGAAGTTATCCGGGAAGTCCAGGATGCCGTTCACGTCGGCACCCCGGAACGCGTAGATCGACTGGTCCGGATCTCCGAACGCGACGAGCGTACGGCTGGCCCCCCACACGCCGCCCCCACGCGCGTCGGCACCCCGCACGCCAACCACCGGCGAGTCGGCCCCACGCACGCCGGACCCGTGACGCGCGCGTGCGCCCTCGCCCGAGGACCGCCCTCCGCCGTTCCCGGCAAGCGCGACCAGCAGCCGCACCTGCGCCGGATCGGTGTCCTGGTACTCGTCCACGAAGACCGCGTCATAGCGCCCGGACAGCTCGTCCGCGACCGCGGGCCGCTGGGCGAGCAGCACCGCGCGGTGCACCAGTTCCGCGTAGTCGAGGACGCCCTGCATGTCGAGCACGTCGAGGTACTCGGCGAGGAACGCGGCCGCGGCACCCCAGTCCGGGCGGCCGATGCGCGCGGCGAAGGCCGCCAGCGAGTCCGGCCCCAGGCCGAGCTCGCGGCTGCGGGCCAGCACGGCGCGCACCTCGTCGGCGAAACCGCGCGTCGTCAGGCACGCGCGCAGCTCGTCCGGCCACCGGACGTGGGCCAGGCCCTCCTGCGCGAGGGCGGTCTGGCCGGCCAGCAGCTCGCGCACCGTCACGTCCTGCTCGGGCCCGGAGAGCAGCCGCAGCGGCTCCACGAACATCTCGGCGTCCTGATGGGCCCGTACGAGTGCGTAGCAGAATGAATGGAAGGTGGTGGCCTGCGGGGCGCGTGCGGCTCCGATGCGCAGCGCCATGCGGTCGCGCAGCTCCACGGCCGCCTTGCGGCTGAAGGTCAGGACCAGGATGCGCTCCGGGTCGGTGCCCTTCGCGATCCGCGCGGCGACGGCCTCCACCAGTGTGGTGGTCTTGCCCGTGCCCGGTCCCGCCAGGACGAGCAACGGACCGCCCGGATGGTCAACCACCGCGCGCTGCCGTGCGTCCAGACGAGGGGGATCCACCGGCACCGGCGGGGTACGCACCAGTCGGTACGCACCGCGGGTCCCCTGTCGTACCTGGGGGTGCGACAGGTGCCGGGTGGAAGAAGAGGAGCTCACGTGGTTCGCCGGTCCTGGTTGGTGTGCTGGTTGTCGGGCAGTCGCGCGGGCGGAGCGGCGGCTGCGTTGAGGGCGACGAGCGCGAAGCGCTCTTGGCTGAGGGCGGGGGAAGGTCCCGGCGCCCCCGGCCTCGAAGGTATCGCGGTCATCGGCGGCGCCCCGCTTCCCCCGTACGGGCCACCGGGCCTCCGCGCCGCCCCGGAATGCCGGAAGCTTTCTGGTGTGAACCCGCACGTGTGCCCCGGTTCCCTGTCCCGGGGAGCACCGCGACCCGACGGCCGTGGTGCCGGCGGCTGCGCCCTAGGTGCCTCTCTCGCCGTCCCATCTGGCCCGTCTCATGTCGATACGTGGCAGATGCCCCTCCGCGGAGCCGGCGGCCTCGCGCAGCGGGGTGCCCTCCGTGCGGTAGTGCCCCAGCGCCCGGAGCTCATGGCCGGGGAGCAGGACCCCGTCCGCGCGCACCACGCGCCACCACGGCACGGCGCCTCCGTAGAGCGCCATCACACGGCCGACCTGGCGCGGCCCTCCCTCCGCCAGCCACTCGGCCACGTCGCCGTACGTCATCACGCGGCCCGCCGGGATCAGCTCAGCGACCTCCAGCACCCGCTCCGCGTACTCCGGCAGCTCCCCCGCCGGGGGGCTCTCCTCGCTCATCCGACCCATCCTGCCGCACGCCACCGACACCGCGGCGGAGTCCTGACGGAGCGTGCACATATGAGCACCGAGCGGCAGACGGGGGCGCTTCGGCGGGGCCATGCTCCCCCGCAATGCACCCTGATGCCCACGTCTGTCGGCGGGGCATGCCACCATCGTGCGGGCGGTGTCTGGTGATACGAGATCAGGAAGAGACGACGGAGCAGCAGGGCGTGCACCCCGACGAGACGGCGGGCACCTCTGCGGCTGCCTCGCGCCCGGAGACCGGCCGGGACCCTGACCAGGGCAAAGGCCGGGCCGCCGGCCCGGACCCCACGGATGCCCACGCCGAAGAAGTCGAGGGCGACGAACCGCTGCTCCCCGCGCGCGTGCACCGTCCCTCCGACCTGATGCGGCTGCTCGTCGGCATCCTGGCGATCGTGGTGCTGCTGGCGATCGCCGGGTTCGCGCACGGCACGACGTCGGGGCTCGAGCAGGACATCAACAAGGGCACTGGCCAGGCGCCCGATCTGCTGATCAAGATCGCGGGCCTGGCGTCCAGCATCGCGATCCTCCTCGTGCCGGTCGCCTTCGCGATCGAGCGGTTGATCAAGCGGGACGGGCTGCGCATCGCGGACGGCGTCCTGGCAGCGGTCCTCGCACACGGCGTGACGCTCGCCACCGACCTGTGGGTCGCGAAGGCCGCCCCCGACTCCATCCAGGACGCGCTCACGCAGCCCTCGCCGGGCGACATACACGCGCTCACCGACCCGGTCCACGGCTATCTCGCCCCCGTCATCGCGTACATGACGGCCGTCGGCATGTCCCGCAGACCCCGCTGGCGCGGGGTGCTGTGGGTGGTCGTCGTGCTCGACGCCTTCTCGATGCTGGTCACGGGCTATACGACGGCGTTCTCGATCCTCCTGACGGTGCTGATCGGCTGGACCGTCGCGTACGGCACGCTGTACGCGGTCGGTTCCCCGAACGTCCGGCCGACCGGCCAGACGCTGCTCGCCGGTCTGCGGCACGTCGGGTTCCATCCGGTCAGCGCGGCCCGTGTCGAGGCCCCGGACGCCGCGTCCGAGAACGGCGACCGCGGCCGCCGCTACTTCGTCACGCTGGAGGACGGCCCGCCCCTCGACGTCACGGTGGTCGACCGTGAGCAGCAGGCACAGGGCTTCTTCTACCGCGTCTGGCGCAGGCTGACGCTGCGCGGCATCACGACGCGCAGGAGCCTGCAGTCGCTGCGCCAGGCGCTGGAGCAGGAGGCGCTCCTGGCGTACGCGGCGATCGCGGCCGGCGCCAACGCCCCCCGGCTGATCGCCACGTCCGAGCTCGGCCCGGACGCGGTGATCCTCGTCTACGAGCACCTGGGCGGTCGCACCCTCGACGCGGTGCCGGACGAGGAGATCACCGACGCGCTGCTGCACGACACCTGGCGCCAGGTGAAGGCGCTGCAGTCGCGGCGCATCGCGCACCGGCGGCTCGCGGGCGACGCGATCCTGGTGGACCCTTCCGGCAAGGTGATGCTCACCGATCTGCGCGGCGGCGAGATCGCGGCCGGTGATCTGGTGCTGCGCATGGACATCGCGCAGCTGCTGACCACCCTCGGCCTGCGGGTGGGCGCCGAACGGGCGGTCGCATCCGCGGTCGCCGTGCTGGGTCCGGACGCGGTCGCCGACTGTCTGCCGATGCTGCAGCCGATCGCGCTGACCCGCACCACGCGCGCGACGCTGCGCAGGCTGGCCCGCGAGCGCTCGCAGCGCGAACGCGAGGCTGTGCTGGCGGCAGCCGCGGCGGGCAAGGCGGCAGGCCCGGAGGAGGCGGAGGACGCCGGGGACCGGGTACTGGACAAACGGTCCGGCAACGAGGCCGCCCGAGCCGAGAAGCACGCGGTCCGCGCGGCGAAACGGGCCGAGAAGCGGGCGATCGACGAAGCCCTGGAGGAGGCACGCGAGGAGGATCTGCTCACCCAGATCCGCCACCAGGTGCTGCTCATCAGGCCGCAGGCGCCGGTCGAGCCGGCCCGGCTCGAGCGGATCAGGCCGCGCACACTGGTCAGCTTCATGGCCGGGGCGATCGCTGCGTACTTCCTGCTGTCGCAGCTGACCCACGTCAAGTTCGGCACGCTCTTCGCCGAGGCCGAGTGGGGCTGGGTGGCCGCGGCCGTGCTGTTCTCGGCGCTCAGCTACTTCGCGGCGGCGATGAGCCTGCTCGGTTTCGTGCCGGAGAGAGTGCCGTTCCTGAGGGCCGTGGCGGCGCAGGTCGCCGGGTCGTTCGTGAAGATCGTGGCGCCCGCGGCCGTGGGCGGTGTCGCGCTCAACACGCGCTTCCTGCAGCGCGCCGGGGTGCGGCCGGGGCTCGCGGTGGCGAGTGTCGGCGCCTCCCAGCTGGTGGGCCTCGGAGCCCACATCCTGCTCCTCGGCGCCTTCGGTTATCTGACGGGTACGGAGAAGACGCCTTCGCTGTCGCCGTCCCGCACCGTCATCGCGGGTCTGCTGACGGTCGCCGTGCTGGTGCTGGTCGTGACGTCGATCCCGTTCCTGCGGAAGTTCGTGGTCACGCGCGTGCGGTCGCTGTTCGCGGGTGTCGTGCCGCGCATGCTCGACGTACTGCAGCGGCCGCAGAAGGTGGTCACCGGAATCGGCGGCGTCCTGCTGCTGACCGCGTGCTTCGTGATGTGTCTGGACGCCTCGATCCGGGCCTTCGGCGACGAGTCGATGTCGCTGAGCCTGGCCAGCGTGGCCGTCGTCTTCCTCGCCGGCAACGCGCTGGGCTCGGCGGCGCCGACGCCCGGCGGCGTGGGTGCGGTCGAGGCAACGCTGACGGTGGGTCTGATCGCCGTGGGCCTGCCCCAGGCAGTCGCGGTGCCGGCGGTGCTGCTGTACCGGCTGCTGACGCTGTGGCTGCCGGTCCTTCCGGGCTGGCTGTTCTTCAACCATCTGACGCGCAAGGGCGCGCTCTGAGGCTCCACCGCCTCTCGCGCCCTGCACTGCGGGTCACGGCCGCTCCCGCTTCTCACCCGCACGGCCCGCGCCCCGCGCGCGGCAGGTCCACCGCCGCCGCAGGATTAAGGCATGCCGAACCCAGCTCGTCTGCGTACTGCTGCCCTCCTCGCCACCGCCGCCCTGCTGTCCCTCTCGGTCGCGGGCTGCAGCGACGACAGTCCGAAGGACGAGGACCTGACGACCCAGGAGCTGAAGTGGAAGGCCTGCCCGGTCCCGTCGCCGCTGGAGGGCAGCAGCCAGTCCCCGTCACCGCTGCCGGGCGGCGACGAATGGGAGTGCGCCACCATGAAGGCGCCCCTCGACTGGAGCGACCCCAAGGGCGACACCATCGGCATCGCGCTCATCCGCGCCAAGGCCAGCGGTCCCGAGAACAAGCGGATCGGCTCCCTCATCTTCAACTTCGGCGGCCCCGGAGGCTCGGGCGTGACCACGCTGCCCGCCTTCGGCGACCAGTACACGAAGCTGCGTACCCGCTACGACCTGGTGAGTTTCGACCCGCGCGGCGTCGGCCGCAGCGATCCCGTGGTGTGCGAGGACAACGAGCAGCTCGACGAGTTCTTCGAGCAGGACGGCACGCCCGACGACGCCGCGGAGCGGACGGCGCTCGTCGACAACACCAAGTCGTTCAACGCCGCCTGCGAGAAGAACTCCGGCACGATCCTGCCTCACGTCCGCACGACGGACGCGGCCCGTGACATGGATCTGATGCGTCAGGTCCTGGGCGACGACAAGCTGCACTACTTCGGCATCTCGTACGGCACGGAACTGGGCGGTGTCTACGCACATCTGTTCCCGAAGAGGGTCGGCCGTGCCGTGTTCGACGCCGTCGTCGACCCCACCCTGACGCCCGAGGAGAGCTCTCTCGCCCAGGCCGGCGGGTTCCAGCTCGCGCTCGACAACTACGCGAAGGACTGCACGTCCCAGGTCGAGGACTGCCCGGTCGGCGACACCGAGCAGGACGTCAAGGACCGGATCGCGAAGCTGCTGAAGGACCTCGAGGCCAAGCCGATCCCCGGCATCTTCCCGCGCGACCTGACCCAGACCGCCGCCACGAACGGGATCGTGCAGGCGCTGTACTCGAAGGACTTCTGGCAGTACCTCACCGACGGGCTGCAGCAGGCGTACGAGGGCAACGGCCAGATCCTGATGTTCCTGTCGGACTCGCTGACCGGGCGCAACGAGGACGGCGAGTACAGCAATCTCGTACCGGCCAACGTCGCGATCAACTGCTCCGACGACAAGCCGCGCTACACCGAGGCGGACGTGGACGCGAACCTCCCGGAGTTCCGCAAGGAGTCGCCGATGTTCGGCGACTATCTCGCGTGGGGCCTGCTCGGCTGCACCGACTGGGCCGTCCCCGGAGCGGCCGACCACCCCGACGTGAGCGCGGCCGGGGCGGCGCCGATCGTGGTCATCGGCAACACCGGCGACCCGGCCACGCCGTACGAGGGCGCGCGCAGGATGGCCCAGGCACTGGGCAAGGGCGTGGGCGTGGAGCTGACGTACAAGGGCCAGGGGCACGGTGCCTACGACAGCGGCAGCAGCTGCGTGACGGGCGCGGTGAACAACTATCTGCTGGACGGCACGGTGCCGAAGGCGGGCACGGTCTGCACGTGACGATGCGGCCCTCGGCCCCGACTGCCGTTGTCGGTGGGCCTGCCTACTATGGCCTGAAGTCGTCCGTGGGGCTGTCGTAGGGGGAAGGAAGTGCCATGCCGCGCTTTGTACGGTCAGCTGCGCTGGCCGCCGCAGCACTGCTGGTGGCCGGTTGCAGCGGCGCGGGCGACGGCGCCGCGACGGACGACTCGAAGCCGTCGGCTACCGCCTCGTCGTCGTCGGCGGGCGGCGAGGGCTCCGGCCTGCCCGCGTCCCTCACATCGCAGAAGCTCGACTGGGGCCGCTGCAGGGCCACAGCGGACGCCCCCGCCCCGGGCGGCGACTGGCAGTGCGCGACCCTGAAGGTGCCGCTGGACTACGCGAAGCCGGACGGCGAGACCATAGGCATCGCGCTCATCCGCGCCAGGTCCACCGGCAAGGACGAGCGCATGGGCTCGCTGCTCTTCAACTTCGGCGGTCCGGGCGGTTCGGGCGTCTCGATGCTCCCGTCCTTCGCCAACCAGTACGGGAAGCTGCGCGAGCGGTACGACCTGGTGAGCTTCGACCCGCGCGGGGTCGCCGCCAGCGAGGGCGTGCGCTGCCGCAGCGACAAGGAGCTCCAGACCGCAGAGTCGGTCGACCTCACCCCGGACACGGCGGCCGAGGAGAAGACGTACTTCAAGGACGCGGACGACTTCGGAACGGGCTGCGAGCGCGACGCGGGGAAGCTGCTGGCGCACGTCTCCACGGAGGAAGCCGCCCGCGACATGGACCTGACGCGCCAGGTCCTCGGCGACGACAAGCTGCACTACTTCGGCATCTCGTACGGCACCGAGCTGGGCGGTGTGTACGCACACCTGTTCCCGAAGAACACGGGCCGGCTGGTGCTCGACGCCGTGGTCGACCCCAGCGTCGGCGCGGTGGGCCATGCCGAGAACCAGACCCGCGGCTTCCAGCGGGCCCTGGACAACTACCTGAAGTCCACCGGCCAGGACCCGAAACAGGGCACCCAGAAGATAGTGGCTCTTCTCAAGGGGATAGACGCGAAGCCGCTGCCGACGTCGAGCGGCCGTCAGCTCAACCAGTCCCTGGCGATCATAGGAATCACGGTCACGCTTTACAGCCAGCAGTCCTGGCCCTCGCTGACCAGCGCGCTTCAGGCGGCGGAGGCGGGCGACGGCACGGAGCTGCTGGCGCTGGCCGACTACTACAACGAGCGCGACGCGTCGGGGCACTACAGCACGCAGAGCCACTCCCAGCGCGCGATCTCCTGCCTCGACGACAAGGAGCGCCCGACGCCCGAGGAGGCCGAGCAGCGGCTGGCCCGCTTCCGGCAGATATCACCGGTCTTCGGGCCGTTCCTGGGCTGGGACACGGCGGGATGGTGCCACGACTGGCCGGTGCAGGGGCTGAACGAAACCCCCGACGTGAGCGCACCGGGTGCCGCGCCGATCCTGGTCGTCGGCAACACGGGGGACCCGGCCACGCCGTACGAGGGCGCCCGGAAGATGGCCGACGAGCTGGGCGAGGGCGTCGGTGTGGAGCTCACCTGGAAGGGCGAGGGCCACGGGGCGTACGGGAGCGGAAGCGACTGCGTCGACGGGGCGGTGAACGACTACCTGCTGGACGGCACGGTGCCGAAGGACGGCAAGGTCTGCTCCTGACCTGCGTCGGAGCGCCGCATGCCGTGGCATGCAGAAGGGCCCCGCTCGCATGCCGCGAGCAGGGCCCCTTCCGAGAGAGCGAGGTGCGCGAAGGCCGAGCAGGCCCGCGCGGCCTAGTAGACCGGCTTCTGGGGCTCGATCTGGTTGACCCAGCCGATCACGCCGCCGCCGACGTGCACCGCGTCCGCGAAGCCCGCGGACTTCAGCACGGCGAGGACTTCCGCACTGCGGACACCCGTCTTGCAATGCAGGACGATCTTCTTGTCCTGCGGAAGGTCCTGCAGGGCGTTGCCCATGAGGAACTCGTTCTTCGGGATCAGACGGGCGCCGGGGATCGAGACGATCTCGTACTCGTTCGGCTCGCGGACATCGATGATGTCGATGTTCTCGCCGTCGTCGATCCACTCCTTGAGCTGCTTCGGAGTGATCGTCGAACCGGCGGCCGCCTCCTGGGCCTCCTCGGACACGACGCCGCAGAAGGCCTCGTAGTCGATCAGCTCGGTGACGGTCGGGTTCTCACCGCAGACCGCGCAGTTGGGGTCCTTGCGGACCTTGACCTGGCGGTACTGCATCTCCAGGGCGTCGTAGATCATCAGGCGGCCGACGAGGGGCTCGCCGATGCCCGCGAGGAGCTTGATGGCCTCATTGACCTGGATGGAGCCGATGGACGCGCACAGCACACCGAGCACGCCGCCCTCGGCGCAGGAGGGGACCATGCCCGGCGGCGGGGGCTCCGGGTAGAGGCAGCGGTAGCAGGGCCCGTGCTCGGACCAGAAGACGGACGCCTGGCCGTCGAAGCGGTAGATCGAACCCCAGACGTACGGCTTGTTGAGCAGCACGCAGGCGTCGTTGACCAGGTAGCGGGTCGCGAAGTTGTCCGTGCCGTCGACGATCAGGTCGTACTGGCTGAAGATGTCCATCACGTTCTCGGCCTCGAGCCGCTCTTCGTGAAGGATCACGTTCACGTACGGGTTGATGCCCTTGACGGAGTCACGCGCGGACTCCGCCTTGGAACGGCCGATGTCCGCCTGGCTGTGGATGATCTGGCGCTGCAGGTTCGACTCGTCGACCTCGTCGAACTCCACGATGCCGAGCGTGCCGACGCCGGCCGCGGCGAGGTACATCAGGGCCGGCGATCCGAGGCCGCCGGCGCCCACACACAGCACCTTGGCGTTCTTCAGCCGCTTCTGCCCGTCCATCCCGACGTCGGGGATGATCAGGTGGCGGGAGTACCTGCGGACCTCGTCTACGGTGAGCTCAGCTGCTGGCTCGACCAGGGGTGGCAGCGACACGGGGACTCCGTTGATCGGTATTACGGAAGGTTGTTCTCCGAGTAACACTGCCACGCCCATCTTCATTCCGAGACACCTGGTCCGAGCATCGAGACGATTTCGTCCCAGTAGCCGGGCATGCCCGCCCAGGGATCGGCCGAGCCCGCGCGGGCGGTGCGGTCGGTGAAGTAGATGGTCGAGGCGCCCTGCCAGCGGGCGATCCGCAGCGCCTCGTCGAGGTGGCCGCGGGGCACGCCGTGCACCAGGTGGCAGAAGCGTTCGGGCGGATGGTCGGCGGTCCACTCCGCCACCTGCGACCAGCGGTAGTCGCTCCACGGCCCGGAGAAGGTCACCAGCTGGTCGGCGACTTCGGCGTAGCCCGGGTACGGGTGCGTGCCGTGGCCGAACACGATGTGGGGGTCGCCGAGCAGGCCGCGGAGGGTGCCGACGGTCCGCTGTATCTCCGGCAGCGCGGCGCGCTCGGTCGGGCAGTGGTCGATGAGGAAACCGTCGACCTGGTACCAGTCGAGATAGCGGTGCGCGTCGGAGACGAGCTCACCGAAGGAGCGGGCGCCGTAGCGCGCGTCCAGGTGACCGAGAACACGCCCGGCGCCCGCCGGACGGCGGGCGCCCCGCGCGGCGTCGCGCGCCTGTGCCCGCGCGGTGTTCCGTACGCGACCCACCGCCTCCAGGCAGTGGGGGTCGGGCCATACGCCCGGCCCGCCCGCGACATTCAGGACGACCCAGTCCAGGGGGGTACCCGGGCGGGCGAGTTCGGCCCATTCCACCGGGGCGACGAGGGGGTGGGCGTAGCCGGGGACGCCGAAGCCGACACCTACATCGGTGCTCGTGGTGCCCATGGCGGTGCTGGTCAGATGCGGCATGCCGCCTCCATCCAGATGTCGGCGAGGGACTCCTCGAGGTGGATCCGGGGCCGCCAGCCGAGCCTGTCGCGTGCGGTGCGCACATCGGCCTGCTGCCAGCTGCCGCAGCCGTCCGGGTAGGGGACCGCGGTGGCGGGCGGGGCCGGATGGTCGGGGTCGGGGCGGGGGTGCCCGAGGACCGGCCGTACCGGCCCTGGGGGTGTGTCGAGTTCGTGCAGCGCGCCGCCGAAACCGGCCACCCGTGCGAGGACGGCGGCGGCGTCCCGCAGCCGCACGGCACGCCCCGAACCGATGTTGACGACGCCCTGCGCGGCCGACAGCGAGGCGGCATGCACGGCGCGCGCCACGTCGCGTACGTCGACGAAGTCGCGTTGTACGCCGAGTCCGCCGAGCTTGAGCTCGCCGTCGCCGGACTGCATGGCGCGCCGCATGGCCTCGGCGAGCCGGCCGAGCGGGGATCCGGCGGGCGTGCCGGGTCCGGCAGGCGAGAACACGCGCAGCACGACCGCGTCGAGCCCCGACCCGAGGACCAGCTCGGTCGCGGCGAGCTTGCTGACGCCGTACGGGCCGCCCGGGCGCGGTACGGCGTCCTCGGCGGTGGAGGATCCGGGCTGGCTCGGCCCGTACTCGGCGCCGCAGCCGATCTGCACGAGGCGTGCCGCGCAGCCGCTGCGGCGCATGGCCTCGCAGACGGTGGCGACGGCGACGGTGTTGTGCCGGGTCAGTTCCCGGGCGCCGCCTCTGGTGGTGCCTGCGCAGTTGATGACGACCCCGGGGTGCACGGCGTCCAGGAAGCGGGTGAGCGCGCCGGGGCTGCCGCTGGCGAGGTCGAACCGCACGTCTGCGTCGTCGCCGCGGCCGAGCGTGGTGAGCTGGACGGCCGGGTCGGCCACCAGCCGGTCGGCGACGAACCGTCCGAGGTATCCGTTGGCTCCGATCAGCAACACCCTCATCGGGCGGCTCCTGGGACGGACTCTCCGGGGAGAGTGGTGGTCATCTGGTCTTCTCCTTCGGGGACTTGCCGTGGGTCAAGGGGTGAGTACGTGGCTGCTTCTCGTGGCGCAGCGCCGGCCGGGGCGCTGCGCAGAGCGGGCCCAGCCCCGCTCGTATGCCTCATGACGCGTCCTCGGTCGTCGCATGGGCGGAGGCGCAGGCCAGCTTGCGGACCGCATGGACCAGCAGGACCAGAGCCGCGGCACCGCAGGCGGCGGCCGGGACCAGTCCGGGCCCTCCGGCGTCGACGGCGGCCTCGACGGGCACGGCCAGGACCGAGAAGCCTGGGAGTCGTCCCGCGAACGCCGAGGCCAGGGCCAGCAGCTCCGTGCCGGCCGCCGCGCCGAGCACGACCGCGGGAACGTGGCCCGCACCGTGCGCGGCGAGGAGGCGCCCGAGCAGCAGCAGGGCCCCGAGGGCACCGGCTCCCGCGTATGCGGCGTCCTCGCCGAGAAACGCCCCTGACAGCCCGAGCAGCGCGGCCAGCGCGGTCAGGAACAGGGCGAAGACGCCGAGCAGCAACGGCCGTACGGCTGCGCCGAACTCGTCCAGGCCCCGGCTGACGGCCAGTTTGCTGCGGGCTTTGGCGGCGAAGAGGTACGCGCCCCAGGTGGCAGGCGCCACGGCGAGCGCGAGGCCGAGGGCAGGCGCAGTCGCAAGCGGCCACGGCCCGTCGGGCCCGCCCGCGAGGACGGCTGCCAGCAGCCCGTCGCCGCACACGGCGTAGACGATGAGCCAGCCCGTCCACGCGCGCGTGGCGGTTCCGGCACGTCCCGGGGACTGCAGGGGTCCGTGGCGGAGTGCGAGGCACAGGGCGGCCGTGACGGCGATGGCGCCGGCGATGGCAGCGACCGGCCGGAGGTGGCCGCCGAGGGCATGCATGCCGACGACCGCGAGACCGCACACGGCGCCGGGCAGCAGCGCCGACGCGGCCCATGCGGCGCGCGGCTCGGGCGTGCCACGCGTCGCGGGCGTCTCGGCGGGCTCGCCGGCGCGCGGCACGCGCGCGTACATCTCCTCGGCGAGCGAGAAAACGTCCCTGTGCCGGAATCGTGCGGCCGTCCGGTCAGTCAGGCCGTGGCCCTCGAGCCCGGCGGCGATCTCGAGCGGGTCGATGGCCCGCTCGCAGAGCTCGCGGTGCTGGTGCATCAGCCCTTTGACGGGGTCGACGGCCCGGCGCCGGGCGCCATCGGGCCGCCGCTCGCGCCGGTCCTGACGCCCGTCACGCGGGGTTGTGCGGCCCTCGCCCTCGGTACGGACTGCGGCGCGACCGCCGTCGCCGTAGCCGCCATCGCCGACGGCACGGTCAGGGATGCCGTGATCCAGGGCAGCCTCCGCGGTACCCGAGGCTGCCGGACCACTCCCCTCGGCCGAACTCCGTCCGGGCAGCTCCACGAAACGGTCCGTTGCCGCAGCCATGGACCGGCCCCCTGCCGCAGCCACTGAATCGCGCTCCGCGAGAAACAGAGAACCGTCGCCCGCCGACGACCCCGAACCGCCCTTCTCCGCAGAGCCCGTGTGGCCCTCCGCCTCGGATTCGGGCCCTCGGCGCCCCATCGAGCCGGGCTCCGACCCCAGTCCGGAGCCCAACCGGGCCCACGGATCCAGCAGGGCCCAAGCGTTCGGTTCACCCCACGCGCCCGACCCGGCCCCGGCCTCCGCCTCCGGCGCAGTAGCCGTCCCCGACGCCGGCTCCAGCTCCGGCCCAGGGTCCGGCGAAAGCGCAGACCCGTCCAAGAACATCCCGGACAACCCTCTCGACGCCTCGTCACCCGACGAGCCCGACGCAGCCGACGAGCCCGGGGAGCCCGCCGCGTCGAACGCCGCCCGTGCCTCCTCCGTGTCCTGCATGTTCACAGTGCCCCCTCCCCCGGGATGAAGGCGGCCCGGGCACCGGCAGCGGACCCGCCCCGGGCCCCTGCCCTCATCGGCGTCACCCAGCGCGGCGCCGTCCGCCCGGACGCCGGTCCGCCGGCCCGTCCGTCTCCGGACCGCCCTGCCGCCTCGGACGCCGCCGTCCAGGTGCCTGGCACATGGGCCTCGGGCGGCACGCCGAAGGGCAGTGGTTCTCCGGTGTCGTCCACGGCCTCACGGCGTACGGGGCAGTGCGAGACGATCTCCAGGTAGAGCGAGCCGAACGCCGCGATGTTCTGCTCGACCGTGAACAGTTCGAGCGCCCGCGCACGCGCCGCCGCACCCAGCCGCGCGCGCCGCTCGGGGTCACGCAGCAGCGCGAGGCACGCCTCGGCGAGGGCGCGCGGATTGCGTGGCGGTACGACGAGCCCGGTGCCGCCGATGACCTCCACCACGGCGCCGACGTCGGTGGACACGGTCGCGCGCCCGCAGAACATCGCCTCGACGAGGCCGATGGGGAAGCCCTCCACGACGCTCGACAGCACGACCACGCTCCCGGCGGCGTACGCCTCCGCGAGATCCGGCACCGCGGGCGCGCCCAGCTCCTCGAACGACACCGGGTTGTCGCCGACCGCGTGCACGCCCTCCGCCTCGTCCGGGAAGAGCTGCGCGGCCAGTGCGCGGCACTGCGCGAGATACGTCGCGGCTTCCGCGCCCTCGGCGGGCGCGCCGACGATCCGCAGCCGTGCCTTCGGCTCGTCCTTGCGGATCTCAGCGAACGCGTGCAGTAGCGAGACCAGGTCCTTGCCGGGTTCGATGCGGCCGACCCACACGAGGGTGCCGGGGTCGGCGCACTCGGTGCTCTCGCCGACCTCCGCGAAGTGGGAGGCCTCCATGCCGGGGTAGACGGTGCGCAGTTTGGCGCGGTCGGCGCCGCACCGCTCCTGCCAGCGCCGGGCGTGCGTATTGCCGGGGGTGATGAGCGCGGCCTTCCGGTAGACCTCGGCCGCGAGCCGCCCGTGGAACGCGGCCAGCAGCGTGCGGACCGGTGCACTCGAGTACTCCTGGGCCGCCGCCAGGTAGTGCGCCCGCAGCTGCACGCCGTACTCGGTGACGAGCAGGGGGACTCCGGAGAACTCCTTGGCGAGCAGTCCGGCCAGGGCGGCCGCGCCGCCGGACGTGGCGTGGCACAGGTCGACCGAGCCGAGCCCGTCGTCCTCGTACCAGTCGAGCGAGAGGGGGCGCAGTGCGCGTTCCAGGTGGGCGGTGACGGCGAGCAGGTCGGGCACTCGGGCGAGTTGTGCGGCGCGTGGTGCGCCGGGCGCCCGGCAGGCGCGCTCGAGTGCCTGTACCGCCGTCTCGGAGCGCAGGGCGGCGGCCAGTCCGCCCTCGTCGCGGGCGAGTTCGGCGAGCCCGTACAGCGCACTGCAGAAACGGTCCTCCTTGGTGCCGACGCAGGTGTCGGCGCCGTCGGATGCCTCCGCGGATCCCGGCTGCGAGCGCGGCGCCGGAACGCGGGCGGACCCGTCAGCCGATGCCTCGGCCGCGTCGTGACCGCGCACGCGGCGTGCGCCCCCAGCGCTGCCCGTGCCACCGGCAACTGCGCCTGCGACGCCGGCCCCGCCCGCGCACAGCGCCGCCGCCAACTCTCCGTAGCACTCGGCGAACCGCCGCCGCGCGCGCCGCCCGTACGCCACGCCCCCGCCGTCCGCGGACCACAGCGACGCCGTCCGGACCCGGTTGACCTGCGGCGGCAGCGCGATCCAGCCCTCGTCCTCCTGCTGCCGGCTGCGGCTGAACGCGTAGACGTCGAATTCGTGCTGCCCGAGCCCGCGCACGAGCCGGTCGCACCAGAGCCTGGCATCACCGCTCATATACGGATAGCCACCCTCCGTAAGTAGTCCGATGCGCACGAGTACACCCCCGATCTCCCGTAGGCCGCCGCCAATGGCCGGGCGGCCCGCAGCAGGACGAACGTATGCGGACATGCCGGTGGCGCGATGGACGGTTGTCCATCGCGCCACCAAAAGGGGTGAACGGACGTAACTTTCCCGTGCAGGGTGCGTTTCGTCGCGCTAGGAGATTGCTTGGCTACGTATCGTCACACTGTGGCCAATTCCCGCCGACCGGAGCGTCGTTGCGCAGCGAGGTCCGGGTGGAGGGAGGGGCGCAGCGGTCACCTCCCGCCGGCCCACCGGCTCCTCGGATGAATCAACTGTTGGGGTACGGCCAGGGGTTTGGCTTGCAGGTGATTCCGCCGTACGTCAGGAACTTCGTCTGCTGCTGCATGACCGGTGCGAGCGCACCGTTCCGGGTGCAGGTCACATGGTTGAAGCCGAGGCGGTGGCCGACCTCGTGGTTGATGAGCATCTGCCGGTACGCGTAGATGCGGTCGCCGTAGGTCTTCGCGCCCTGTGCCCAGCGGTAGGCGTTGATCATGACGCGTTCCGTGGCGGCCGAGTCGCAGGACACGTTGTCCTCGGTCGTGTCGAGCCCGGACTTGGCGCACCAGACCGCCGTCGTGCCGGGGCTCGCCAGCGTGATGACGAAGTCGGCCTTGCCCGATGAGACCCGCTCGAAGGTGCGGCCGCCGTTGTGGGCCCAACTCCGGTCGTCGTTCAGGGTCTTCTGCACGGCCTCCGCGAAGAGTTCGCCGTCCAGGCCGAGCCCCTGCTCGACATCCACGCGGTAGCGGAACAACTGCCCCTTTCCGGGCGCCTTGTCGAACCCCGGGACGACCTCGAACTTCCCCGAACCCTTCAGCTGCGGGTCGAGAGCGTACTTCTTGCTCATCTTCACGGCGTACGTCGCCGGGACCGCGGCAGCCGTCTCGGAGGGCGTGGCCCGGCCGTCGGAGCGCGAGGCCTGGGCGTCGGTGTCCCGATCGGCCTCCGCGGCCTGCGTCTGCGTGCCGGCGCTGTCGTGGCCGCCGGCCACCTGCCCGGCGACGACCACGGCGAGGACGGTGGCGACGGCGGCGGCCGCGACACCGGTCAGGGCGCGGCCCTTGCCGCCCTTGGCCTCCTTGGCGCGCGTCGGTCCGTCGAAGCCGTCGGGGTCGTCGGGTCCGCCCGGCGCGGCTGTCGGCGGCTCGTCGGTGCCATCCGCCGTGCGCCGGCCGGTGACGGGCGCGTACGGGCCGGCGGGCGCCGTCGGGCTCGCCGCCGGGTTGACCGTCGGGGCGTTGCGCGGGGCGAACACGTCCACGTCGTCGAACGCGTCGAGGTACTCCCTGCGCGGCCCGGGGATCCGCGGACCGGCAGGCGCGACCGAACCGGCATACGCACCGCCCGCCCGCGGCGCACCACCACGGGCGCCCCAGCCACCGCCGGTCGCCGACTCCCGCTCCTCGGGGTGCCCACCGCGCACATGCGGTACGCCGTGGGCTGGGGTGCCGTCGGCTATCCGCGGAACACCACGTGCCGGCGTGCCATCCCACATACGGGGAACGCCCTGAGCCGGAGTCCCGTCCGGCACCCGAGGAACCCCATGGGCCGGAGTCCCGTCGGGAAGTCGAGGCACTCCGTGGGCCGGAGTCCCGTCGGAAGATCTGGGCACCCCACGCGCGGGAGTACCGTCAGGGAGCCGCGGCACCCCATGGGCCGGAGTGCCGTCCGGCAGCCGCGGCACCCCACGAGCCGGAGTCCCATCAGGCAATCGCGGGACCCCGCGAGCCGGAGTCCCGTCCCACATCCGCGGACCGCCAGGCCCAGGGGTGCCGTCGTTCATACGCGGGGCGGCACCCCCAGGGGTGCCGTCCTGTCGTGCCCTTGGAACGCCATGTGCAGGCGTCCCGTCCCACATCCGCGCTGCGCTGTTCGCCGGAGTCCCCTCCGGCCAGGGCGCCGGTGCCTGGCCCGATACCTGTGGCCGCTGCGGAACCGGCCGCGCCTGCCCCTGGCTCCCCGGCTGCCCCTGGCTCCCCGGCCCCGGCCGGTGCGCCGAGCCGGGAGCCGTGGGGCGGGCCTCCGGCCCCGTCTCCGGCGGCGCGGCAACGCCCGCCCGGATGTCCGCTGTCCGAATGTCGGTGGTGCCGCCGGCGTCTGCCGGCCCGCGGCGGTTTTCCACCGGACCCCGGCGGCTATGACGTCCCACGCGCCGTCTCAGCTCCCCGCGCTCACGTAGGCCTGCCCGTCCGTTTCGGCGAGCAGTTCCCGGAAGGCCTTCGCGACCGCCTCCGGGTACTCCATCATCGCGACGTGCCCGGCGTCCGGCAGGGTCAGCAGCCGGGAGTCGCGGAAGGCACGCGCCGCCCGCTGCGCCATGCGGTACGCGACCAGCTGGTCGCGACCGCCGTAGATGAGCTGGGTCGGGGCGAGTACCCGCTCGGCCTGGCGCCACAGCCCGTGCTGACCGCCCAGCGTGTAGGCGTTCACGATGCCGCGCGCCGAGCGCGCCATGGCATCCCAGAAGTAGGGGAGCCGGAGCCGTCGCTCCATCTCCTCTACGGCGGCCCTGAATCCCTCCGCCGTGACCCGCCCGGGGTCGCCGTAGCAGAGCTGCATGACGCCGTGGACCCGCTGCTCCGCCGTCCAGTCCCGCGTCATCCGGGTGAACAGCAGGCTGACCCCGGGCAGCGCGAGCAGGGCCGTCGGCACCGCACCCCGCTGCACCCGGAGCTCCGGCAGTGCGGGGGAGATCAGTGTCAGGGTGCGCACGAGGTCGGGCCGGACCGCGGCGACGCGTGTGGCGACCGCGCCGCCCAGCGAGTTACCGAAGAGATGGACGGGCCCGCGCTCCTGCGCGTCGAGATAGCGGATGACGGCCCGGGCGTGCCCGGTGACCGAGTAGTCGCCGTCGTCCGGCGGCGGGGAGTCCCCGAAGCCGGGCAGGTCGACCGCCTCGCCGTCCACGACGTCCTCGAGCAGCGGCATCAGGTCCGACCAGTTCTGCGAGGAGCCGCCCAATCCGTGGACGTACAGCGCCGACGGCAGTCCCTCGCGGGCCGGCGGCCGTGCGCGGACGCTCAGTGTGAGTCCCGAAAGGGCCACCGAGCGGAGCTGCTCACCGTCCGCGACCCTGACAGCGCCCACCCTGGGCGCGACAGTGGCGGCGAGGGCAGGCGGCAGCTCGGTCGAAGACATGCGGCAATGTTACGAGACGATCACGCGCCTGTTTGTGTGTTCGCCGTCACAGATCGCGTAGCGCTGGGATCGGGTGTTTCCTACGCTCTTAAGGAGAGCACTCGGACGTCGCACACGGTTCATCGGCCCGCAGAGGGCCGGAGCTCGGACCGCAACGAGAACACAATCGGACCATACGAGGACACACTCGGACCGCACGAGAACAACCTCGGACCGACTGCACTCGGACAACGAGCGCGCTCGCACCGCTCGGGAAGAGGACACATGACCGTCGACCCCACCGACCCCGAGACGTTCGAGGACGCCGCGGAACCCGTACCCGAGATCGACGTCGAGGCTCCGGAGGCGGACGCCGCCGAACAGCACGCGGATCTCGCGCCGAACCGCGACGACTCACTGCAGGACTCGGACCCGGACAAGGCCAACGAGGCGGACCGGGTGGAACAGGCACGCGTGGTCGCCCTCGACGAGGACGACTACCGATGAACAGCACCCATGGACCGGTACCGCCGGCCGGCTGCCGCTGACAGACCGCCGGTGACCGGCCACCGCGACCGACCACCAGGAGATCTTGCCCCCGTCCGGCCGTTTATGTTCCGATCCGACCCTGTCCGGTCCGTGAAATTCTGCACGCGCACCGCGCACACCACGGTTACTGAAAAGTACGATGGCGGACGCGGCGCACACCGCACTTGGACGATCTTGGGAGGCGGCGTGACAGCCATCGAGCAGACAGAGGCGGCGCGCCCGCGGGGTACGCGCCTGCCGCGCCGTGCCCGACGGAACCAGCTGCTGGGCGCGGCACAGGAGGTCTTCGTCGCGCAGGGCTACCACTCGGCCGCGATGGACGACATCGCCGAGCGTGCGGGCGTCAGCAAACCCGTCCTCTACCAGCACTTCCCCGGCAAGCTCGACCTCTATCTCGCCCTGCTGGACCAGCACTGCGAGTCCCTGCTGCAGTCGGTGCGCACCGCGCTCGCGTCGACGACCGACAACAAGCAGCGCGTCGCGGCCACGATGGACGCCTACTTCGCGTACGTCGAGGACGAGGGCGGCGCGTTCCGGCTCGTCTTCGAGTCCGACCTGACGAACGAGGGCGCGGTACGCGAGCGCGTGGACAGGGTCACGCTGCAGTGCGCCGAGGCCATCTGCGACGTGATCGCGGAGGACACCGGTCTTTCCAGGGGCGAGTCCATGCTGCTGGCGTCCGGCCTGGGCGGCCTGGCGCAGGTCGTCGCGCGGTACTGGCTGCACAGCGACCGCAGCGTGTCGCGCGACCAGGCGGTGCAGCTGCTGACCTCGCTGGCGTGGCGCGGCATCGCGGGCTTCCCGCTGCACGGCATCGAACACCCCTGACGGCACCGCACCGCGTTTTTGTTCCCGTCCGCTGTTCGCTACCGGCGTGTATGCCCGGCGGCTGAGCATCCCCTCACCGGGCTAGTGTGTGCTGGTACGGCGCGGACGGCCGCGCACATCACTGACCGTCGGAGGGACAAAGCCGTGGAGGTCAAGATCGGCGTGCAGTACGCGCCCCGCGAGATCGTTCTGGAGAGCGGTCAGACCGCCGAGGAGGTCGAGAAGGCGGTGTCCGAGGCGCTGTCCGGGAAGGCTCCGCTGCTGAGCCTCATGGACGACCACGGCCGCAAGGTCCTGGTGCCGGCCGACCGCCTCGCGTACGTGGAGATCGGCGAGCCGACCGCCCGCAAGGTGGGCTTCAGCGCCCTCTAGGCGCGAACAGGCGCGAACGCGACCAGTAAGGGGTGCGGCCCGGCAGACCAACTGCCGGGCCGCACCCCTGTGTTGCGTGCACCGCGGACGGAGTACGGGTTCCACTGCGGACGGAGTACGTCTTCACCCATGGGCGCGGCCGAATTCACCCATGGGTGCGGCCGAACCGCGGCTGCGCCGTGACCTGGCGGGCCACCTGCGGGCATGGCGGATATGCGGTGACGCCTTCACAGTTGCGCCACATGTTCCTCTCAGCGGAGGATTGCGTTCCGGACGCCCCGGGTAGGACGGGCTACGACCGACACGACATGGCCGCGCGGGAGGGAACCACAGATGGTGTTGGAAGCGCTCGGCTCCGCAGTCATCGGTCTTGCGCTGGCCTGGGTGGCGACACGGCTCCTGCCGCACCGCCTCCCTGCCCGCACCCTCGTTCTACCGACGGGTGTCGTCGGGGCACTGTTCGGGGCATTCGTCACGCACAGCGCCCTGGGCGCGGGCCACACACCGCTCACACTCCTCGGCGCGCTGGCCGTCGCGGCGGCTCTGCTCTCGCTGCTGATCCGCCCGGCGGGACTGCGCCGATCAGCCACCGCCTAGGGACCGGCCCCTTGGCGACCGGCCCCTGGGCGAGGGAAACCGAGCACCGGCTCTGACCATTGCGGGCGACTCTGACCGCTGCGGCCGGCGTCTCCGACCACTGCGAGCAGCCTCTCCAACCACTGCGGGCAAACCACTGCGGGCAGCCGTTCCGCCCCCGGCCGGCGCCCGAAGGCGCCACCGACGCCCGAAGGCGCCCCAGGGCGAACGACTGCCCGCAGGCTGTCCCTGTCGCGCTACGCCGCCAGCCCCAGCGCGGCCATCCGCTTCGTGTGCGCCTCGGTGATACGCGAGAACATCCGCCCGACCTCCGCAAGGTCGAACCCGTCCGCGACACCCCCCACCAGCATCGTCGACAGCGCATCGCGCTCGGCGACCACCCGCTGGGACTGCGAGAGGGCCTCGCCCATCAGCCGCCGCGCCCACAGCGCGAGCCGCCCGCCCACACGCGGCTCCGCGTCGATGGCGGCGCGCACCTTCTCCACGGCGAAGCTCGCGTGCCCGGTGTCGTCGAGGACGCCCAGCACCAGAGCGCGCGTGTCGGAGTCCAGGCGCGCGGCCACCTCGCGGTAGAAGTCGCTCGCGATCGAGTCGCCGACGTAGGCCTTGACCAGGCCCTCCAGCCAGTCCGACGGCGCCGTCTGCTTGTGGAAGCCCTCGTACGCGGCCACGAACGGCTCCATCGCCCCGGTCGGCTCCTCGCCGATGGACGCAAGCCGGTCCCTGAGCTGCTCGAAGTGGTGGAACTCGGCCGACGCCATCTTCGCCAGCTCAGCCTTGTCGGCGAGGGTCGGCGCCAGCTTCGCGTCCTCCGCGAGGCGCTCGAACGCCGCCAGCTCCCCGTACGCCAGGGCGCCGAGCAGATCGACGACCGCGGCACGGTACTGGGGATCGGCGGAGGCCGTCGCCCAGTCCTGGGCGGCGATTCCGGTCGGCTCAGCGGATGCGTCGGCGGCTTTGTCAGGGGCGTTGTCAGGCGAGGTCATGCAGCGCACAATAGTCCGCTTGCCGTCGCACGGAAGTCCCTGGTCAATCACTGTGACGACGACTACGTGACCAATTCGGCCATCGAGTGTGCGCCGTTCCGGGGTACAGTGGTAATGCGCTCGCCGAGTTCATCGCCGCATCTTGACGGTAAACCGACGAGCCGCACGAATGAGGATGCCCGGTCGGTGGCCCGATCGGCTCCGACCCGACAGCCCTCCAGCCGTACGCCTCAGTGCGTACGGCTTCCCATGGAGGGGCCCTCAGCGGTTCGAGCGCTCGAGCGTCGGCAGTGGTCCCGCGCCGTCCGCCCCGCGAAAACAAGGCGGCCGGCGTCATGACGGCACGGTCACGACCCCCAGCGTTCGCCTCGCACCGCATACACAGAAGAGGCAACACCCTGACTACGCAGCGTACGACTTTCCGAGAGCTCGGGATTCTCCCCGAGACCGCCGAGGCCCTCGAGGCCGTCGGCATCGTCCACCCCTTCCCCATCCAGGAGATGACGCTCCCCGTCGCGCTCTCCGGCACCGACGTCATCGGCCAGGCCAAGACCGGTACCGGCAAGACGCTGGGCTTCGGTCTCCCCCTCCTCGAGCGCGTCACCGTTCCGGCGGACGTCGAGGCCGGCCGGGCGCAGCCCGAGCAGCTGACCGACGCGCCGCAGGCGCTCGTCGTCGTCCCCACCCGCGAGCTGTGCACGCAGGTCACCAACGACCTGCTGACCGCGGGCAAGGTCCGCAACGTCCGCGTCCTCGCGATCTACGGCGGCCGGGCCTACGAGCCGCAGGTCGACGCCCTGAAGAAGGGCGTCGACGTCGTCGTCGGCACCCCCGGCCGACTGCTCGACCTCGCCGGCCAGAAGAAGCTCGACCTGAGCCACGTGAAGTGCCTGGTCCTCGACGAGGCCGACGAGATGCTCGACCTGGGCTTCCTGCCCGACGTCGAGAAGATCATCAACATGCTGCCGGCCCGCCGCCAGACGATGCTCTTCTCCGCGACCATGCCGGGCGCCGTCATCGGCCTCGCCCGCCGCTACATGTCGCAGCCCACGCACATCCGCGCCACCGCGCCGGACGACGAGGGCGCGACGGTCGCCAACATCTCGCAGCACGTGTACCGCGCGCACTCCATGGACAAGCCGGAGATGGTCTCGCGCATACTGCAGGCCGAAGGCCGCGCTCTCGCCATGATCTTCTGCCGTACGAAGCGGACGGCCGCCGACATCGCCGAGCAGCTGCAGCGCCGCGGGTTCGCCTCCGGCGCCGTGCACGGCGACCTCGGCCAGGGCGCCCGCGAGCAGGCGCTGCGCGCCTTCCGCAACGGCAAGGTGGACGTGCTCGTCTGCACCGACGTCGCGGCCCGCGGCATCGACGTCGAGGGCGTCACACACGTCATCAACTACCAGTCTCCTGAAGAGGAGAAAACGTACCTGCACCGCATCGGCCGCACGGGCCGAGCGGGTAACTCTGGTACGGCGATCACGCTGGTCGACTGGGACGACATCCCGCGCTGGCAGCTGATCAACAAGGCGCTGGACCTCCCCTTCAACGACCCGCCCGAGACGTACTCGACCTCGCCGCACCTCTTCGAGGAGCTGCGGATCCCCGAGGGTACGAAGGGTGTCCTCCCCCGCTCCGAGCGCACCCGTGCCGGGCTGGCGGCCGAGGAGATCGAGGACCTGGGCGAGACGGGTGGCCGCGGGCCGCGTGGCCGCGGTGGTCGTGGTGGTCACTCGCAGTCGGCGGAGCGCGAGCACGAGCGGGAGCGTCCGGCGCGTACGCCGCGGCGGCGCCGCCGTACGCGCAGTGGGGCGCCGGTGGACGGTGCCGCTGCCGCCACGGACGGTGCCACGACCGCGGGGACCGCGGAGGCTGCCGAGTCGGCCCTCTCCGCTTCCGCTTCCGCGAGCGAGTCGGCTGAGGCGCGTACGCCGCGCCGTCGTCGCCGTACCCGCAGCGGTGTGAAGACCGAGGCGTCGGTTGCCGCGGTCGGTGTCGACGTGGCCGAGGCCCCGGTCACGCCCCTGCCCGAGCAGACGGCTCCGGCTGCGGACACGACTGCTCCGGCTGCGTCGGATGCTGCGGCGGCCGTGACGGCGCCCGTGTCGGAGAGCACCGAGACGCCGCGGCGCCGCCGTACCCGCAAGGCCGCGGGAACGGCACCGGCGACTGCGACTGCGACGGCGACCGAGGCCGCCCCGGCGGCGGAGGCGGTTGCGACGGTCGAGGCCGGAATCCCCGCCCAGACGACGCACGAGCCCGAGCCGAAGCCGCGCCGCCGCACCCGCAAGGCTGCGGCGGCAGCGGTGACCACGGCGGACGGCACGGCAACCGCCGAGGAGGCGGAGGCCAAGCCGAAGCGACGCACCCGCAAGGCGGCCGAGGCAGCAGTGGCCACGGCCGAAGGCACCGCGGACACCGAGGCGCCCGAGGCCAAGCCCAAGCGACGCACCCGCAAGGCTGCGGAGACAGCGGTGACCACGGCAGAGGGCGCGGCAACCGCCGAGGAGGCGGAGGCCAAGCCCAAGCGACGCACCCGCAAGAGCGTCGCTGCCGCCGAGGCCACGACCGCCGACGAGGCGACGGCGCCCGCGGCCGAAGCCAAGCCGCGCCGCACTCGGGCGAAGGCGGCTCCGAAGGCCGCTGCCGTCGAGGCGGGCGCGGACGCGGCGGAGGCCCCGGAGGGCGCACCGCGTCGCCGTCGTACCCGCAAGGCTGCGGAGGCGGCGGAAGCCTGATCCACCCACCATTGTGATGGCCCGACCCCGTTTCCTGGGGCCGGGCCATCACGCACGGGTGCGGGGTTCTCTGGAGCGAGCCCGTTTCTCCCCCACCCCACCCCTTCCCGAAACTGAGGGCTCCGCCCCCAGACCCCCGGATCGCCTCGGGCTCGTCCTCAAACGCCGGACGGGCTGCATGCCCGCCCGGACCCGTCGGACGACCCGCTAGCCTCGTCGCATGAGCAGGCCGCCGACCTTCGACCCGCCGCCCGGCGCCCGGGCCTGTCGCCTCGTCACCGAACGGGGCGACTTCGCCGTCATCGACGCACCGCCGGCAACGGGTCGGCCGTACAAGGGAACCGCCCTCCTGCTCCCCGGTTTCACCGGAAGCAAGGAGGACTTCATCGCCCTCCACCCGCTGCTCGCCGCCGCCGGCTACCGCACGGTCGCCGTCGACGGCCGCGGACAGTACGAGTCGGACGGCCCACTCGACGACGAATCTCCCTACGCACAGGCCGAGTTGGCGCGTGACGTCCTCGCCCAGGCCGCCGCGCTCGGCACGTCCGTGCACCTCCTCGGCCACTCGCTCGGCGGCCAGATCGCCCGCGCGGCCGTACTCCTGGACCACACGCCCTTCGTCTCACTCACCCTCATGTCCTCGGGCCCCGCCCAGATCTCCCCCTCCCAGCAGGAGCGCGTGAAGCTGCTGCAGGAGGTGCTCTACCTGATGGACATGGCCGAGGTGTGGGAGGCCATGCAGGCCGTCGAGACGCCCGAGGACACGGAATTGGATGGCCCTCCGGGCGACCCGGACCCCGCTCCGGACCCCGATCCGGGGCTCGACGGCGCACGGGACCTGCGCCACCGCTGGCTGCGCAACAGCCCCGCCCAGCTCATCGCCACCGGCCGTCAGCTGTGCACCGAACCCGACCGCGTCACCGAGCTCAGCGCCGTACCGCTGCCCAAACACGTGCTCTCCGGCGAGCGCGACGACACCTGGCCGTTGCCGCTGCTTGACGACATGGCCGCACGTCTCGCCGCACACCGCACCGTCGTACACGGGGCCGAGCACTCCCCCAACACGGACCGCCCGCAGGAGACGGCGGCGGCCATCGCCGCGTTCTGGGACGCCTGCTGAGCGGTACAGCGGTATCGCACGTCGCGCCGCCCAGCGCAGCGTTTCAGTACTGCGCCTGCAGGTGATCCCAGAAACCGTCCCGCAGCGACCGCCGCAGGTCCGACTGCCCGCGCAACGAGTACTGCAGCAGCCCCTCCGCCTCCACCAGCAGGTCCTGGTCGACCGAACCGGGCAGATACGGATGCCCGGGCAGCAGCTCGGCCAGACTCTCCCGCCCCCGCGCCGCGAGCCACTTCGCCGCGATCTGGGCGCCCACGAACCGCACCTCGTCGCGTGTGGGCCGCGGCACCGACGGCGTCTCGTACGAGGGGACGGTGCGCCGCGTTATGTACGGCTTGAAGAACTCGAGGTCGAAGGTGCGCTGGCTGTCGACCTCCCAGAGCAGCGGCTCGGCCTGGTTGCGGCCCTCCGGCGCCTCGACGCCCCAGAGGTGGACGCGCGCGCCGTATCCCTGCGCCGCCTCCACCGCGGGGACCAGGTCCTCGTCGCCGCCTATGAGCGCCGCGTCGCTGATGGCCCGATGGCGTGCCAGTGACTCCAGGTCGCTTCTGATCAGGGAGTCGACGCCCTTCTGCTGGTTGTTGGCGTTGAGGTTGCCGAGCCGTACCTTGACGTCCGGCAGCTCCGCGATGGACTGCTGCTCCGCGGTGTGGATACGGCGGCGGGCGCCGTCGTACCAGTACACGCGCAGCAGCCGGCTGTCCGCGAATATCGAGCGGGCCTTGTCGATCAGTGCGTCGATGAGCCCTTCGGCGTCGAGGTCGAAGGCCCTGCGGTCCTCCGTGCCGGCGGCGAGGCGTCCCGCGGCCGCGTAGAGATACCCGGCGTCGACGAAGATCGCGTGGGTCGAGGGGGTCTTCGCCACCTCGGCGAGCATGCGCTCGAGCAGCTCGTTGGTGCGGTCGATGCGGGCGCCCAGCGCCGCAGGTCCGTCGCGTCCCACGAGTTCGTCGTTCATATGTGCCTCATTGTCCGTGTGGTCACGGAGAGAGCACAAGCCGTCCACCCGCGGCACCTAATTAGGCTCTCGAAAAATTTCCTTAGCGTAGGGAATGTTGGCCCCATGCAACGTGTTGTGACCATACGGAGCGCGGTGCACTGTAGCCACGCAATCCACTCTTAACGGTCGGGCAACTGCCCGGCCGCAGCCCGGGGCGAGAATCGTGTCCCGGATCACAGCAGTTCTCCTTCAGGAGGATCACCAGACGAAGGGAGAAGCCTTGTTGCGCTTCGAAATCATGCGACTCGACGACGTCGACGGCACCGCCGTGGACAGCACCGTCGTGGACGCCGCCTCCGTCAACCGGATCGTGCAGCAGGCAGCCGCCATCGGGCAGCGCCTCTACATCCGACCGGCCGAAACCTCGGCCTCGTAACTCCGGCACCGGCTCGCGCCCCCTCGTAACGGGTCGCGGCCGCGACATCTCGTAACGCGTCGTATCGACGCCGCCGACGACGCCACCGCGTCGACGACGCTGCACAGCACTGCAGAGCCCCCGTACCCAGCGGTACGGGGGCTCTGCGTGTGTGTGCGGCCCGCGCGCTCGTGCGGCCAGGCTCGGCCCGCGGGCTCAGGCGCCCTGGATCACCTGCGTCACGCCGTTGATGATCTGCTGCACGGCGATGGCGGAGAGCATCATGCCCGCGAGCCGCGTCACCAGCACCACACCACCGTCCTTGATCACGCGGATGATCAGCAGCGAGTAGCGCATGACCACCCACAGCACGAGGTGGATCGCCACGATCGCCGCCCACACCGACAGCTGCGTCCCGAAGCTGTCGGCCTTCTGCACCGCCAGGATCACCGAGACGATCGCGCCGGGACCGGCCAGCAGCGGCATGCCGAGCGGTACGAGCGCGACGTTGACGTCCTTGGTCTGCTTGGGCTCGTCGGTCTTGCCGGTGAGCAGGTCGAGCGCGATCAGCAGGAGCAGCAGACCGCCCGCGATCATCAGCGCGGGCACGGAGACGTGCAGGTAGTCCAGGATCTGGTGACCGAGCACGCCGAAGACGGCGATCACTCCGAAGGCCACGCACACAGCCTGGAAGGCCATCTTCCGCTGCGCCTTGGCGGGACGGCCCGCGGTCAGCGCGAGGAAGATCGGAGTGACCCCGGGGGGATCCATGATCACGAAGAGGGTGAGGAAGAGGGAACCGAAGACAGCGAGATCGAACACGGAAGGCCTTGCAGGGTGTTGGGTCGGTCGTACGACGGGCACGGGGATACGGCGGCGGTCTCTTGCCGCCGTACCGGGGGAGCTTCAGGCGCGGTGCGCGGGGATGACGAGATGCGGTCCGCGCTTACGCGGGACAGGCCGCGGATGACGAGGTGCGGTCCGCGCTTACGCGGGACGAGCCACGGTTTGCGAGGTGCGGTGCACGCTCACGCGGGACGGGCTACGGGCGCCCGCCGGTGCCCGGCACGGGAAACGCCCCGGTGGCCCGTCGCGTGATCTCCCCGAAGATCTCGGGGTCGGTGGTGAACTCGCCGAGGACGCACGTCTTCCGGCTGCCGTGGTAGTCACTGGACCCCGTGGTCAGCAGCCCCAGGTCGGCGGCGAGCCCCCGCAGCCGTGCGCGGGTGGCCTGGTCGTGGTCCATGTGGTCGACCTCGACGCCGTCGAGTCCGGCGGCGGCGAGCTCCGCGATCGCGGTCTCGGGGACGACCTCGCCGCGCTTGACGGCGAGCGGGTGCGCGAAGACGGCGACCCCGCCCGCGGCCTTGATCAGCCGGATGGCGTCGAAGGGGTCGAGTTCGTGCTTCTCGACGTATGCGCGTCCGCCGTCCGCGATCCAGTCCGGCGTGAACGCGTCCGAGACACTGGAGACGACGCCGAGCTCGACCAGCGCCTCCGCGATGTGCGGGCGCCCCACGGAGCCGTCGCCCGCGATGCGCGCGACCTGCTCCCAGGTGACCGGGACGCCCAGCTCCTGGAGCTTGGCGATCATGCCCTTCGCGCGCGGCACCCGGTCGTCGCGCACCAGCTCGCGCTCGCGCAGCAGCTCGGGCTCCTCGGCGTCGAACAGGTACGCCAGCATGTGCAGGCCGACGCCGTCGAGGCGGCAGGAGAGCTCGGCGCCGGTGACCAGCGTCAGCCCGGCCGGCACGGCGGCGATCGCCTCGGCGTGTCCGCGGGTGGTGTCGTGATCGGTCAGCGCGACGACGTCCAGACCGGCGGCGGCCGCGTTGTGGACGAGCTCGGCTGGGGTGTCCGTGCCGTCCGAGGCGGTGGAGTGGGTGTGCAGATCGATGCGCACGACGCGTACTCCATGCTCTGACGGGACCGCTACGAAGGGGACGCTCAAGGATAACGGGAATCGAACACGTCCCTGTCCCGGGCCCAGCCCCGTTCGCGTCCCGGCCCCACGAGGCGCCCGAGCGGGCGCGCCGACCGCGCGCCGTACATGCCCACAGCGGGCTGGTGCGGGCGCCTACGGCGACAGGATCCGCGGTGTCAGTGCCCCGCACGGCAGCAGGTCCATTTCTGCTCCCGCCTCGCGCAGATCCGTCAGCACCAGTTCGTCGTACATCAGCAGGCCCGACTGCTCGGGCCATACGACCGCCCACAGCCACAGCCCGAGGGCCTCGCCCGCGAAGACGGCACGGTCGTCGGGGGTACCGCCCACAAGCCACAGCGGGGTCGGCCGGCCGGCGGCGAGGACCTTGGCCTGGGGCGGTTTCTCGACGTCCAGGTACGGGCCGGGGTCAGGGCCCTCGATGCCCGCGTACCGCGCGCCGAGCCCGACGCCGAGCTCCTCGGCGACCAGTATCAACTCACCCATACCGCCGAGCGGTCCCGGCCCGGAGCACGCCACCGCGGTGGCGCGCCCTCCGGTGCGGTCGTCGCCCGCTGAGGCCACCCCGGTGAAGAGCCAGCCGACCGGCAGCGGCCACGGCATCCACACCGGTACCTGCGCACGGTGCACCACGACGCTGAGGGCCTCGACGCTGGGCGGGATCACGGGCTGCAGCGGGTGCACGGGCCCGTGCACATCACACTGCCAGGAGTCGGCAAAGAGTCCGGGAGCCCTGACCCGGCCACCACACTTCGGGCAACTGGGTTCGCCCCTCATAGGGCTCAACGGTCCTCCCCGGCTGTCGCCGCGTCAAGGACGATCACCCGTCCGGAGTGCGCGACCGCCGGCCCAATTTAGATGTAGCTTGCATCGATCAGGTGTCTGACTTTCGCCCGCTTTCGATCGAGTGCCGGCGGGCTCAGTCGGGTTCAGTCGAGCGCGACGGACCTGCGCAGCGGATCACGCAGATCCGTCCCGCTGCCGAGCCACCGCTCCTGAAGCGCCCCCGCGCCGTGCACGCGCTTCCAGGCGGCCTCGTTCGGCGTCATCGGCAGCAGCGGCAGAAAACGTACGGGGTCCAGGGGCGCGTCCAGATCGAGGTCCTCGACGAGGCCGCCGGACTCGGCCACCAGCACGGTGGTGAACGGCGCACCGGGCCACAGCGGTTCGCCCACGTCGAGCGAGGCGCCCGGGGCCACGACCACCCCCTCGACCTGGGGCGACGCGGCCAGCACGGCGAGCGGGCGCAGCACCTTGTCGGTGTCGGCGAGGCCCGCTCGCACGGAGAGCAGGAGCTCCGCCCGCGGGCCCTCGACCGGGTCCGCCAGCGGCGATGTGGGGTCGGCCATCGGGGCCGCCGACATCCCGAGCGTGGCGTATCTCACGATGTCCCCGTCGGTGAACCGCAGGACCTCGATGCGGTCCGCTCCGAGGAACGTCACCGCAGCACGCGCGTCCGGTTCGCCCAGCGCCATACGCAAACGAGCCTCGACCAGAGCAAGTACATCAGCCATGCCGCGAGCATAGAACTGGTCAGTGACGGGCAAACTGGCGACTTGACACTTCAGTTCGCTGATAAGCTGAGCCGCCGGTCGGGCAGCACTGCAGACGGGGCCCTCGCAGCAGCAGCTGGAGTCGCTCCCGCGCCCCGACCGCGTGGGACATCCCTTACGGGGGACCGGCCGGAGGAGGTGGGGCTGCAATGGACCGAAGTCGACCGTGCAGTACCACCCGCTCTTCCGGCCGCTGAGTCGCACAGCTTTCGCAAGCTGTCCCACCCTGCGCGCGCATTTCCGGCGCTCGACGGAAGAGCACTTCGTTTCCGCCTGATCTGTCTGATCTGTATCAGTACCGCTGGTCTCAGTACTGCTGATCTGAGTCAGCGGCGAAGCTGCCACCGCGACGATGCGGTGCTCCCCGCTTTGTGGACGAGCCAAACATCGAAGTCAGGACGTCCTCATTCCGGGTAGTTCCACCCGTCGCCGGCGGCTCTGTTGCGAAGGAGCCAGCCCATGTCGATGATCCGTGACCTGCGTGCCGCCGTCCGTCCCGCCCAGCGCAAGGACGGCGGCAGCCACAGCGCGTACGACACGACCCGTGACCCCGCGACGCCCTCCGCCGTCGTGGACTGCGCCGTCTACCGCGACGGCCACCGCGTGACCTCCTACGACACCCTGACGCCGCACCAGGCGATGCTCCAGGTCCGCCGCGACGGCGGTTTCGCCTGGATCGGGCTGCACGAGCCGACGGAGGCCGAATTCGCCGGTATCGCCGCCGAGTTCGGGCTGCACCCGCTGGCCGTGGAGGACGCCGTCCACGCCCACCAGCGGCCCAAGCTGGAGCGCTACGACGAGACGCTGTTCGCCGTCTTCAAGACCGTCCACTACGTCGAGCACGCCGAACTCACCGCGACCAGCGAGGTCGTGGAGACCGGTGAGGTGATGTGCTTCACCGGCCGGGACTTCTTCATCACCGTGCGGCACGGCGGCCAGGGGTCGCTTCGCGCTCTGCGGCACCGGCTGCAGGAGGAGCCCGAGCTGCTCGCCAAGGGGCCGTCGGCCGTGCTGCACGCCGTCGCCGACCATGTCGTCGACGGCTATCTCGCGGTCGCCGACGCCATGCAGGACGACATCGACGAGGTCGAGACCGAGGTCTTCACGCCGGGCCGCAAGGGCGGCGTCTCGCGCGGTGTCGACGCCGGGCGGATCTACCAGCTCAAGCGTGAGGTCCTGGAGTTCAAGCGCGCGGTGGCGCCGCTCGCGCGGCCCATGCAGCTGCTGAGCGAGCGGCCGATGCGGCTGATCGACCCGGACATCCAGAAGTACTTCCGGGACGTGGCCGACCACCTCGCGCGCGTGCAGGAGCAGGTCGTCGGCTTCGACGAGCTGCTCAACTCGATCCTGCAGGCCAACCTCGCGCAGGCGTCCGTCGCGCAGAACGAGGACATGCGCAAGATCACGTCCTGGGCGGCGATCATCGCCGTGCCGACGATGGTGTGCGGTGTGTACGGGATGAACTTCCAGTACATGCCGGAGCTGCACTGGAAGTTCGGGTACCCGCTGGTGCTCGGGGTGACGGTGGGGATCTGTCTGACCATCCACCGCACGCTGAAGCGCAACGGGTGGCTCTGAGGGGGCCCCGGGTGGCTCTGACGGGGCCGGGGCATGGGGGTCCCCCCTACTCGAGCGCAGCCGAGAGCTTGGGGGAGGCCGGCTGTCGGGCGACGCGGTTGTCGCCCGCCGCCCGGGCCTCACTACGCTGGTCCCATGACGGATCCCCTGCTCGACCAGGCCCTCGTCGAGGAGGCCACCAAGAAGTCCGGGCTCATCTGGGTACAGGGCAGCGGCCCGGCCCGGGCGCTGTGGCACGCGTGGCACGAGGGCGCGGCCCATGTGGTCGGCGACGGGCCCGGCGAGCAGCCGCTCCCGGGGCTCGCCGACGGGGGCACCGCGACCGTCACCGTGCGCAGCAAGGACAAGGGCGGCCGCATCGTCGAGTGGGCCGCGAAGATCGTAGAACTTCCGGCGGGCTCGCCCGAGTGGGAGGCCGCCGTCGCCGAGCTCAAGGGCAAGCGGCTGAACGCGGTCGACGGCGAGGCGATGCCGGAACGCTGGGCGCGCGAATGCCGCGTGCTGCGGCTGGAGCCGCTGGGGACGACGGCGGAGCTGCCCGGAGGCTCGCTGGCCGCCGCGCCCCTGCCGAGCGGGGCGACGACGCGCCGGCCGATCCCGGCGGCGCTGCCCCGCCTGCTGCTCCGCCGGAAGCGCCGGTAGTTCCCCCGCGCGTCGCCGAGCCGGGCCGGTCCCGGCATGGAGGGAACCTGGCGTTCCGCAGCCAAGAAGCATCCGCGCGGCAGGGGACGGCGGAGCGACATCCGGACGACCGACGCAGCATGGGGACACCCCGGCGACGTCCGCAAGACCGCGCGGCATGGGACACCCCGGCGACGTCCGCAAGACCGCGCGGCACGCGGACGACCGGGGCCACAGGCCGGCCAAGCGACATGGGGACGATCCGCAGCGAGGGCCGCCGAGCAGTACGAGAGCCGCCCAGCACTACGAGACCCGCCGCGCGGCGAAGGTGCAGGAGGCCTGGGCCGGGAAACTCGAGAGGCTGCTCGCCAGGCGACGGACGGGCGACGGGGTACCGTCCGGGCCGCCCGAGCTCGGCTTCCCAGGAGGCGAGACCCGGCTGATCGGGCCCCGTCCGCCCTGCCGAAGCCTCAGCCCCATGGCGATGTCCAGCCGACAGGCACCGTCGGGGGCTCCCGGACGCGAGCCCCCAGCGGCGACATCCGGCCGACCTGCGCGTCCGGTGCCTGATCGCGCATGCCGCGGGCACTCGTGGCGACGGAAAGGAGTACCGCCGCCATGACGTCTGGCAAACGTGTGACCTGGTGGGCCCGTGTGGCCGGCGCTGCAGTGCTGCTCTTCGCCGCGCTGTTCGCCGTGGGCCGTTTCGATCTGCTGCCGGGACCCGGCGACTTATTCGAAGAGGACACCCACGACCGCTCTGGACCCGCGCTCCTCAAGTCCCTTCAGGACATCAGCCGTTACGACGCGGCGTCGGGCAACTTCCAGGTCGTCGTGGACCTGGAGAAGGATGCCCGGTTCCTGCCCGACGCCATCCGCGGGACACGGACCCTGTACGTAGGGGCGGGCACCGTGGACGCCTATGTCGACCTCGGGAAGATCGGGCAGGACGACGTCGTCGACGACGACGACCGCACGGCGGCCTCCCTCGAGCTGCCGCACGCCCGGCTGGGCGAACCCGCACTGGATGCGGACCGCTCGTACGCCGTGTCCAAGCAGCGGGGCCTGCTGGACCGGCTCGGTGACTTCTTCTCCGACAACCCCAGCAGCGAGCGGGCCGTGCAGCGGCTCGCGGTGCGGCACATCGCGGACGCGGCCGAGGAGAGCGGCCTGACGGCGCGCGCGGAGAAGAACACCACCAGCATGCTCGACGGCCTGCTGCGCTCCCTCGGGTTCAAGGAGGTGAAGGTCACCTATGGCCACGCGTGAGGGACATCTGCGGCGGCCGAGGCACATTCGGCTGCGCAGCGCGGACCCCGGCAGGGCGGCCGGTGCCCCGCCCGAGCGGGCCGCGGTCTCGGCCGGAGCCCGGGCCGGATTCGCCGCGCTCGGGGTGCTGTACTTCCTGGTCGGGGTGCTGGCCCTGAGGATCGCTCTCAACGACAGTGAGGGGCAACAGGCGGACCGCGGTGGTGTGCTCGCCGAGCTCTCCGACAAGCCCTTCGGGGGCGTCCTGCTGTGGGCGCTCGGGATCGGCCTGGCGGGCATGGCCCTGTGGCGGCTGTCCGAAGCGGTGTCCGGGGGCGGTCGGCCGGCCGGCAAGGGGACGGGCAGGCGGCTGCTGTCGGTCGGCAGCTTCCTCTTCTACGGATTCGTCTCCTACTCCGTTCTCGCGTTCGCACTCGGCGACAAGGGCAGCGGCAGCGGCTCGAGCGACCGCCAGTCTCAGGACGTCACGGCGAAGGCGCTGGACCTGCCGGGCGGGCGGTGGCTCGTCGGGGCCGTGGCGGTGGCGCTGGTGGTGGCGGGCCTCTGGCTGGCCGGCCAAGCAGTGCTCGGCCACTACCGCCGGGATCTCGACCGTGCCGCGATACCGCGGCGGCTGCGTCCCTGCGTCGATGCCTGCGGGGTGTTCGGCGGCGCGGTGCGCGGAATCGTGCTGGCAGCGGCCGGGGGATTCGCCCTCACGGCGGCCGTACGGTACGAGCCCGGCCAGGCCAAGGGGGTGGACGACACACTGCGCTCGTTCGCCGAGGCCCCCGCGGGCCCGTGGCTCCTCGGTCTCGTCGCCCTGGGTCTCGCCGCGTTCGGTCTGCACTCCTTCGCACACGCGCGCTGGCACAGGCTGTGATGAGGCCTTCGATGAGCACTGTGCTGCGGCCGGGCCACCGTCGACGCGGAAGGGGAAGGCGTTCCCGCGCGCCCCGCACCCGGGGCCGTCCGCTGATGCGTCTGGTGATGTTCGGCGCGGCCTTCGTCGCGCTCGTCGCGTTCTCTGCCGTGCTGGCCAAGCTGACGCTGACACCGTCTCCGGCGTCCGCGCAGGTCGCGGGCGCCAATCTGCGGCCGGGCCACTCGCTGCGGCAGTACGCGGAGGACTATCCGTTCCTCGCCGCATGCCGGCAGGTCGGCGGCAATCTGCTGCTCGGCGCGCCGTTCGGGCTTCTGCTGCCGGTGCTGGTGCCGCGGCGGCTGCGGCTGGTGCGCGTGGTGGTGCTGACCGCGCTCGTGATGGTGCTGGTGGAGCTCGCGCAGGGCGCCGTCGTCCGCGGGCGCGCCTTCGACGTGGACGATGTGATCCTCAACACCGCGGGCGCACTCATCGCGTACGCAGCGGCAGGCCACCGTATCGGGCGCCGATTCCACGCACTTGCCGCACCGACGGGACGTACGCCTTCGGGCCGCGTCCGGGCATGAGGGCCTACGACCGGGGCAGCTGCTTCCCGTAGTCCACCATCTCCTTCTCCGTGGGCTCAGCGAGCTTGAAGTCCTTGCCCCACTCGGAGAGTTCGAGCGTGCCGCCGTTCCCGGCACGCTCGAGGAGGAGGGGGTAGGGCTCGCCCTCCAGGGACACCGCGAGCGTGCCGCCCGCACCCTTGTCCCCGGTGACCTCGACGGTGCGGACCCCGTCCGCGGTGGAGCGGTCCCCCTGGGCCAGCGTCCCGTGCAGCGTCAGCAGCCCGTCGAGCAGCACGTCCTTGTCCGTGAAGCCGCTGAGCTGCTTGTACGAGGGGTCGCCCTGCGGCACCTTCACGTACTTGTCGTCGAGTTTGCCGGCCGCCGCCCCGGCCGACTGACCGCCGCCCGCCTCGTCGTCCTGGGCCCAGAACCCCGCGTCGGCCTTGAGATAGAGGTGCGTACCGACCCGCAGCAGCCAGAACGTACTGCCCTTCGTGGTGACCGAACCGCTTCCGCCGTCGTCCTTGAGGCGCATGTCCAGCTTGTACGTGCGGCCGCTCACCACGACCTTGCCGGACAGCCGGACGGAGTCCGCGGCCTCGGCGGCCTTGCGCGTCTTGCTCTGGATCTGTGCCGGGGGCAGTTTGCCGACCCCGTTCGTGCCCGCGTCGGGGTCCTCGCTGCAGCCCGTCAGCACACCCCCCACGGCGACCAGCCCGGCGCACATCGTGCTGATCAATGACGCCCTGCGGGTGCGGCCCAGGGGAAATGCAGACACAGGTGGGGCTGCCTCTCATGCGGTTGTCCTCGACGGCGTACGGCAGCGTACCTGTGCCTCAGTGCCGTAGCGGAGCCAGTCCGTCCGGACCGCCTGCCAGGGCGGACGCGACCTGCACGGGCTAGCCTGAAGCCCGTAGTAACGGGACAAACCGGCGTGAAAAGGAGGCGCGTGGCATGGCAGCGAGCGCCCCTCGGATCTTCGTCTCGCATCTCGCCGGTGTCGCCGTCTTCGACCCGAACGGCGATCAGGTGGGGCGCGTGCGCGACCTCGTCGCCATGCTCAGGGTCGGGCGCCGGCCGCCGCGGCTCCTCGGGCTCGTCGTGGAACTCTCCAGCCGCCGCCGGATCTTCCTCCCCATGACCCGCGTGACCGGTATCGAGTCTGGCCAGGTCATCAGCACCGGCGTCATGAACGTGCGGCGCTTCGAGCAGCGGCCGACCGAGCGGCTCGTCCTCGGCGAGATGCTCGACCGCCGGGTGCGCCTCGTCGAGATGGACCAGGAGGTGACCGTCCTGGACGTGTCGATCCACTCGCTGCCGGCCCGCCGCGACTGGGAGATCGACCGCGTGTTCGTACGGAAGGAACCGGAGAAGCGCGGAGGTCTTTCCTGGTCGAGCGCCGGCAGGCGGGCGGGCGGCGCCTTCCGGCGGCACAAGGGCGAGACGCTCACTGTCGAGTGGTCGGCCGTCACGGGCTTCTCGCTGGAGGAGACCGGGCAGGGCGCCGAGAGCCTGCTGGCCACCTTCGAACAGCTGCGTCCCGCGGACCTGGCGAACGTGCTGCACCACCTCTCCGCCAAGCGCCGAGCCGAGGTCGCCGCGGCCCTGGACGACGACCGGCTCGCCGACGTGCTCGAGGAGCTGCCCGAGGACGACCAGATCGAGATCCTCGGCAAGCTGAAGGAGGAGCGGGCAGCGGACGTCCTGGAGGCGATGGACCCGGACGACGCGGCCGATCTGCTCTCCGAGCTGCCCGAGGACGACCAGGAACGGCTGCTGAGCCTGATGCAGCCGGGCGACGCCGCGGACATGCGCCGGCTGATGGCGTACGAGGAGCGCACGGCGGGCGGACTGATGACGACCGAGCCGATCGTGCTGCGGCCCGACGCGACGGTCGCGGACGCCCTCGCGCGCGTCCGCAACCCGGACCTGTCGCCCGCGCTCGCCGCCCAGGTCTATGTGTGCCGCCCGCCGGACGAGACCCCGACCGGCAAGTTCCTGGGCACCGTGCACTTCCAGCGGCTGCTGCGCGACCCCCCGTTCACGCTGGTCGGCTCGCTGCTCGAGGAGGATCCGCAGGCGCTCACGCCGGAGACCGCGCTGCCCGCGGTGGCAGGGTTCTTCGCGACGTACGACATGGTCGCTGCGCCCGTCGTGGACGACAGCGGATCGCTCCTCGGCGCGGTCACGGTGGACGACGTGCTCGACCACATGCTGCCCGAGGACTGGCGGGAGTCGGAGTTCCACATGGCCGGGGAGGCCGGCGGTGGCGCCTGACCGCGATCGCGAAGTCCGCACCGAGGCGCCCCGGCAGCCCAGGTTCCGTCTGGACCAGCCGCTGCCGCAGCGCCGCAGGATGCTGCCCGAGTACGACCCGGAGACCTTCGGGCGGTTCTCGGAGCGGATCGCCCGGTTCCTCGGCACCTGGCGGTTCATCCTGTGGATGACCGTCACGATCATCGTGTGGGTCATCTGGAACGTCTTCGGCCCACCGGGGCTGCGCTGGGACGAGTACCCGTTCATCTTCCTGACGCTGATGCTCTCGCTGCAGGCCTCCTACGCGGCCCCGCTCATCCTCCTCGCGCAGAACCGCCAGGCCGACCGCGACCGCGTCCAGTACGAACAGGACCGCAAGCAGAACGAGCGCTCCATCTCGGACACCGAGTACCTCACCCGGGAGATCGCCGCGCTGCGCATGGGCCTGGGCGAGGTGGCCACCCGCGACTGGATCCGCTCAGAAATCCAGGACCTGATGAGGGACCTCGAGGAACAGCAGGTCGTCATCCGGCCGGACGGCGGCCGCGGAAGTGATCTGAGCGACCGTTGAGACGTGAGCCACACAACAGCTGAGACGTGACCCACACGACTGCCAGGACGTGACCTAAGCGACCGCTGAGGGCCTTTCCGGGCCCCCCGCCCGGCGCCGTACCATCGTGCGTATGGCTACGGAAGACGCGGTGCGCGCAGCACTGGCGACGGTGAACGACCCCGAGATCGGACGACCCATCACCGAGCTGGGGATGGTCAAGTCGGTGGAGATCGGTGAGGACGGTGCCGTCGCGGTCACCGTCTACCTCACGGTCTCCGGCTGCCCGATGCGCGACACGATCACGAAGCGCGTGACGGACGCGGTCTCGAAGGTCGAGGGCGTCACACGCGTCGACGTGTCGCTGGACGTGATGAGCGACGAGCAGCGTCGCGAGCTCGCCACCGCGCTGCGCGGCGGCCAGGCCGAGCGCGAGGTGCCGTTCGCCAAGCCGGGCTCGCTGACGCGTGTGTACGCGGTGGCGTCCGGCAAGGGCGGCGTCGGCAAGTCCTCGGTGACGGTCAACCTGGCGGCCGCGATGGCGGCGGACGGGCTGAAGGTCGGCGTCGTGGACGCGGACATCTACGGCCACTCCGTGCCCCGGATGCTGGGCGTGGACGGGCGTCCGACCCAGGTCGAGAACATGATCATGCCGCCGTCGGCGAACGGCGTGAAGGTCATCTCGATCGGCATGTTCACGCCGGGCAACGCGCCCGTCGTCTGGCGCGGCCCGATGCTCCACCGCGCGCTGCAGCAGTTCCTCGCGGACGTCTTCTGGGGCGACCTGGACGTCCTGCTCCTCGACCTGCCGCCGGGCACGGGCGACATCGCGATCTCGGTCGCGCAGCTCGTCCCGAACGCCGAGATCCTCGTCGTCACCACGCCCCAAATGGCGGCGGCCGAGGTCGCCGAGCGGGCCGGCGCGATCGCCGTCCAGACCCACCAGAAGATCGTGGGTGTCGTCGAGAACATGTCGGGCCTGCCGTGCCCGCACTGCGACGAGATGGTCGACGTGTTCGGCACGGGCGGTGGCCAGCTGGTCGCGGACGGCCTGACGAAGACCACCGGCGCGACCGTCCCGGTCCTCGGCTCCATCCCGATCGACGTACGCCTGCGCGAGGGCGGCGACGAGGGCAAGCCGGTCGTCCTGACGGACCCTGACTCCCCGGCTGGCACGGCCCTCCGCGCCATCGCCGGCAAACTGGGCGGCCGCCAGCGTGGCCTTTCGGGGATGTCCCTGGGCATCACCCCGAAGAACAAGTTCTAGCCGGACCACGCGAAGGGGGCACCGTCAAAAGACGGTGCCCCCTTCGCGTTCAGCCCGCTGCTAGGCGTACGTCGCGATGTCCTTGATCATCGAGAAGCCCACCCCATACGCACTCATCCCCCGCCCGTACGCCCCCACATGAACCCCTTCCGGCGTGGACCCGGCCAGCACCCACCCGAACTCGGACTCGCGGTAGTGGAACTGCGTCGGCACCCCGTCGACCGGCAGGGACAGCGTCGACCACTCGGACCCCGCAAGGTCGTCCGCAAGCGCCCACGCGGTCTCGGTCTGCTGCTCCAGCCAGTCGTCACGCAGCGTGTAGTCCATCTGGGCGGGCCAGGTGACCGACAGCAGACCGACCCCGGCGAGCCACGCCGCCGAGGACACCGAGGTCGCCTCGAGCACGCCCGTCCCGTCGGCGCTGCGCCGCACGGGGTTCGCCGCGACGGTCACCACGACGGCGAAGCGCTCCTTCTCCTCCTGGGCATCGGCGCGCACCGTGGGCTCGTCGCCGTGGGCGATCGAACCGTGTTCCACGCAGCCGTCCGCGGCAGTGCCGACGCTCAGCAGCCGGCGCGGACCCGTGAAGGCCTCGTCGAGGCCGTACCAGGGAAAGGGCGCCAGCAGGAAACTTTCGACCGTCTCCGTCTCCCGGGCGACAAGGGCCTGTTGTTCGCCCTCCGCGGCCGACGGCTGCGCATCTACCCGACTTGTCGTCTCCATCTGGCCGGACGCCTCCTCGCTCTCGTCGGACCGGGGCGGCCCGCCCCCCACGGGCGACCTCACGTCCGGTCCGTACAACAACAAGGCAGGATAGCCACACCGGTTCCAGGAGTCCGGTATGCGGGAAATACGTGGGTCGTACCTGTCGGACTTATATAGGCTGAATGGCCCATCGGTCGAACCGTGTGACGGCCGCGTGCCAGGCCGGGGCCCCGCGATCGGCTCAGGTCGCGTCGGCGTCGAACGGCGGGCGCTCGTCCGGCTCGAGACTCTGACGCTTCTTGGTCATGTCGACGCTGCCGCCGGAAGTCCCCGACGAGGAGCCCGAGGAGCCGGACGACGCGGCGGCCGAGTCGCTGTCGCGGCCGTGCACGGCGTCCGTGACCTCGGCCATCTCCTTCTTGAGGTCGAAGCCGTTACGGATCTCCTTCAGCCCCAGGTCGTCGTTGTCCAGCTGCTTGCGGATGAACGTCCTGGGGTTGAGGTCCTCGAACTCGAAGTCCTTGAACTCCGGGCCGAGTTCCTGCCGGATGTCCTGTTTGGCGCTCTCCGAGAACTCGCGGATCTTACGAATGGTCCGCGAGACGTCCTGAATCATTTTGGGGAGCTTGTCCGGGCCGAAGACGAGCACGGCAAGGACGACGAGCGTCACCAGCTCGAGTGGTCCTATGTCATTGAACACCTTGCGCTCCTTGCGATGTCCTCGGCCCGCGGCAGGTCGTGCGTGGTCCGGACCGGCTCCACGGTACCCGCCGATCCTGTCGATCCGGTACTGTCCTGGGCGCCCGGATTCATGGCACGGCCATTCGCGGGGAATTCACGGCCGACTCCCGGGCACCGCCGGGGCGGCCACTGTCAGCCGGTGCCTGCCGACAGCCCTCGAAAGGCCGTGGAAGAGCCCCCGGACGGCCGCTGGACGGCCGTCGGCCGTCCGGGCGCTCAGTCGCCCTCCGACGAGCCGAGGACCAGTGTGACCTTCTTCTCGTCTCCGTCCCGCTTCAGCGTCAGCTCCAGGCGGTCGCCGGGGCGATGGGCCCGGATCTTGACGATGAGCTCCTCGCCCGAGTGAACGCGCTGGCCGTCGACGTCGGTGATGACGTCGCCCGCCGTGATCCCCGCCTTGTCGCCGGGGCCGCCCCGGTTGACCGGCGAGCCGCCGTCGTTGCCCTTCGTGGCGACGCGGGCACCGTCGCCCGTGTAGTCCATGTCGAGTGTGACGCCGATCACGGGGTGCGTGGCCTTCCCGGTGTTGATGAGCTCCTCGGCGACGCGCTTGCCCTGGTTGATGGGGATGGCGAAGCCCAGCCCGATCGAGCCGGCCTGGCCGCCGTCCAGATCCGATCCGCTGTCGGCGGACCGGATGGCGCTGTTTATACCGATGACGCGGGCCTTGGAGTCGACCAGAGGGCCGCCCGAGTTGCCGGGGTTGATGGGTGCGTCGGTCTGCAGCGCGTCGACGTACGAGATGTCGCTGCCGTCGCCCTTCTCGCCGCCCGCCGTGATGGGCCGCTCCTTGGCGCTGATGATGCCGGACGTCACGGTGTTGGCCAGGTCGAAGGGGGCGCCGATGGCCACGACCGGATCGCCGACCCGGACGTTGTCGGAGTTCCCGAGCGGCAGCGGCTTGAGGCCGCTCACGCCGGAGACCTTGACGACGGCGAGGTCGTAGCCGCTGTCGCGTCCCACGACCTCCGCCTCGGCTGTCTCGCCTCCGCTGAACGTCACCGATATCTTGCCGCCGGTTCCCGCGGGCTCCACGACGTGGTTGTTGGTCAGGATGTGACCACGGTCGTCGAGGACGAACCCGGTGCCGGTGCCCTGTCCGTCGTCGCCGCTCACGTGCAGCGTCACGACGCTCGGCAGAGCACTGGCCGCGATCCCGGCGACGCTGCCCGGGGTACGGTCCGCGGACTCCTTCCCGGCCTGCGGGAGTTCGACCTCGCTCACTCCGCCGTTGCGCTCCAGGTAGGCGCCGATCACGCCGCCCACACCGCCGGAGATGAGAGCGATGAGCGCGGCTCCGACGACCAGCACCCTCTTGGCCTGCTTCCGCCGCCGCTCCCTGGACACCGGCACGGCCCCGTTCTGCTGAAGCGGCGCCGCCCGCCAGGGGTCGTACTGCTGCCAGTGCGCACCGGAACCGGCCGGGGGCTGGGGCATGTGAGTGGACTGGGGCATGTGGGGCTGAGGCATGTGGGGCTGGGGCATGTGAGGCTGGGGCATGTGGGGCTGCGGCGCGGGCCCGGCCCCGTGCGCCGGCAACGCTTGTTGGGGTACGGCGCCTTGCGGCAGGCCTGGCTGCGGGGGTACGGGGCCCTGGGCGACCTGCTGATGCGGGGGCTGCGGGACGGCTCCCTGCGGGGGTGCCACCTGCGGCGCACCGCCGTACGGAGGCGGGGGGGTGCCGTGCGCGGGGGTGCCGAGCGGTTGGGCGGCATGGGCCGCGGTGCCGTATGCC
Organism: Streptomyces sp. NPDC002896; assembly: GCF_040295225.1. Taxonomy (NCBI): domain Bacteria; kingdom Bacillati; phylum Actinomycetota; class Actinomycetes; order Kitasatosporales; family Streptomycetaceae; genus Streptomyces; species Streptomyces sp. NPDC002896. Next base: position 187,268 of record NZ_JBEOVA010000009.1, on the reverse strand, counting down.
GCAGTGCCGTGCGCCGGAGTGCCGTGGCCCGCCGCTGCGGCGGGCGCCCCTTGGAACGGAGCGCCCCCAGCGGGGACCGCCCCCGTGAGCGGCGGTCCGGAGACAGAGGTGCCCTGCGCAGGAGTGGCCCCCGGGTGCTGCACCGGCGGCGCAGGCGCCCACGGCCCCGGCTCGCCGTACGGCGGGGTGCTGTAGGGGTCCGGATCATGCAACGGCCGCACCTGCCCGGCGACCGAGCCCCCGGAACCACCCGAGGCACCCGACTCACCGGGCACCGAACCGCCCGCCACACCCTCTTCGACGGGCGCCGAACCAGCCACCACGTGACCGTCCGCCACCGGCTCCCCGACGGCGGTCTGGCCGTCTGTCACCGACTCTTCTATAAAGCCGCCCGGCAATGCGGCACCGCCGGACGCGCCCGCGGCCGCTCCGTTGGCTTCGCCGCCCCCGGCGTACGGCTCGCTGGGCTCCGCCGCCGATCCGTCGTCCACGCCCGGTACAGCATCAACCGGTTCAGCCACCGTCGAGGCCACGCCGTCCGCTCCGCCGAAGTCTGGACCCGCGCCACCGTCCGCTGCCGCCACCGTCAGCTCGGCGTCGCCTCGTGAAGCGTCCCCGGCCACCGCCTCGGTGCGATCCCCGGCCAGCGCCTGCGGGGACGATTCGCCGCCCACCGCCTGCGACTCGCGACCCCCGCCGTGCCCCTCCGAAACGTGCCCGCCGCCCGGCCCCTGTCGGACGTCCCCGGCCCCTGCCTGCGGCTCGGCTCCGGCGCCCGGCACATGCGGCCGGGGGCGGCTCCACCACTTCGGCTTCGTGGGCTTCCCCTCGTCCATGCTCTCCCCACACCTGGCCCGCGAGGCGCCCCACGGGCAGCCCCACGGTGATCACCGCGGACCGAATCATCAACGCCACGCCCGTCGTCGACCATCGGGCGCGACCCTCCCCCCCAGCTCTTGGCTTCTCCCCCAGTGCCTCAAGGGCCTGGGAGGTGCCCCCAGAGCAGGGGGGACCCCCAGCGATTCAACCAGGTTCACGCGCCACGGCGCAGAGCAAGGTTCAGCCGAGCAAGGGTTGCCCTGGCGGAGCAGGCGTCAGTGGAGAGGTGCCGAAGGCGTATGGGACGACGAGGATCCGGGCGCCGGCGTCGCGGCGATCTCCCACATGGGGCCCGCGGGCCCCATGAGCTCCGCGGACGCGTCGGTCGTCGCCGCGGCGGGCGGGAGCGGACGTATGAGCGGGGACATGGCGGCCGCCCCGGCCACGATGGGCGCCATGAGCGGGTGCAGCGTCTGCCCCGTGCCGAACCCCGCACCGAAGGCCGGTGAAGGCAACGCGGGCAGCAGCGGGGCACCCACCCCCGTGGCGTCGACCGGATCCGAGAGGGCACCGCCCGGCCGCTGTCCCTGCGCCAGCAGCGGACCGCCACTGCGGCGGCGCAGGGATTCGGGGGTGCCGAAGGCGCCCCCGCTCTGCGTACGGAACGGCGTCACGTTGGTGCCGCCGCCGGAGCCGCCGCGCGCATCGGCGGTGCCCGTCGGCACACCGGTGGACACCCCGCCCAGCGCGATCGCGGCCAGCGACACCGCACCGGCCGCGGCGAAGGCGAACCGCCTTCCGCGCGACGCGGAGCGGCCGTCGTGACGGCCGACGTCATGGATGCGGAAACCGCGCTCCTCACCGGGGAGGACCCCGGTGTGGGCGGCCGTCGGGACGAACCCGAAGGACGTGCCCTGCCTTACTCCGAAGACTCCGTTCCCCCCGAGGCCTCCCCCGCCGAAGGGATCCCCTTCGTTGTCATCACCTCCGGGCAGCCCCTGAAGGCGTGCGAGGAAGGTTTCGGAGGGCGGCGGAGGGGCGACTTCCGCGAAGACGTTCTTCAGCCGCCGCTGGGCGTCGGCTTCGGCCTTGCACTTGGGACAGGTGGCGAGGTGCGCGAGGACACGCTCGCGCGAGTCATGGCCGAGCTCTCCGTCGACCAGGGCGGCGAGCCGGTCTCCCAGATGCTGCTCTGCGGGTGTAGGACGTGATCCACTCACGCGGTCGCGCCCCCTCCTCCCAGCGCGGGTACCGCGGTCACGAGGGTGCGACGCCCCGCACGCGCCTCGGGCGACCGGTGCTGGAGGGCCTTGCGCAGCTGCGAGCGCCCGCGGTGGATCCGGCTGCGGACGGTGCCGAGCTTGACGCCCAGGGTCGCGGCGATCTCCTCGTACGACAGTCCTTCGATGTCGCACAGCACGACGGCGGCGCGGAACTCGGGCGCCAGGGTGTCGAGGGCCTGCTGGACATCGGCGTCGAAGTGGGTGTCGTGGAAGGCCTGCTGCGGGGTGGGCTCACGGCTGGGCAGCCGCTCCGCCGCGTCATCCCCGAGGGCGTCGAACCGGATGCGCTGCTTGCGGCGCACCATGTCCAGGAACAGGTTCGTCGTGATGCGGTGCAGCCAGCCCTCGAAGGTGCCCGGCGTGTACGTCGACAGGGAGCGGAAGACGCGGACGAAGACCTCCTGCGTGAGGTCCTCGGCGTCGTGCTGGTTGCCGGTCAGGCGGTACGCCAGCCGGTAGACCCGCCCGCTGTGGGTGCTGACGATCTCCTCCCACGTGGGCGGAGTCCACGCCTGGGAATCCGCGTCGGTGGCGAAGGTCGCGGTCGATACGGATTCGGCGGTGGACGCGCCTCCCATGCCCTTGAAGGCCTGGGTGCGGAATCGATCAGCGGTGTCGGTCACGGATTTCGGCTCACCCGCCGACCTGAGAAAGCGCCGAAGCACGCTTCTCCGATCCACAGGCGCAGCCGCACCTCCCCTGTCGGCTCTGGTGGTGTCCAGTGGAGCCCCTACCATAGCCACCTCGCCCGTTAGCTCCGTATAAGCGCTTTTCCGTGAATTTGGTGTGCGCTTCTGGTCTTGCGTCGCGACTTGCTCGCTGTCCTGATCCATCCGATAGCCCCCCGTCCCCTTCCCTCCCCTCTAAACGCCCGGTCCCATCTCCGGGTTCCCGGGGTCAGCGGCTACAGTCACGGCCAGGCAACTACGGGGAACAGGAGAGGGCCATTACCGGCTACCGGCAGACGAGCTGGGCGTTCGCCGACGCCTATGTCGCCGAGGACGAAGCACTGCTCTGGGCCCGCGACCGGGCCCGGGACGCAGGGCTGCGCTCGGTGTCGCCCAGCACCGGCGCCGCGCTGCGGATGCTCGCCGCCACCGTGGGCGCCAAGGCCGTGGCCGAAATCGGCACCGGCACCGGGGTGTCCGGAATTCATCTGTTGCACGGGATGCGCGCCGACGGGGTGCTGACCACGGTGGACCCCGAGCCGGAGCGCCAGCAGTTCGCGCGCCAGGCATTCCGTGCGGCCGGTTTCGCGGGAAACCGCGCCCGGTTCATCCCCGGCCGCGCTCTCGACGTACTGCCGCGGCTCGCGGACAGCGGTTATGACCTCGTCTTCTGCGACGGCGACCGCCTGGAGTGCCTGGACTATCTCGCTGAATCGTTGCGGCTTCTGCGTCCCGGCGGTCTCGTCTGTTTCGAGGGCGTCTTCTCGGACGGCCGGACGATCGGCTCGGGCCCGCAGCCGGCCGAGGTGCTGCGCCAGCGTGAGCTGCTGCGTGCGGTGCGGGAGAGTCAGGACCTGGTGCCTTCGCTGCTGCCGGTGGGCGACGGGCTGCTCTGCGCGGTCAAGAAATAGCGGTCAAGAAACAGGAAAGACCCCCTGATACAGCTCTGCCCCGGCACGACGTACGATGCCGGGGCAGCTGCAAAAAGGTGTGGGCGTTATGCGTCAGCCGACGACCTTCTTGAGGGCGTCGCCGAGCGCGTCGGCCTCGTCCGGGGTCAGCTCGACGACAAGCCGTCCGCCGCCTTCGAGCGGAACGCGCATGACGATGCCCCGCCCCTCCTTGGTCACCTCGAGCGGGCCATCACCCGTCCGCGGCTTCATGGCCGCCATGCTCGTTCCCCTTCCTGAAACCGCTCATCGTCAGCCGTCGGCCCACGAAGGGCACGCGTAACGGCCTCGAACACATTGCTTCCAGGCCATTATCCCGCATCTCATGACCCGATGACCAACATCGGTCGGCATCGCTTGGGCAACGCACTTTCGCAAAACCACTCAATTCGGCGATGTGGTTGCGATACTGCTCCGAATCGCGCGTTCGGCCGGACTGGAATTCTTTGATGCAGGTCACATACGCACGCCAGATGATCTCCGACATGCTGTCCTGAGACGTCGAGACAACACCTGAGCCGCTACACAGGAGGGGACCCGCCATGCCCGACACCGTGCTCTACGAGGTGCGCGACGGACTCGCGACGATCACGCTCAACCGCCCCGAGGCGATGAACGCGCTGAACACCGAGACCAAGGTCGCCCTGCGGGACGCGGCCGAGTCGGCCGCCCGGGACGAGTCGGTCCGTGCCGTGCTGCTCACGGCCGCCGGTGACCGGGCGTTCTGCGTCGGCCAGGACCTCAAGGAGCACATCGGCCTGCTGGCGGCGGACCGCAAGACGGGGGCGGGGGTCACCATGAGCACGGTCCAGGAGCACTACAACCCCATCGTCCGCGCGCTCACCGGTATGCCGAAGCCCGTGGTGGCGGGCGTCAACGGCGTCGCGGCCGGGGCCGGCTTCGGCTTCGCCCTCGCCGCCGACTACCGCGTCGTCGCGGACACGGCCAGCTTCAACACCTCCTTCGCCGGGGTCGCCCTGACCGCCGACTCGGGCGTCTCGTGGACGCTGCCGCGGATCGTGGGCCCGGGCCGCGCCGCCGACCTGCTGCTCTTCCCGCGCACCATCAAGGCGCAGGAGGCGTACGAGCTGGGCATCGCGAGCCGCCTCGTACCGGCGGCGGACCTGGCCGCCGAGGCCCAGCAGGTGGCCCGGGCGCTGGCCGAGGGGCCGACGCTGGCGTACGCGGCGCTCAAGGAGTCAGTCGCGTACGGGGCGTCCCACTCGCTCGGCGAGACGCTGGAGAAGGAGGACGAGCTCCAGACGCGGGCGGGCAGCTCCGAGGACCACGCGATCGCGGTGCAGGCGTTCGTGGAGAAGGCGAAGCCGACGTATCTCGGCCGCTAGGTCCAAAGCGCCGGACGGGCTGAAGGTGTCACGGGCGGCGCGCTACGCAGTCCACGAGGTGGTCGTCGACCAGCCCGCAGGCCTGCATCAGCGCGTACGCCGTCGTCGGGCCGACGAAGCGCAGCCCGCGCTTCTTGAGGGCCTTGGACAGGGCCGTCGACTCGTCCGTGACCGCGGGCACGTCCGCGACGGAGCGCGGGACCGGGCGGGACGCCGGATCCGGTGCATACGACCAGATCAGGGCGTCCAGCTCGCCCGGGGACCAGTCGGCGAGCACGCGCGCGTTGGCGAGCGTCGCGTCGATCTTGGCGCGGTTGCGGATGATGCCGGGGTCGGCGAGCAGACGCTCGCGGTCGGCGTCCGTGAAGGCCGCCACCGATGCGACCTTGAAGTCCGCGAAGGCGGCGCGGAAACCCTCGCGGCGGCGCAGGATCGTGATCCACGACAGCCCCGACTGGAACGCCTCCAGGGACAGCCGCTCGTACAGCGCGTCGTCGCCGTGGACCGGTCGGCCCCACTCCTCGTCGTGGTACGCCACATAGTCCTCGGTGGACAGGGCCCAGGGGCAGCGCAGCCCTCCGTCGGGACCTGCCAGCGCGGTGCCGGTCACCGGTCCTCCTCGGGAGTCGGACGCCCGGGCGCGTCCTCGGGGGCCTTGGCGTCGTACGACCCTGGCCCGGATCCGTACGACCCTGGCCCGGATCCGTACGACCCAGGGCCGGATCCGTACGACCCAGGGCCGGATCCGTACGGCCCAGGGCCGGATCCGTACGCCTCGGACGGGCCCGGGGCACCCGTGCCCGGGAGCCCGCCGGCGGACCGGGTACGGGCGCCGGCCAGCGCCGACTCAAGCTCCTCGATGCGTGCCTCCCGCTCGGCCAGCTCGGCGCCGAGACGGCCGAGCGCATCGTCCACGTCCGCCATGCGGTAGCCGCGGACGGTCACCGGGAAGCGCAGCGACTCCACGTCTGCCCGGCCCACCGGGCGGTCCGGGGGCAGTGGGTCCGCGAGCCGCTCGGGCGGCACCTCGGGCAGCGCGGCGCTCTCGCCGCCGCCCACGACGGCCAGCGTCACCGCGGCGACCACCACGACGAGCGCGACGACCAAGAACAAGAACAAGACCATCTCTGCGGTCCCCCACGCTCGGATACCGACTGACTCTGAAAAGCTGCTCGTAACCCCTCGTATGGAGAATCCGTACGAGCAAACCCGCACGGAATGCCCGCGCAGACGCCTCCGGCACGAAGCCAGGGGCCTCGAAACCGTCAGAGTCCGATCGTGCCATGCGACGCTGACAGTTAAGGTCGCAGGCGGCCGAACAGGGAAACCGGATCAGGAGGGTCACAGGGGATGCTCAGGCTGGGCAGGCGCGAATTCGAGGCGCACGAGCCGGTGATCATGGCGATCGTCAACCGGACCCCGGACTCCTTCTACGACCAGGGCGCCACGTTCCGCGACGAGCCCGCGCTCGCCCGCGTCGAGCAGGCGGTGTCAGAGGGCGCTGCCATCATCGACATCGGTGGGGTCAAGGCCGGTCCCGGCGATGAGGTCTCGGCGGAGGAGGAGGCGCGCCGCACGGTCGGCTTCGTGGCCGAAGTGCGCAGGCGCTTCCCCGACGTGATCATCAGCGTCGACACCTGGCGGCACGAGGTCGGCGAGGCGGTCTGCGAGGCGGGCGCGGATCTGCTGAACGACGCGTGGGGCGGGGTCGACCCGAAGCTGGCCGAGGTCGCTGCGCGGCACGGCGTGGGCCTGGTGTGCACGCACGCGGGAGGGGTGCAGCCGCGCACGCGCCCGCACCGGACCGAGTACGACGACGTGATGGCCGACATCCTGCGGGTCACCCTGGGGCTGGCCGAGCGGGCGGTGGCGCTCGGGGTGCCGCGCGAGTCGGTGCTGATCGACCCGGGGCACGATTTCGGCAAGAACACCCGGCACAGCCTCGAGGCGACGCGCCGGCTGGGCGAGATGGTGGAGACGGGCTGGCCCGTGCTCGTCTCGCTGTCCAACAAGGACTTCGTCGGCGAGACCCTGGACAAGCCCGTCAAGGAGCGGGTCTTGGGCACCCTCGCCACGACGGCCGTCTCGGCGTGGCTGGGGGCCCAGGTCTACCGGGTGCACGAGGTGGCGGAGACGCGGCAGGTCCTCGACATGGTGGCCTCCATCGCCGGCCACCGGCCTCCGGCGGTGGCCCGCCGGGGGCTGGCCTGAGCCGCCCCCGGCGCGCGCCTGCCACACGCTGTCCCCACAACGGAAACGGCCCGCCCACCGAAGTGGCGCGGGCCGCAGGCCTCAGCGGCCCGCTTCCTTGGTCACCAGGGTCACCGCCTCTTCCACGTCGTCCGTGACGTGGAACAGCAGCAGGTCCCTCGCGGATGCCTTGCCCTGGGAGACCACCGTGTTGTGGAGCCAGTCGACGAGGCCGCCCCAGTAGTACGACCCGTACAAAACGATCGGGAAGCGGGTCACCTTGCGGGTCTGGACGAGGGTGAGCGCCTCGAAGAGCTCGTCGAGGGTGCCGAAACCGCCGGGCAGGACCACGAACCCCTGCGCGTACTTCACGAACATCGTCTTGCGGACGAAGAAGTAGCGGAAGTTGACGCCGATGTCGACGTGCGGGTTGAGCCCCTCCTCGTACGGGAGCTCGATGCCGAGGCCGACCGAGATGCCGCCCGCCTCCCGCGCACCCTTGTTGGCGGCCTCCATCGCTCCGGGCCCGCCGCCCGTGATCACCGCGAAGCCCGCCTCGGAGAGCCCCTTGCCGAGGCGTACACCGGCCTCGTACTCGGGATCGCCCGGTCGTGTGCGCGCGGAGCCGAAGACGCTGATCGCGCTGGGAAGCTCGGCGAGGGCGCCGAAGCCTTCCACGAACTCGGACTGTATGCGCATGACCCGCCACGGATCGGTGTGCACCCAGTCGGAGTCGCCGACGGTGTCCAACAGCCGCTGATCGGTGGTGCCGGGCTTGACCTGCTGGCGCCGTCGCACCACCGGCCCGAGGCGCTGCTCCTCCGGTGGCGGGCCCTGCGCTTCCGGACTCCCCATGTGCCTCCCCTTCCGCTGACGTCCTGCCGTATCAGCGTAGGTCTACGGGCGTTACGAACGCTGTAACACGGCATGTCCGGGGAACTGCGGAGCGTCCCAGGCGTGGGACACGGGGCGGATCAGCACGGGCCGCGGCACGGGTGCAGGCCCAGCACGGCCCGGTCAGGCCGTCAGCCAGGCCCGCAGCCGCTCCTCGCCCGCGAGGATCTTCGCGGTCTCGACGCGCTCGTCGCGCTTGTGCGCCAGGTGCGGGTTGCCAGGCCCGTAGTTGACGGCGGGGACGCCGAGAGCGCTGAAGCGGGAGACGTCCGTCCAGCCGTACTTGGGCTGCGCGGTCCCGCCGACAGCCTCGATGAAGGCCGCTGCGGCCGGATGCGAGAGGCCGGGCAGCGCGCCGCCGCTGTGGTCGTCGACGACGAACTCCTCGACACCGCAGTCCGCGAAGACCTCATGCACATGCGCAAGGGCCTCCTCCTCGCTGCGGTCGGGGGCGTAGCGGAAGTTGACGGCGACGACGCACTCGTCAGGAATGACGTTTCCGGCGACACCGCCCTCGATACGGACGGCGTTGAGGCCCTCGCGGTACTCGAGCCCGTCGATCACGGGGTAGCGCGGCTCGTACGCGGCCAGGCGGGCGAGGATCGGGGAGGCCGCGTGGATGGCGTTGGACCCCATCCAGCTGCGCGCCGAGTGCGCCCGCTCGCCCTTGGTCTTCAGCAGGACACGCAGGGTGCCCTGGCAGCCGCCCTCGACCTGCCCGTCGGAGGGCTCGAGGAGGATCGCGAAGTCACCCTCCAGCCAGTCGGGGTGAGCGTCGGCCACATGACCCAGGCCGTTCAGATGGGCTTCGACCTCCTCGTTGTCGTAGAAGACAAACGTCAGATCGCGATTCGGCTCGGGCACGGTGGCCGCGATGCGCAACTGCACCGCCACACCCGCCTTCATGTCGCAGGTGCCGCAGCCCCAGAGCACACCATCCTCGTCGAGCCGGGACGGCACGTTGTCCGCGATCGGCACGGTGTCGATGTGCCCGGCGAGGATCACCCGCTCCGGGCGTCCCAGCTGCGTACGTGCCACGACGTTGTTGCCGTAGCGGTCCACCGTGAGGTGCGGGAGCGCGCGCAGCGCCGCCTCCACGGCGTCGGCGAGCGGCTTCTCCTGGCCGCTCTCGGACGGGAAGTCGACGAGCTGAGCGGTGAGCTGAGCGGCATCCAGCGAGAGGTCGAGCGAGGTGCGGTCCATGCTGTGACCCTAACCCGCCCCCGCAGACCGGCCTGCCGGCCCCCTTGTGACCCTCCAGTACCTTGTACGCGTGTCACAGCCCCGCACCCCCGTCCGGCGCAGCCGTCTCCTCCGTACCGTGGTGGCCGTCGCGACACTGCTCGCGCTCGCGGCCTACCTGATCGTGCAGTACGTCTACGGAGGCCGGGCCGCCCCGCGCTGCGAGGTCGTGGCGGGCGACGGCGACGGTGCCTCGTACGAGCTCACTCCCGAGCAGGCGGTGAACGCCGCGACGATCTCGGCAGTCGGCACCTCGCGCGGCATGCCCGAGCGGGCGGTGACGATCGCACTGGCCACCGCGCTCCAGGAGTCCGGGCTGGACAACATCCGCCACGGCGACCGGGATTCGCTCGGCCTGTTCCAGCAGCGGCCCTCGCAGGGGTGGGGAACGCCGAAGCAGATCCTGGACCCGGCGTACTCGGCGGAAGAGTTCTACAAGCATCTGGCCAAGATCCCGGGATATTCGCGGCTTCCGCTGACGGTCGCCGCCCAGCGCGTGCAGCGCAGCGGCTATCCGCAGGCGTACGCGAAGCACGAGCCGGACGCCGCGCTGCTGGCCGCCGCCCTGACCGGCCGCGCGGCCGCATCCCTGACCTGTACGACGCGTCCCGCCACCCAGGCCGGCGACCCGTCACGGGTGCGCACGGCCCTCGTACGCGACTTCGGAACGGACGTGCTGCAGGACAGCGCCGCGACGGTATCGGAGGAGGCCGCGTCGTCGCCGTCCGCGGCGTCTCCGTCGCCTTCGCCCAGCAGGAGCGGCACGGTGGTCGTGCCGGTCGCCGAGACCGCGTCGGCCGGGGGCAGCGCGCGGCAGCGCGGCTGGGAACTGGCGCACTGGGCCGTGGCCAACGCGACCGCGCTGTCCATCGACCGGGTCTCCTACGGGGGCCGGGTCTGGATCGCCGCGGATTCGGAGGACGGGTGGCAGACGGAGGGCACCGCCGGCGACAGCGCGGCCGGTGACACCTCGGACGGCGCCGGTCAGCGCGCCGCCCGCAGCGGCGGGAAGGCCCTCGGCGAGGTCCGTATCGTGTGCGGCCAGTAGTTCGGGCTCTCACCCTTGAGGGGCGCCCGGGGCTGCGTCCCGCACATCCTTTGGCCTGTGGTCGCACCGACCGCCAACGCCCTTGAGAACTCCGCGGAGTAAGGAATCAGCAGCAGCTTCGGACGGCACTGCGGATGGCGCTGATTTGCCCGCTTTTATCCGGAGCCGATAATGCGACGCATTGCCAATTCTTTACGTTCGGCCACCGCAACCTTCGCGGTCCTCGAGCGGTAGTCACTGCGTCCGAGCGCCGGGGGCGATCAAGCGGATCGGCCGCTGAAGGGGCCCGGACTTCTCGACCTTTCTCTCTTGTTCTCGAAGGAGCACCATGTCCCTCCCTCTGTCCCGCCGGATCGCCCGTGCCGCGCTGCTCGTCGCGGCGGGAGCGGCGCCCGTGGTCGGTGCGGCCGGGTCCGCCAGTGCCGTCGACCTGCCTACCGCCGCGCCGAACCTGGGCGGGCTGACCGCGCTCGACGCCGGCTCCGTCGAGTCCGCCGCGCCTGCCGTCGAGTCCGGCGTTACGCCCGTTGTGGGGCACGCGCAGGGGGCGGTCGGGGACGCCGTGGGTTCCGCGGAGGGGCTGCCGAAGGCGGACCTTCCGCCGGCGGACCTTCCGGCGCCGGAGCTGCCGGCGGCCGAGCTGCCGCTTGGCTGAGCGCCTCGGCTGTTACGACAAGGGGTCCAGGAAGCGTGAAGCTTCCTGGACCCCTTCGCGTACCCCCCACGGTGCAGTCACCCCAGGCGCCGTACCGCCTCCGCCACCCGCTCGTCCGTTGCCGTCAAGGCGACCCGTACGAAGTGGTCGCCCGCCGGGCCGTAGAAGTCGCCCGGGGCCACCAGGATGCCGAGGTCGGCGAGGTGGCCGACGGTGTCCCAGCAGGACTCGTCGCGGGTGGCCCACAGGTAGAGGCTGGCCTCGCTGTGCTCGATGCGGAAGCCGTGTCGCAGCAGGGCGTCACGCAGGGCGGCACGGCGCGCGGCGTACCGCTCGCGCTGCTCGTGGACGTGGCGCTCGTCGCCGAGCGCGGCGACCACGGCGGCCTGGGTCGGCGCGGACGTCATCATCCCGCCGTGCTTGCGGATCTGCAGCAGGTCGCCGAGCACGGCCGGGTCGCCTGCCAGGAACGCGGCCCGGTAGCCCGCCAGGTTCGAGCGCTTCGACAGCGAGTGGACGGAGACGATCCCCTCGTACGAGCCGCCGCAGACCTCCGGGTGCAGCACCGACAGCGGGTCGGCCTCCCAGCCCAGCTCGATGTAGCACTCGTCGCTGAAGATCAGGATGCCGTGCTCGCGTGCCCAGGCGACGATGCGGGTCAGCTCGTCCTTGGCCAGCACCCGGCCGGTCGGGTTCGAGGGCGAGTTGAGCCAGAGCAGCTTCAGGCCGGTGGGGTCCAGCTCGGTCGGGTCGTCGTAGACGACGTGGTCGGCGCGGGCCAGGCGAGCGCCGACCTCGTACGTCGGGTAGGCGAGCCGGGGGTAGGCGACCTTGTCGCCGGGGCCGAGGCCGAGCTGGGTCGGCAGCCAGGCCACGAGCTCCTTGGAGCCGACGATCGGGAGGACGTGGCGGTGCGTGATGCCCTGCGCGCCCAGACGCCGCTCACACCACCCGGTGATGGCGTCCCGCAGCTCGGGCGTGCCCCACACGGTGGGGTAGCCCGGGGAGTCGGCGGCCGCGATCAGGGCTTTCTGGATGAGCTCCGGGACCGGGTCGACCGGGGTGCCGACGGACAGGTCGACGATGCCGTCGGGGTGTGCGGCGGCCGTCGCCTTGTACGGCTCGAGCTTGTCCCAGGGGAAGGTGGGAAGCCTGTCGGAGACTGCGGACACGGGATCGGGCTCACTTTCTCGTACGTCGTGCCGTACCGGCGTTTCCGTATGTGCGCTGTATGTGGCTGCGCATACGGGCAAATGCCTCGGTCCCGTACGGCGGGCGACCGTACGGGACCGAGGCGACGCTCCTCCAGCGACGGCTGGGATGCTCCCAGCGGGCCGCTTACTGGTTCTGCGGCGGAAGCGCGGCGATGAAGGGGTGGTCGCGCTCGATCAGGCCGAGCTTGCTGGCGCCGCCGGGCGAGCCGAGCTCGTCGAAGAACTCGACGTTCGCCTTGTAGTAGTCCTTCCACTCTTCCGGAGTGTCGTCCTCGTAGAAGATCGCCTCGACCGGGCAGACCGGCTCACAGGCACCACAGTCGACGCATTCGTCCGGGTGGATGTACAAGGACCGGGAGCCCTCGTAGATGCAGTCGACCGGGCACTCCTCAATGCACGCCTTGTCCTTCACGTCGACACAAGGCTGCGCGATGACGTAGGTCACGCTGTCGTTCCTCCTCGATAGGGCGCTGGCGGGCCGCTTCAGGCTCCGCCGCCTGGCGCGCGGGAGCGCGGCGTCGTCGATGCCCGCACCTAGTATCTCCGTTCCTGGGCATGATCCGAACAGGAGGGGTGGACACAGCTGTGGAATTCATGGCGGGCGGTCGGCTCGAGGTCCGTATTTCCGGCTCTGACGTGGGCAAACGCGTTTCGGTACGACGCTTGGAGGAACACGCTGCCGAGGGTGAGAAGTTCACCGACACGGTCGGTGTTCTCACATCCTGGGACGAGGGTGTGCTCGTGATCACACGGCGTACCGGCGAGAGCGTCCGGATTCCGGAATCCTCGCTGGTCGCGGCCAAGGTCGTGCCCGCCGCCCCGGCACGCCGTCGGGGTCCCGCAGCGTCGTACGAGGAGCTGTCGAGGGTCGCGGCGCGGGCCTGGCCGCCGGTGGAGAGCGAGCGGCTCGGCGAGTGGGAGTTGCGGGCGGCCGGCGGGTTCACCCGGCGAGCGAACTCCGTTCTGCCGACCGGCGACCCGGGTGTGCCGCTCGACGAGGCGCTCGCGTACGTACGGGACTGGTACGGGAAGCGGGGGCTGCCCGCGTACATCCAGACGGCCACGGGCGCGGAGGGCACGCAGGAGGTGCTCTGCGCGGAACTGGAGCGGCGCGGCTGGGTCCGGGAGGTGACCGCGCTGCTGCGGATCGCGCCGCTGGCGCCGATCGCGGATGCGGGCACGGACGACGCGGTGGCGCGGGTGCGGCTGGCGCGCTCGCTCGACGAGGCCGGCGAGGGGTGGCTCCTGCGTTACCAGCGGACCAGTGTGCCTGGGCCCCATGTGCGGGCGGTACTGGCCGGGGGCCCGTCGGTGTGGTTCGCGTACGTACCAGGCGCCGCCGGGGAGGTGCCCGCAGCGATCGGCCGGTGTGTGGTGGACGGCCGTTGGGCGGGGTTCATGGCGGTCGAGGTGGATCCGGCGCACCGCCGCCAGGGGCTGGCCACCGCCGTGATGGCGGCCCTTGCGCGCCAGGCCCTGTCCGAGGGGGCCTCGGCGGCGTGGCTGCAGGTGGAGGACGACAACGGGGGTGCAGGGGCGCTGTACGACGGGCTGGGGTTCGCGACGCATCACGCGTACCACCACTATCGGGCGGCGGACGCGCGGTGACGGAGGGCCGTTCCGTTGTGGGCATGCGTTCCTCCCCCAGTGCCTTAAGGGCCTGGGACGTACCCCCAGGGCGATGGGGGTCCCCCCTGCTCGAGCGAAGCCGAGAGCTTGGGGGAGGGTGGGCAGAGCCCACGACGGCCGGCGCCCTCGCGCATGACGTGCATCCGGCGTCGGGTGGGACGCACCGCGGACGGCGGTGCGCCCCGGCGGGGGCGGCGGCCCCCGCCCATCGGCAGTTCCCGGCCAAGCCGGGAACGGCCCCCGTATCGAACGCCCCCTGAGAGGGCACGAGGCACATATGCGCGCAGAGCACGTCAGTGAAGGACGGCGGCGGTTCGCCGAGGAGGCGCGGGCCGAGCGGCCGGACCTGTCGCTGCTGTGTCTGCTGGTGGCCGCGGAAGCGGACCCGACACTGGACGAGGCGGGCATGGACGCGGCGCAGATCGAGCTCGACCGGCTGGCCGGGCAGCTGCCCTTCCGGCCGGGCGGCCCGCGCTCCTGGGCCACCGCCCTCGCCGAGCTGCTGGGCCGCCGCTGCGACTTCCGCGGTACGCCCGGCGACTACCAGCGCCTGGAGTCCTCGCTCCTGCACGAGGTCCTGCGCCGCCGCCGCGGGCTGCCGATCCTGCTGTCGGTGGTCTGGATGGAGGTCGCCCGGCGGGCGGGCGCACCGGTGTACGGGGTGGCGCTGCCGGGCCATTTCGTCGTGGGGTTCGGGCCTCCCGACGAGCAGGTGCTGGCGGATCCGTTCGACGGCGGCCGCGTGCTGACGGGCCCCGACGCGGAGCTGCTGGTGGCGGGGGCCACCGGGTCGCCGCTCGACCCGTCGATGCTGATCCCGGCCGATCCGCTGGATGTGATCCTGCGCATCCTGAACAACATCCGCGCCTGGGCCGCCGCCCGCCCCGAGCGCTCGGACGTGGCCCTGTGGGCGGTAGAGCTGTCCCTGCTCCTGCCGTCGCACCCGGCCCGCCTGCGCCATGAACACGCCCAGCTCCTCGTCCGGCGGGGCGACTTCCTGACGGGCGCCGAGGAACTCGACGCGTACGCGGACGTGGTGGCCGCGGTCGACGAGTCGGCGGCCGACAGCATCCGCAGCCAGGCGCGGGCGGCCCGGGCGATGCTCAACTGACGTCGGCGCACCGGGCGAGGACCGCCGCGGCCCAGGGGCCCCTTATCGAGGGTTCGTCGGGATCGTCACGACCCGCTCCGCGGCCGTCTTCCCGCGCAGCGCCTGACCGAGCGCGGAGGCCACGTCCTGCGGACTGACCGGCTTCTTGCTGCCGTCGCCCTTGGTGATCGTGACACCGTCGAAGGCACTGCCGTACAGGCTCTCGAGCACCTTGAGGTCGTAGTGCTCGACCAGCTTGCCGTCGACAGCCCGCACGCTCAGGAACTTGTAGATCGAACGCTCCGGGCTGAAGCTCACCAAGTGCGCTGCGTCCGTTTGCACCGTCACCAATCCGGACATCGCGGGCTTCGCGAACGCCTTCATCATGCGGTCGACCTCGGCGTTGGTGACGGTCGGCCGACGCGTGGTGGTGGGGACCTGCACCGGGGCGGTCCGGCCGGTCTCCACCTGGGTGCGGTAGGCCTCCTCGATCGCCGTCGCCGCCTTGGCGGGGTCTATGCCCTTGCCGGCCTTGCCGTAGACGGCGACGGCCTTGCCGGACTGGAACTTGATCGTGCCCTCGGTCACGGAGCCGGACTCGCCGGCGACCAGCTCGAGCGCGGCCTGCAGCTTCTCCCCGTCGACGGGCATCACCGGGTCGACGACACGCTCGCCGCCGAACAGCGAGCCGATCACGGACACGGGGTTGTAGTCGCTGCCCGCGGCGGCGCTGACCGTGGACTGGCTGTCGAGCCGCAGACCCGCCTGATCCGGCTTGAGTGCGACCGTCTTGCCGTCGACCGACAGCTGGAGCGCCTTGGTGGTCCGGTCGTCCAGGGCGCTGTCGAGCTTCTGGACGGCCTCGTCGCGGGTGCCGCCGCCGATGTCGACGCCGAGCACGGTGGTGCCCTTCGGCACGTCGGAGTGGTTCATCAGCAGCCCGGCGCCGTAAGCGACACCGCCCGCAAAGACGACACCGACGGCCGCGAGCACCAGCTTGCTGCGCCCCTTCTTCTTGGGGGGCGTGGCGGCCTGCACGGTGGACCGGGAGGGCTCGGGCAGCCTCGGGGTGCTGTGCGGCACCGGCCCGTCGGTGTGCCCTCCGGGTGCGAACGGGGAGTTCGGCGACGGGGGCACGACGGGGATGCCGCTGGTGACGGTGTGCCCGGAGATGTTGTCCCCCGGGATCCCCGGCGCTCCCGCGCCGGGTCCGCCAGGTCCTGCCGGTCCGCCCGGACCCGGCACGGGTGCGGGCCGCTGGGGGGTGAGTATCGCGGTGTCGTCGCTCATGCGCGGGCTCGCCGACGGTGCCGGGTCCCCCGGCGGTACGAGCAGTGGGCCTTCGCCGGTCGCGGTGCCACCGGTCGGGCCCGCGGGGCCGCGGCCGTTGCCGCTCTCGGAGAAGTACGGGAGGCCGCTGCTCTGCGGGTCGGGCCCGAGCGATCCGTGCTCCCCCAGTGCCTTAAAGGCCTGGGAGGCACCCCCATCGGGGGCCGACGTGTCGTACGAGTCGAACGGGCTGGTGCCGCCGGTTCCGGCACCGGAGCCGGAGACGCGCGGCGAACCCGGCGCGCCGGGGCCACCGGGGCCGCCCGGCCCCGCAGGACCGGAAGCTCCGCGCGCCGGGGGCCTGGAGCCGAACGGTCCCGGACCACCCGGTCCCGCACCGAGTCCCGCGCCCGTACCGGAGGTGCCCGCGCCCGCGGCCCCGGGGCCGCGCCCGGGACCACCCGTGGCGCCCGCACCGGTCCCAAGTCCCGTGCCCACACCGGCCCCTGAGCCCTGCGGGCCCGAGCCGCCCGGCGTCGTAGGCGAGTTGGCCGAGCTGCCGCCCGCCGTGCCGCCGCCTGCCGGGGCGCCGCCGCGGCCCGCGGCCGGCTTGCGCGGCGCGAACCAGTCGCTGGTCTTCTCCTCCGCCGACGCGGAAGGCGCGGCGGCGGGGGACGAACCGGTGCCGGACGGTGCCGACGACCCGGACGCGGCGGCGCCCGGCCCGGACGCGCCCGCGTCGCTCCGCGGACCCCCCGCACCGTCGGTGCCCTCGGTCCGGCCCGCCGGCCCCTTCGCGGCCGACGCGTCCGCGTCGGAGACCGGTGTCCGCATGACGACGGGCGGAATGGGCCGCGAACCCGGGATGTTGATCCGGATCCGCGTGGTCAGCGTCGTCTCGGTCTTGCGCTCCTCCGGCCGCGCGGCGGCGTCGGCACCGTCCTCGGGAGCGGCGCCCTGGGCGGGAATCCCGTACGGCGGCGTGCCGGACGGATATGCGGCTCCGCCGCGCCCCTGGGGCCCGGAGGACGAAGTGTCAGTTTCACGACTCAAGGCAAGTTCTCCCGGTTGGCTCCGCCGCCCGTCCCGTTGTCGCTCTGGGTCCCCTGGCTCTGGGGGCGCCTCCCAGGCCACTGGGGAGGAGCCGAGAGCGTGGGGGAAGCTCGGCAGCGGCACAACCATACTGGCCGTCGTCGGCCGGTAACCCGCGACCGCGGAGGAAAACCGCGCGGCCCAGGGCCCGTCCTGGTACGGAGAAGCGGTACGTCAATTGGCAAGTCGGGCAGGCGGGCCGTCGGGTTGCCGGGTCCGCCCAAGGGTGGCACACATCACAGCGACGGCGATGCCGCCGAGCAGGAAGAGATAGGAGCCGGCTCCCGCGGCGAACATGAAGTCCCCTTCCGGGCGGCTCGTGGTGAGCAGGATGACGGCGACCAGCCACCCGGCGGCGGGGGCCACGGCCCCGGCTCGGGTGCCGGTCACGCGCGCCCCGCCGAGGAAGAGCCCTGCCGCACCGGCCAGCGCGAGCAGCAACCCGCCCGGAAACCAGCCGCCTTGTACGATCGCCCCGGCGACGCCGACCAGCACGCCGAGCACGAACAGCCCTACGTAGGCGGCCGCACGTCCCGGCCGTGGCGGCTCGGCGAGATAACTCCCGCCCGCACCACCCGAACCCGCCGAACGGGCCGCAGCCGGACGGACTGCCGCCGAACCCGGCTTGCCCGCACCGGACTTACCCGCCGAAGACCTGCCCGTCCCGGCCGCGCCCGCACCGGACTTACCCGCCGAGGACCTGCCCGTCCCAGAGGGTCTGCCCGTCCCGGGCTCACCCGCACCGGCCTTACCCACTCCCGGCCTGCCCTCTCCCGGCTTACCCGTCGCGCCCATCAGGCAGCACCTTCTTCCGTCACAACCACCCCGGCGAACAGGTCCGTCTCCGGCGACCCGTCGGAGGCGTCGACGCCCCGCTCGCCCCGCACCAGCTCGTAGTACTCCACCGCGGACAGCGGCTGCGCGAGCTGGTTCGACAGGGCGAACCACTCCTCGACGACCTCGATCTGTGTGGCGTGGGCGCGCATCGCAGCCGCCTTGGCGGCCACGAAGCCGCTGCCGTCGATCACCGTGGTGATCACGTCGTCGTCCACCACGCCCGGCACGTCGGCGACGGACGCAGCGGCCGGGAACGGCAGCTCGGGAAGCGCGTCCTTCAGGCGGGCGAAGCCCTCCTCGACCACGGAACGCGGGGCCCGGTTCCAGTAGATCTTGGCGATGGTGTGCGGCCGGCCGAGGTCCGGGCGGTGGGCGGGCTCGGCGGCGAGGTCCGCGGCGCGCATGGCGACGCGGTGGGCCTGGATGTGGTCGGGGTGGCCGTACCCGCCGGCAGGGTCGTAGGTGATGAGGACCTGCGGGCGGACCTCGCGGATGACCTGGGCCAGCGCGGCCGCCGCCTCGTCGATGTCGGCCTGCCAGAAGCAGTGGTGCCGCTCGTTCTGCGGGGCGCCCAGCATTCCGGAGTCGCGGTACCGCCCGGCGCCGCCCAGGAAGCGGTGGTCGGTGACGCCCAGCTCGGCCATCGCGGCGGTGAGCTCCCCGACCCGGTGGTCGCCGAGGCGATCGTCGCGGTCGGGCGCCAGATGTGCCAGCTCCGGCGGGATGACCTCGCCCTCCTCGCCGAGGGTGCAGGTCACGAGCGTGACATGGGCGCCGTCGGCCGCGTACTTGGCCATGGTCGCGCCATTGTTGATCGACTCGTCGTCGGGGTGAGCGTGCACGAGGAGCAGGCGCCGTGGGGGTCCCCCCTGCTCGAGCGAAGCCGAGAGCTTGGGGGAGGGCAGGTCCGTCATGCGCCCAAGCCTACGAGGGCGGTCCGACAGAGCGATCGAGGGCGCCGCAGGCGCCCCCGAGCAGGACAAACCCGTGGCGGGCGGCTCAGAACTTGATGGAGCCGATCATCCCGGCGACGTTCGTGGTGAGCTCGCTGATCGTGGGAGCTATGGAGGAGCTCGCCAGGTAGAAGCCCAGAAGCATGCACACGACCGCGTGCCCCGCCTTCAGGCCTGACTTCTTGATCAGCAGGAAGACGACGATCACCAGCAGCACCACCGCCGAAATCGAGAGTGCCACGGCGGTCCACCTCCCCAGACTCGTCCCGCGTCTTGATCACCGCGGCCGTCGATTACGGTCAGCACGATCACCGGCACGGAGAAACCTGGTGGCCCCCGTCCGGTCTTAGGGATCATAACTATGCATCCCAGGTCATGGATCGGAGCACGGCAGCACGAGGGGGCGCATGGATCAGGCCCTGTCGGCCTAGGCTCGGGGGATGACCACCGAGCCTGTCTCATTTCCGCGTCAGCACGCCCGTACCCAGCGCTTCTCGCTCGGTTCGCCCCGCGCCTTCACGGTGGCGCCCGACGGGTCCCATGTCGCGTTTCTGCGCTCACGTTCCGGCACCGATCGGGCGAACCTTCTCTGGGTCCTGGATCTCGCGGACGGCGGGGAGCGGGTCGCCGCCGACCCTGCGGTGCTGCTGGGCGGCGCGACGGAGCGCCTGTCGGCCGAGGAGCGGGCGCGCCGCGAGCGCAGCCGTGAAGGCGGGGCGGGCATCGTGGGCTATGCGACGGACACGGCCGTGGAGTTGGCGGCGTTCGCCCTCTCGGGCCGGCTGTTCGCGGCAGAGCTGCGCGCCGGCACGGCCCGCGAACTGCCCGTTCCCGGACCGGTGATCGACCCTCGCCCCTCCCCGGACGGACGGCACATCGCGTACGTCGTCCGGGGCGCCCTGCGCGTGGTGGGCGCCGAGGGCGACGGCGACCGGGCGCTCGCTCAGGCCGAGTCCGAGACGGTGACGTACGGCCTCGCGGAGTTCATCGCGGCCGAGGAGATGGCGCGTTCGCGCGGTTTCTGGTGGTCGCCGGACTCGGACCGGCTGCTGGTCGCCCGGGTCGACGACGCCCCCGTACGGCGCTGGTGGATCGCGGACCCGGCGCAGCCGGACCGGGAGCCGGCGCGCGTGGCGTATCCGGCGGCCGGCACGAACAACGCGGAAGTGCGCCTCTTCGTCATCGGCCTGGACGGCTCGCGCACCGAGGTCGCGTGGGACCGCGCCCGCTACCCGTATCTGGCGCGGGTGCACTGGTCGGAGTCCGGGGCTCCGCTGCTGCTCGTACAGGCGCGCGACCAGCTCAGCCAGGTGTACCTCGCGGTGGACCCGGACGACGGGTCGACGCGCATGGTCCACGCGGACGGCGCCGCAGGGGACACGGGCTGGCTGGAGCTGTTCGCCGGGGTGCCGTGCTGGTCGCCGAGCGGGCAGCTGGTGCGGATCGCCGACGAGGGCGGGGCGCGGGTGCTGGCGGTGGGCGAGCGCCCGCTGACGGGGCCGCAGCTGCATGTCCGCGCGGTGCTCGACGTGACGGGCGACGATGCGCTGGTCTCGGCTTCGGCTGGGGACGCGGCGGCCGATCCGGAGATCGGCGAGGTGCACGTGTACCGCGTCAACGAGCTGGGGGTGGAGCGCGTCTCGCAGGAGCCCGGCGTCCACTCAGCTGTGCGCTCGGGCGGGGTGACGGTTCTCGTCTCGGCGAACCTCGGCGCTCCCGGCTCGCGTGTCCAGGTGCTGCGTGAGGGCAAGCCGGTGGCGACCGTCGCGTCGTACGCGGAGCGCCCGGTTCTCGCCCCGCGCGTGACGCTCACGCAAGGGGGCACGCGCCGGATCCCGTGCGCCGTCCTGCTTCCGGCCGGTTATGAGGAGGGCAACGGGCCGCTGCCCGTGCTGCTCGACCCGTACGGCGGTCCGCACGGCCAGCGCGTCGTGGCCGCGCACAACGCGCACCTGACCTCGCAGTGGTTCGCCGACCAGGGCTTCGCGGTGGTGGTCGCGGACGGGCGTGGGACGCCCGGCCGCTCCCCCGCATGGGAGAAGGCGATCCGGGGCGACTTCACGATCACGCTGGACGATCAGGTCGACGCGCTCCTGGGGCTGGCCGAGTCGTATCCGCTGGACCTGGCGAAGGTGGCGATCCGCGGCTGGTCGTACGGCGGCTATCTGGCGGCGCTCGCGGTGCTGCGCCGCCCTGACGTCTTCCATGCGGGCATCGCGGGCGCTCCGGTCACGGACTGGCGGCTGTACGACACCCACTACACGGAGCGCTATCTCGGCGACCCGGGCCGCACCCCGGAAACGTATGCGACGAGTTCGCTGGTGACCGACGACGGACTGTCCGATCCCGCCGGGACGCACCGCCCACTGATGATCATCCACGGTCTGGCCGATGACAACGTCGTGGCGGCCCACACCCTGCGCCTGTCATCGGCCCTGCTCGCCTCGGGCCGTCCGCACGAGGTGCTGCCGCTGTCCGGAGTGACGCACATGACCCCGCAGGAGCAAGTGGCGGAGAATCTGCTGCTGCTCCAGGTGGACTTCCTCAAGCGCCATCTGGGGCTGAGCTAACCGCGAAGAAGTCTGTGCCACCGGCCTCAACCATTAATTGAGGAACCCAGACGAAGCACCAACCAGGTCCGCGAGAGCGGCGCCGGTTTAGGCGCAAAGGGGGGACATGCAACCGGCCGGGGCGACATGGCGCGCCCCGGCCGGTCTACGGCACCCGCACGGCCGTACGCTGTTCAGCCTGACGCGTCCGTATATCGGAGCTGCGTCAGGCAAGTTGCCTACGTGTTAACGAAATTGATGGGCATTTATCGTGTTATGTCGCTTACTGCGCAGGCACGACGCGTTTCTCCTCTGCGAAGTGGCAGGCCGAGTCATGGGCTGCAGGCCCCGACGCCGACCGGAACTCCTCGGGCACCGCGAGCAGCGGCACCTCGATCTCGCACCGCTTCTGCGCCTTCCAGCAGCGAGTGCGGAAACGGCAGCCGGACGGGATGTTGGCCGGTGACGGCACGTCCCCGGTGAGGACGATCCGTTCGCGGTGCTCACGCGCCTCCGGGTCCGGCACGGGGACGGCGGACAGCAGCGCCTGCGTGTAGGGATGTGTGGGGTGTTCGTAGATCTCCTCGTCCGTGCCGATCTCGACGATCCGGCCCAGGTACATCACCCCGACCCGGTCCGAGATGTGCCGCACGATGGACAGGTCGTGGGCGATGAAGACGTAGGACAGGTCGAACTCGTCCTGCAGCCGCTCCATCAGGTTGATGACCTGCGCCTGCACGGACACGTCGAGGGCCGAGACCGGCTCGTCGGCGACGATGATCTCGGGGCGCAGGGCGAGTCCGCGGGCGATGCCGATGCGCTGCCGCTGGCCGCCGGAGAACTGGTGCGGATAGCGGTTGATGTACTCGGGGTTGAGGCCCACCACGTCGAGGAGCTCCTGAACGCGCTGCCGGCGCGAGCCCTTCGGCGCTGCCTCGGGGTGGATCTCGAAGGGCTCGCCGATGATGTCGCCGACGGTCATCCGCGGGTTGAGGGACGTGTAGGGGTCCTGGAAGACCATCTGGATGTTGCGGCGTACGGCTCTGAGGGCGCGGCCGGACAGCGCGCCGATGTCCTCTCCCCGGTATGTGATCCGCCCGGCCGTCGGCCTCTCAAGCTGGACGAGGAGCTTCGCAAGCGTCGACTTGCCGCACCCGGACTCGCCGACGATGCCGAGGGTCTCGCCGTGCCCGAGGTCGAAGTCGACGCCGTCGACGGCCTTGACGGAGCCGATCTGCTTCTTCAGGACGATGCCCTGGGTGAGCGGGAAGTGTTTGACGAGGCCGCGCACCTGGAGGACGGGCTCGCCGACGGCGGGCGGGGCGACATGCCCAGCCGCTCCGAAAGACTCGGCAGACTCAGCCATGGAGCGTCTCCCTCCAGTAGAAGCACGCGCTCCGGCGTTCCCCCGACACCTCGAAGAGGTCGGGAACGTCGGTGCGGCACACGTCCTGGGCCAGCGGGCAGCGCGGGTGGAAGGCGCAGCCGGGCGGGATGTGCATCAGGTTCGGCGGCAGTCCCTTGATCGCGTAGAGCTCCTGGCCCTTGCGGTCGAGCCGGGGGATCGACTCCAGCAGGCCCTTCGTATAGGGGTGGGCCGGTGCCTTGTAGATGTCGTGGACGGGTGCCGACTCCACGATGCGGCCCGCGTACATGACAGCGATCCGGTCGGCGACGTCCGCGACCACGCCCAGGTCGTGGGTGATCAGGACGAGGCCCATGTGGTACTCGCGCTGCAGGTCGGCCAGCAGGTCCATGACCTGGGCCTGGACCGTGACGTCGAGGGCGGTCGTCGGCTCGTCGGCGATGATCAGGGCGGGTTCCAGGGCCATCGCCATGGCGATCATGATGCGCTGGCGCATGCCGCCGGAGAACTGGTGCGGGTACTGCCCCACGCGCTCCTTCGCGGCCGGGATCCGCACCCGCTCCATGAGCTCGACGGCTTTCGCCCGCGCGTCCTTCCGCGACATGCCCTGGTGGACGCGGAACATCTCGCCGAGCTGGTCGCCGACGCTCAGCACGGGGTTCAGCGAGGACAGCGCGTCCTGGAAGATCATCGCCATTCCGGCGCCGCGGACCTTCCGCCGCTCGTCCTCCTTGAGCTTCAGCAGGTCCCGGCCCTGGAAGAGGACCTCGCCGCCGGTGATCCGGGCGGGCGGGGTGTCGAGGATGCCCATGACGGCCTGTGCGGTGACCGACTTGCCGGAGCCGGACTCGCCGAGGACGGCCAGCGTCTCGCCCTCGTCCACGTGGAGATCGACCCCGTTGACGGCCTTGGCGATTCCGTCCCGGGTCCTGAACTCCACGTGCAGATCGCGCACTTCGAGCAGCACGACGCGACTCACCTCAGCTTCGGGTCGAGGGCGTCGCGCACGGCGTCGCCGAGCATGATGAACGCGAGCACCGTGATCGCCAGCGCGCCGGCCGGCCAGAGCAGCATGTGCGGGGCGTTGCGGATGTACGGGGACGCCGCCGAGATGTCGATGCCCCAGCTCACGCTCGGCGGCTTCAGCCCGACCCCGAGGTACGAGAGGGTCGCCTCGAGCGCGATGAACGTACCGAGCGCGATGGTCGCCACGACGATGACCGGTGCGACCGCGTTGGGCGTGATGTGCCGCAGCAGGATCCGCGTGCTGGAGGCGCCGAGGGCCCGCGCGGCCTGGACGTAGTCGTGCTGCTTGGCGGTGATGACCGCCCCGCGGGCGATACGGGAGATCTGCGGCCAGCCGAGCAGCACCATGAACCCGACGACGGGCCACACGGTGGAGCTGGTCACCACGGACAGCAGCACCAGGCCGCCGAGGACGACCGGGATGGCGAAGAAGACGTCCGTGACGCGGGAGAGGATCGCGTCCCACCCTCCCCCGAAGAATCCAGCAAGGCCGCCGAGGACCGAGCCGAGCAGGGCGACGCCGAGGGTGGCGCAGACGCCGACGGTGACCGAGGTGCGGGCGCCGTACACGGTGCGCGTGTAGACGTCGCAGCCCTGGCCGTCGAATCCGAAGGGGTGCCCTGGCTGGGAGCCTTGCTGGGCCTTGGCGAGATCGCAGCTGAGCGGGTTGCCCGATGCGATCAGCGACGGCCAGATCGCGATGAGGACCAGGAAGACGATGACCAGGCCGGAGACGACGAAGACGGGGTTGCGGCGCAGGTCGTGCCACGCGTCGGACCACAGGGAGCGGGGCCTGCCGGACGGGCCCCTCTCCCCCGGTCCGCCGGGTGCGCCCGGTGGCCTCTCGAGCGTCGTCGCCTCGCTCGCCGCGAGGTCCATCGCGCCGCCCGCGCCGGTCGCGGCGATACGGCCGTCGTCAGGGGAGCGGCCCCCGGATCCCCGCAGAGCCTCCGGCCGCTCGGTCTCAGGCATAGCGGATCCTCGGGTCGAGTACGGCGTAGAGGAGGTCGACGAGCAGGTTGGCCACCAGGAAGACCAACACGAGGACGGTCACGAAGCCGACGACGGTCTGGGTGTTCTGCCGCAGAATGCCCTGGTAGAGCTGGTAGCCGACGCCGTGGATGTTGAAGATGCGCTCCGTGACGATCGCGCCGCCCATCAGCGCGCCGATGTCCGTGCCGATGAAGGTGACCACCGGGATCAGCGAGTTGCGCAGCAGATGCCGGACGATCACCCGCTGCCGCGGCAGGCCCTTGGCGATGGCGGTGCGGACGTAGTCGGCGCGGCGGTTCTCGGCGATCGAGGTGCGGGTGAGCCGGGTGACGTACGCCAGTGAGACCGACGCGAGGACCAGGCCGGGGACGAGCAGTTCGTTGAACGGGGCGTCGGGGGAAACGGACGGCTTGATGACGCCCCATTCGACGCCGAGCAGGAGCTGCAGCAGCAGACCGGTGACGAAGGTCGGGACCGAGATGACGACCAGCGTCACGAGCAGCACGCCGGTGTCGACGGGACGTCCGCGGCGCAGGCCGGTGAGCACACCGAGCGTGATGCCGATGACGATCTCGAAGACGATGGCGACGATCGTGAGCCGGATCGTCACGGGGAAGGCCGAGCCCATCAGCTCGGTCACCGGCTGGCCGTTGAAGGCGGTCCCGAAGTCGCCGGTGAACACATTCCCCATGTACGTCAGATATTGCTGCCACACGGGCTTGTCGAGGCCGAACTCCTTCTTGAGCTGGGCGGCCGTCGCCGGGTCGCACTGCCGGTCCCCGCACAGTCCCGCGATGGGATCGCCCATCACGTTCACCATCAGGAAGATCAGCAGGGTGGCGCCGAGAAAGACCGGGATCATCTGCAGCAGACGCCGGATCACATAGCGTCCCATGGCGGGCTCCGTGGGTGGCTCCGTTGGGTGGCTCCGTGGGTGGTCAGCCGACCTTGATTTCTTCGTACACCGGAACGCTGAACTGGTTCAGCGCCACATTGGAGAGCCGCTCCGAATAGCCGGCGCTGCCGTTCTGGTACCAGAGGGGAATCGCGGCCATGTTGTCCCGGACCACCTCCTCGGCTTGCTGGAAGATGCCGACGGCCTTGGGCGCCTCGGTCTCGGCGTTGGCCTTGTCCACGAGGTCGTCGAATTCCTTGTTCGACCATTTTCCGTCGTTGGACGAGGCGCCGGTGTAGTAGAGCGGCTGAAGGAAGTTCTGGATCAGCGGATAGTCCATCTGCCAGCCGGCCCGGAAGGGACCCGTCAACTTGGACTGGGTGATCTGGTTCCGGAAGTCGGCGAAGGTGCCTACCGGGTTTCCGACGCAGGCCCGGTTGTTGCCGAGCGCGTTGTTGATGGAGTTGCAGACCGCGTCCACCCACTCCTTGTGCGAGCCGGCGTCCGCGTTGTACGAGATCTTGACCTGTCCGCCGGGGAGGCCGCCGCCCTCCTGGACCAGCTTCTTCGCCTCGTCCGGGTGGTACTCGCAGGCCTCGCCGCACAGGCCCGCCTTGAAGCCGCCCTCCTCGCCGAGGACCGGCGAGGTCCAGTCGGTGGCGGGGGTGCGGGTCTTCTGGAAGATCGTGTCGGTGATCTGGTTCCGGTCGATGGCCATGGACAGGCCCGTGCGGACCTTTTCCATGCCGGGCTTGGACCACGCCTCGTCGTAGAACGGGAAGGCGATGGTCTGGATGATTCCGGCCGGGGTGTTGATGTACCGGCCACCGAGGTCGGCCTGGACGTTTCTGAGCTGTGCCGCCGGGATATCGTCGACGAGGTCGAGATTTCCCGCCATGAGGTCGGTGTAGGCGGTGTTGTTGTCGGTGTAGACCTTGAGGTCCACTCCGCCGTTCTGCGCCTTGTCGTCTCCCGGATAGCCGTCCCATCTGCGCAGGGACATCTGCGAGCCCCTGGTGTACGAGTCGACGGTGTACGGGCCGTTGCCGATCGGTTTCTTCAGCCAGGCGTCGTGGTCGTCGAAGAACGCCCGGGGAAGTGGGGCGAAGGCCACATAGCCCAGAGTGTCGGGGAACGTCGAGAACCGCTGGTTGAGCCGGACGGTGAAGGTCCGGTCGTCGACGACTTTCAGCCCGGAGAGCGTGTCGGCGGTCTGGCTGCCGGATGTCGGGTGGACCTTGTCGTATCCGTCGATGTAGCCGAAGAAATAGGCGTTCCGCTGGTTGTTCTTCAGGCTTGCGCCGTAGTTCCAGGCGTCCACGAAGGACTTCGCGGTGACCTTCTCGCCGTTACTGAAGGTCCAGCCATCCTTGATGGTGATCGTGAAGTTCTGCGAGTCGGAGGTCTCGATCTTCTCGGCGAGCATGTTCTCGGCCTCGCCGGTCTTGGCGTCGTACCGCTTCAGGCCGCGGAAGATCATGTCGAGGACCTTGCCGCCCTGCACCTCGTTCGTGTTCGCCGGTTCGAGCGGGTTCTGCGGGTCGCCCCACGAGGAGCTGAGGATTCCGGAGCCGTCGCTGCCGCCGGTGCCGCCGCCCCCGCCCCCGCAGGCCGTCGCCGCGAGTGCGACGGCCACCGCGCTCGCGGCCCACCGGGCGTGCGTGGCTCCACGCATGGAGTTCCTCCTCTGAGTGCGCTGTGCTCCAGCGCCGGGGGCGCTGTCCCGCTATCGGACGATATAGACCAATAACGCACACACCACACATTGACCCCGCCCGTCTGGGTGCGGCGTCGCCGTCAGGAGGTCCTCTCGGCACGTGTCTCCTCGAGCGCGGCGAGCGCCGGGTCGAGGACGATGTCCTCGTCACGTGCCTCGACCGTCGGCTCCTCGGGGAAGTGGCAGGCAGTCAGATGACCCTCGGGGTTGCCTTCGACACGGACCAGCGGCGGCTCTTCGGCCGCGCACTTGTCCTGGGCCTTCCAGCAGCGCGTGCGGAAGCGGCAGCCGGAAGGCGGGAGGATCGGGGAGGGCACGTCCCCGGCGAGACGGATGCGCTCGCGCCGCTGCGTGCCGTCCGGATCGGCCTCGGGGACGGCGGACAGCAGGGCGTGCGTGTAGGGGTGCCGCGGCCGTGCGTAGAGCGTCTCCCGGTCGGCGACCTCCACGATCTTCCCGAGGTACATCACCGCGACGCGCTCGGAGAAGTGGCGGACGACGGCGAGGTCGTGGGCGATGAAGAGGAAGGCGATGTCGAACTCCCGCTGCAGGTCCTGCAGCAGGTTGACGATCTGAGCCTGGATGGACACGTCCAGCGCCGACACCGGTTCGTCGGCCACGATGAGCTTCGGCCGCAGGGCGAGCGCGCGGGCGATGCCGATGCGCTGGCGTTGGCCGCCGGAGAACTCGTTCGGGTAGCGGTTGTAGTGCTCGGGATTGAGGCCCACCGTCTCCAGCAGTTCCTGAGCGCGCCTCTTGTGGCCCCCCGGCGGGTCGATGCCGTTGAGCTTCATCGGCGTCTCGATGATGGTGCCGACCGTGTGCCGGGGATTCAGCGAGGAGTACGGATCCTGGAAGATCATCTGGAGATGCCGGCGCGCCTGCCGCATCTTCGATGCAGGCGTGTGGGCGATGTCCTCGCCGTCGAACATGATGGTGCCGGCGGTGGGTTCCAGCAGCCGGGTGACCAGGCGGCCCGTCGTCGACTTCCCGCAGCCGGACTCGCCGACCAGGCCCAGCGACTCTCCGGCCCTGACCGAGAAGTCGATTCCGTCGACAGCGCGCACGGCCCCGATCTGCCGCTGGAACACGATGCCGTGCCGGATGGGGAAGTGCTTCTGCAGACCGCTGACCTCGAGCAGGTTCTCGCCGGCCGGTGGCTTCGCGGCAGAAGCGGCCTGCTGCTCGGGGATGGGCTTGGTGGTGCTCACGCCATGCTCCTGTTCGTCCGCCGCCGTCACTTCTCGGCCCCGGCGGTTCCGCCACGGATCTGTTGCTTGGTCTCCGCCGTGAGGTGGCACGCGGCGATGTGCTTGGCGGTGCCGGAGACCGCCAGCAACTCGGGCCGTTCCACCGTGCAACGCCCCTGAAGCTCCCAGCCCTTGTAGGGGCAGCGCGGGTGGAAGGCGCAACCGCTCGGGAGGTTGATCAGACTCGGCGGGGAGCCGGGGATCGGGTTCAGCCGGCGGCCGACGTCGCCGGCGATGTGCGGCATCGACTGGAGCAGCCCCCAGGTGTAGGGGTGCTCGGGCTGCTTCAGTACGTCGCGTGCGGTGCCGTACTCGATCCGGCGGCCGCCGTACATCACCAGGATGTCGTCGGCGACATCGGCCACCACGCCCAGGTCGTGCGTGATGATGATGACCGCGGAGCCGAACGCCTCCTGGAGGTCGCGGATCAGGTCCAGGATCTGCGCCTGGACGGTGACGTCCAGTGCGGTCGTGGGCTCGTCGGCGATGAGCAGTGCGGGGTCGCAGACCAGGGACATGGCGATCATGACGCGCTGCCGCATTCCGCCGGAGAACTGGTGCGGGTAGTCCCTGACCCGGCGCTCGGGCTGCGGGATGCCGACCCGCTTCAGCATCTCCACCGCCCGGTCCTTGGCCTCTTTCTTGGAGACCTTGTGGTGCACCTGGAAGGCCTCGGCAATCTGGGCGCCCACGGTGAAGAACGGGTGCAGCGCGGACAGCGGGTCCTGGAAGATCATGGAGACCGTGTCGCCGCGTAGCTCGCGCATCTCGTTCTCGGGCAGGGCGACGAGTTCCCTGCCCTCCAGCCAGATCTCGCCGGAGACCTCGGCGCGCGTGCCCTTGTGCAGCCCGAGCAGGGCCAGCGAGGTCACCGACTTGCCCGAGCCGGACTCGCCGACGATGCCGAGGGTCTTGCCCTTCTCCAGGGTGAAGGACACTCCGTCGACGGACTTGACGATGCCGTCCTCGGTCGGGAAGTGCACGCGCAGGTCTCGCACGTCGAGGAAGGAGGAGGACTCGGACGTGACGTCCGCGGGCTGTGGCGAGGTCTGCAGGGACACTGGTGTTTCCTTGGGGGGCTGCGGGGTCGGGTGTCAGGCGAGGCGTACGCGCGGGTCGATGAGTCCGTACACCAGGTCGACCGCCACGTTGGCGAGGACGACGAACGTGGCGGCGAAGAGAGTGGTGCCGAGGATGACCGGCAGGTCGGAGTTCTGCACCGAGTCCACCGCCAGCTTGCCGATGCCGTTGATGCCGAACACCGACTCGGTGATGACCGCTGAGCCGCCGATCAGCGAGCCGACGTCCATGCCGAAGATGGTGATGATCGGAGTGATCGCGGCCCGCAGCCCGTGCTTGAGGACGACCTTGCCGGCCGGCAGGCCCTTGGCCCTGGCGGTGCGTACGTAGTCCTCGCTGAAGACCTCCAGCATTGAGGAGCGCGTGAGCCGGGTGTAGAGGGCGAGGTAGAGGATGACCAGGGTCGCCCAGGGCAGGATGAGTCCCTGGAACCAGCCTGCCGGGTCCTGGGTGATCGGGGTGTAGCCGGCGGTGGGCAGGATCTGCCACTTGTCGACGAACACGTACAGCAGCAGCAGACCGACGAAGTAGATCTGCGTGGAGACGCCCAACAGCGCCAGTCCGACCGCCGCCTTGTCGGCGGCCTTGCCCCTGCGGACGGCGGCCAGCACGCCGAGGCCCACACCGAGGATCAGGAAGACCACCGCGGCGCCGAGGCCGAGCGACAGGTCTGCCGGGAAGTCGTCCAGCAGGGTGGTGAGGACAGGCGTGTCGGTCTGGAAGGAGACCCCGAGGCAGGGCGCGCCGCAGTGGATGCGCATGCTCTGGTCGCCGTAGTCGCGGCCCACGAAGAGCCCCTTGAAGAACTCCCAGAACTGCGTCGTGATGCCCTGGTCGAGGCCCAGCGAGTGCTTGATTTCGGCGAGACGGGAGGGGGAGCAGGTCTTTCCGCAGGCCAGGAGTGCGGGGTCGGACGGCAGCGCGAAGAAGATGAAGAACGTGATCACGCTGATCACCAGCAGGATCACGGCCGCTGCCAGCAGGCGTCGGATGAGATAACGAAGCATGTCGTGCTGGGACCTGGCGGGTGCCCGGTCCGCCTCCCTCTAGCTGTGGGCCGATGGGCTGGTGCCTGCGCCCGGTGGGGATGGACGTGGGTGGGTGCCCCGTCGGCGGCGGACCGCCGACGGGGCGACCGGGGTTACTGCTTCACGTAGACGTGCAGGAGGCTCGGCTCGGCCAGGATGGTGTCCGCGATGACACCGCCCACCTTGGAGCCGCTCACTGCGCTGAAGTTCATGTACATGAGCGGAACTACGGAGGTGTCCTTCATGATCTGCTCGTCGAGCTTGCCGTAAGCGGCGTTGCGCCGGTTGATATCGGCCATCGTCGCGATCTTGGTGATCTGCGTGTTGACCTTGGGGTCGTTCAGGTACGACAGGTCCTGGTTCGCCTGCGGGTTCTTCGCGATCAGCCGGCCGTCGAACAGGGTGGGGAGCACGGTCGAGGCGTTCGGCCAGTCCGCGATCCAGTCGCCCCAGGTCAGGTCGTACTGGTTCTTGGTGTTGCTCACGGTGTTGAAGTAGTTCGCCAGCTGGATCGGCACGAGGTTCACCTTGATGCCGATCTTGGCGAGGGAGGTCTTCACCGCGTCACCGAAATGCGCCTGGGTGGGCGTGTTCTCGAGCGCCATCGACATGGTGAGCTTCGGGTTGCCGGCCTGCTTCATCAGCGCCTTGGCCTTGGTGACGTCACCGGCCGGGTTGGTGCTGTACAGGTCGAACTTCTTGTAACCGCCGACGCCGGGGCTCAGCATCGTGCTCGCGTAGTCGCCGTACGCCGAGCCGCCGAAGGCGCCGCGGACGGTGGTC
Source organism: Streptomyces sp. NPDC002896 (assembly GCF_040295225.1). Classification (NCBI taxonomy): domain Bacteria; kingdom Bacillati; phylum Actinomycetota; class Actinomycetes; order Kitasatosporales; family Streptomycetaceae; genus Streptomyces; species Streptomyces sp. NPDC002896. The sequence continues at coordinate 155,402 of NZ_JBEOVA010000009.1, read as the reverse complement.
TTGTCGATCGCGGACTCGATCGCCTCGCGGACCTTGATGTCCTTGACCCGGCGGGTGTTGATCGCCAGGTAGTTGATGCCCGGAGCCGAGTTGTTGTAGTAACGCGACTTGAGCGCCGCGTCGTTGGCGAACGAGTTGAGGTCGGAACCGGCGAGCGGATACTGCTCGAGCGCGGTCTGGGCGACCCCGGCGTCCGACTTGATCTGCTGGTCGATGGCCGCCTGGTCCTGGCCGAACTTGAAGTCGAACTCGTCGACGTTCTGCTGGCGGATCGGGTCGGACGACTTCTGCCAGTACTTGTTCTTGACGGCGATGAGTTCCTTGTTCTTGGTGTACGACTTGATCATGTACGCGCCGTCGGACCAGACGTGCGTGTCGTACGTCGAGCCCGTGTCGTGGGCCTTGGGCACCGCCGACCACCCGGACATGGCCGTCGTCTCGTTGAAGTCGGCGACCGGCTGGTTCAGGTGGAAGACGACGGTGTACTTGTCCGGCGTCTGGATGGAGTCCAGCTGCTTACCGCTGTACGGGCCCTTGTAGTCGGCGCCACCGACGAGCCACTGCGCCGCGTACGGCGGGCCTCCGTTGATGTCGCCGGAGAAGGCGCGCTCCACACCGTATTTGACGTCCTGGGCGGTGACTTCGGTACCGTCCTGCCACTTGATGCCGTGGCGCAGCTGGAAGGTCCACACCGTGTCGCCCTTGCTGGGTGTTCCCGTGGTGGAGGCCAGGTCACCGACCAGCTTCGGCGTGGAGCCCGACTCGTCCCATCCGGTGAGGGCACGGACGAACAGCTCGTCCGTGCTCTGCCCCTCGGTCGTGTAGGTGCGCTGCGGGTCGAGGTGGTCGAAGTCCGACTCGTCGAGGACCGACAGCGTGCCCCCCTTGGCCGGGGCGCTGCTGCTGGTGTTGCTGGAGGAACCACCGCACGCGGTGGCCGCCAGGGCTATCGCCACGGCTGATGCCGTAAGAGCGACCGTGCGCGTTCTGCGCATCATCTGGAAACACTCCGTTCTTTACATGGGCTCGGCCACGGCCGTCGTTTGTGGGATTGCCGGTGCCGACACTCGGGAGCAGCGCTTCAGCTGCGGTGGGCACGGGGATCGAGGGCGTCCCGTACGCCGTCCCCGAGGAGATTGAGAGCAAGGACGAGGATGAGCAGCAGGACACCGGGGATGAACAGGTACATCGGGTCCTGGAGGAAGAACTCCGAAGCGTCCGACAGCAGGGCTCCCCAGTCCGGAGCGGGCGGGACGACGCCGACGCCCAGGTAGGACAGGGCAGCCTCGGTGGAGATGTTCTGCGGGACGGCGAGCGCGAACGAGATCAGGATCGGTGCCCACAGGTTCGGCAGCAGCTGACGGAAGAGGATGTGACGCCGGCCGGCGCTCATGATCCGCGCGGCGTCGACGAATTCCCGCTCGCGCAGGGACAGCACCTGACCGCGTACCAGGCGGGCGGTGTAGGCCCAGGCGAAGATCGCGATGTTGAGGACCAGGACCAGCAGCCGGAGGTTCTCGTCGGTACCGCCGTGGCTGTTGGTCTGCAGCGCGTTCTGGATCACCGGGGTGAGCGCGATGATGAACAGGAGCTGCGGGAACGCCAGCATCACGTCCATGATCCGCGACAGCACGGAGTCGACCCAGCCGCCGAAGTAGCCGGCCGCCAGCCCGGCCACGACTCCGACCACGGTGGACACCACAGCCGACGCGAAGCCGACGAAGAGCGAGGTGCGCAGGCCGTAGACCACTCGGGCGAAGAGGTCGAACCCCGTCCCCGGCTCGACCCCGAGCAGGTGATTGAGGCTGATCCCGCCCAGCGATCCGTACGGCTGGTTGCCCGTGTCCGGGTTGATCGCCTTGTTGTCCGGGGTGATCGGCCCCCAGCTGGTCAGCCAGGTGAGCACCGGGGCCAGCAGGGCGATCACGATGAACAGGACGGTGATGACCAGTGCGGTCATGGTGGCCTTGTCCTGCCGGATGCGCTTCCAGGCCATCCGGGACGGTGAGCGCCCGGCGATGGCGGTGCCGCCGGGCCGGGAGTCCTGCGTCGGTTCGTCGGCCAGAAGCGCGGTGCCGCTGCCGGTCTCGACCGGCTGGTGTTGCATGGTCATCGTACGGACATCCCGGATATGAGCTCAGACTGTCGCGGGGAGCACCCGCCCAGCACACATGCGACCGTTGCTCTTCTCTCGCCGGCGGGGCGCGAGCAGACCGGGACCGGGCGCGCGGCCGCCGTCGTGGTCGGAATCGTCATTCGGAATTGCCCCTGGGCGAAAGAGAAAATGAGTGGCGGCCGTTGCCGACACCATGAGACTCTGCGGACTTTCGCAACCGTGAGCGCAACCGGTCAACCCGGATAGGAGTTCAGAGGTTGGTTTTTTCTGCTTGTTGACGAGAACTGGCGAGAGTGGGATAGATGAGTGACTCTGACTTGAACTGATTACTACCATTCCCTGGAAATCGCCGAGCGTGACGCAGGCCTCCACCTCGGAGCGGACTCGCGCGCAGCTCCGACCTCGTCGGGCGAACCGCAGCACCCGACAACGCAGATCGATTCCCAAAGCTTGGGGAATAGTTGATTCATCTATTGGGCGATCGTGAATAGGATTTGGGGCCCCCGGGGAAACCGAAGGCCCATGCCGCCCCCTTGCGGGGTGGGCACGGGCCTCCGGCAGCGGGTCCGGCCGAAATCGGAAGGCGGCGTTTTACGCGCGAATTCCGCGGTCTTTACTCTCCGCCCCGCACCCTCACTCGCGCACCAGGCAGAACGGGTGGCCCGCCGGATCCGCGTACACGCGCCAACTGCGGGTGCCGCCCCCGTCGTCGAGACTCACGGCCCCCAGCTCGAGGGCCCGGGCCTCGGCCACATCGAGGTCGTCGACCCCGACGTCCAGGTGGAACTGCTGCGGGGCGGACGGGTCCGGCCACCGCGGCGGCCGGTAGTCGTCGGCACGCTGGAAAGCCAGCACCAGGCCGGTGGCGGTGTGCAGGGTGGACCACTCGTCGTCCAGCGACCACCGCGGGTCGGGCCGGTCGACCTCACCGCCGAGGAGCCCGCGGTAGAAGCGGGAGAGAGCGCGGGGGTCGGGGCAGTCGAGTACGACGCACTGCAGGGAGGCGCGTGCCCTCGGCTCATCCTCGTCCGTCATGCCCGCCCCTCTACCCGCTCCGCAGCCCCTGCGCTGCCACCAGTTCGACTTCGAATCCGTCCGCGTCCTCGAGATACGCAGCGTAGTGCCCAGAACCGCCGGCGTAGGGACCTCCCTCAGCCCTGCCATTCACCGCGGACCGCCATCATTCGCGCCGTTTTGGACGGGTCGTGGTCGACCAGCCCCTCGAGCACGCCGTCAACGCGCTGCACCACCTCGTCGTCGAGTGCGCGCCCGGCCGCTGCTGCGTTCTCGACGACCTGCTCGGGCCGAGAGGCACCGATCAGCGCGGTGGAGACACCGGGCCGGCTCAGGACCCAGGCGATCGCCAGCTGGGCCATGGTCAGCCCGGCCTCGTCCGCGATCGGGCGGAGCCGCTGCACCCGGGCCAGCAGCTCGTCGCCGAGCACCCGGCCGATGAAGCGCGGGGCGCGCCCCCCGGCGACGGCTCGGGAGTGTGCAGGCGGGGCCTCTCCCGGAACGTACTTGCCGGTCAACACCCCCTGCGCCAACGGCTGGAAGGCGAGCTGGCCAATGCCCTCCTTGCGGCACAGCGGCAGCACCTCGGGTTCGATGACCCGCCAGAGCATGTTGTACTGCGGCTGGTTGGAGACGATGCGGCTGCGCAGTCCCAACTCATCGGCAAGCGCGAGCGCGGACTCGATCTGGGCAGCGGTCCACTCCGAGACTCCGAGGTACATCACCTTGCCCTGACGTACCAGATCGTCGAAGGCGACCAGCGTCTCCTCCAGCGGTACCCGGTCGTCGAACCGGTGGGCCTGGTAGAGGTCGACGTAGTCGGTGCCGAGCCTGCGCAGCGAGGCGTGGCAGGACTCCATGATGTGTTTGCGGGACAGCCCCCGGTCGTTGGGTCCGTCCCCGGTCGGCAGGCAGACCTTGGTGGCGATCTCCACCGAGGACCGCCTGACGTCGGACAGCGCCTCGCCCAGCAGTTCCTCTGCGGCACCCTGGGCGTATACGTCCGCCGTGTCGAACGTCGTGATGCCCGCGTCAAGGGCGGCTCCGACGCAGGCCACGGCCGCCTCGCGGGCGACGGTCTCACCGTGGGTGAGCCAGTTGCCGTACGTGATCTCACTGATCATGAGGCCGCTTCGGCCGAGCGCTCGATGCTCCATGGCAGCGACACTAACCAGCGCCGGCCACGACCGTTCGCAGTTCGATCATTTGTGTCCGCCGGCAGGCGCGCACAGTGCTGCGCCACAACCAACCGTCTCATCCATGTGTATGGATTACGACGACGAGGGCGCCCGGAACCATCAAGGGATTCCGGGCGCCCTCGTGCGTGTACGAAGTGCTGTGCCGCGAACTATGCCGCGTGCACCACGTCCTTCTCCTCAGCGAAGTGGCACGCCGACTCGTGCGCGGCCGGGGTGTCTTGCCCGGCGAACCGCTCAGGCACCGCGAGCAGCGGCACCTCGGTGGCGCACTTATCCTGCGCCTTCCAGCAGCGGGTGCGGAAGCGGCAGCCGGACGGCGGGTTGGCGGGCGAGGGCACGTCCCCGGTGAGGATGATGCGCTCGCGGCCCTCGCGGGCCTCCGGGTCGGGCACCGGGACCGCCGACAGCAGCGCCTGCGTGTAGGGGTGCGTCGGGTGGTCGTAGATCTGCTGGTCGGTGCCGATCTCGGCCATCTTGCCGAGGTACATCACGCCGACCCGGTCCGAGATGTGCCGGACGATCGACAGGTCGTGCGCGATGAAGATGTAGGACAGATTGAACTCGTCCTGCAGCTTCTCCATCAGGTTGATGACCTGTGCCTGGACGGAGACGTCCAGGGCGGAGACCGGCTCGTCGCAGATGATGATCTCGGGGTTGAGCGCGAGGCCGCGGGCGATGCCGATGCGCTGGCGCTGACCGCCGGAGAACTGGTGCGGATAGCGGTTGATGTACTCGGGGTTGAGGCCGACGACGTCCAGGAGCTCCTGGACCTTCCGCCGCCGGTCACCCTTCGGCGCCACCTCGGGGTGGATGTCGAAGGGCTCACCGATGATGTCGCCCACCGTCATACGGGGGTTGAGCGAGGTGTACGGGTCCTGGAACACCATCTGGATGTTCCGGCGAACCGCCTTCAGCGCGCGCCCGGACAGCTTGGTGATGTCCTGGCCCTTGTAGAAGACCTCGCCCGCCGTGGCGCGCTCGAGGTTCATCAGGAGCTTGGCCACGGTGGACTTGCCGCAGCCGGACTCGCCGACGATGCCGAGCGTCTCGCCCTGGTAGAGGTCGAAGGAGACCCCGTCCACGGCCTTGACCGCACCGACCTGGCGCTTGAAGAGGATGCCCTGGGTCAGCGGGAAGTGCTTGACCAGGTTGCGCACCTGCAGGATCGGCTCGCCGCGCTCGACGGGCGCTTCGATGGCCGCGACCATCTCGGCCTCGGAGTGGGCGTCGACGACCTCCACGTCGCTGACGTTCGGAGTCGCGTCCACGGCGTCCTGCGGCTCGTCCGACTTCCTGAGCTCAGCCATGGATCGTCTCCTTCCAGAAGTGGCACGCGCTGCCGCGGCCGACCAGCTCGCTGCCGTCCCGCTCGGTCACGGGGTGCAGTGCCGGGATCTCGGTACGGCAGATGTCCTGCGCCTTCGGGCAGCGCGGGTTGAAGGCACAACCGGTCGGGACGCGCAGCAGGTTGGGCGGCAGGCCCTTGATCGCGTACAGCTCCTGGCCCTTCTGGTCCAGGCGCGGGATCGAGTCCAGCAGGCCCCGGGTGTACGGGTGCGCCGGGCGCTTGTAGAGCTCGTGGACCGGGGCGCGCTCGACGATCCGGCCCGCGTACATCACCGCGATCTTGTCGGCAACGTCCGCGACCACACCTAGGTCGTGGGTGATCAGGATCAGGCCCATGTTGTACTCGCGCTGCAGCTCCGCGAGCAGGTCCATGACCTGGGCCTGGACCGTCACGTCGAGAGCCGTGGTCGGCTCGTCGGCGATGATCAGCTCCGGCTCCAGGGCGAGCGCCATCGCGATCATGATGCGCTGGCGCATACCGCCCGAGAACTGGTGCGGGTAGTCGCTGACCCGGGCCGCGGCGGCCGGGATCTTGACCTTGTCCATCAGCTCGATGGCCTTGACCTTGGCCTCCTTCTTGGAGAGGCCCTGGTGGACGCGGAACATCTCGCCGAGCTGGTAGCCGACGCTGAGCACCGGGTTGAGCGAGCTCAGCGCGTCCTGGAAGATCATGGCGATGCGGCGGCCGCGGATCTTGCGGCGCTCCTCGGCGGACATCTTCAGCATGTCCTGGCCACGGAAGAGGATCTCCCCCTGAGGGATCTTCGCCGGCGGCATGTCGAGGATGCCCATGATGGCCTGCGCGGTGACGGACTTACCGGAGCCCGACTCGCCGAGCACGGCGAGCGTCTCGCCCGCCTGCACGCTGTAGTTGACGCCGTTGACGGCCTTGGCGACGCCCTCGCGGGTGTGGAACTCGACGTGCAGGTCACGCACTTCGAGCAGCGGGCCGCCGTCGCCGTCGCGAGGCGAGGGCACGGCTACTTCTTCGATGATGGTCACGTACGCCTCCCTCAGCGCATCTTCGGGTCGAGGGCGTTGCGGACCGCCTCACCGAGCATGATGAACGCCAGCACCGTGATGCTGAGCATGATCGACGGGTAAAGCATGATCCACTGGGCCACGCGGATCTGGTTGCCGCCGTCGGAGATGTCGTTGCCCCACGAGACGCCGTTCAGGCCGAGGCCCAGGAAGGACAGCGTGGCCTCGGCGCCGATGTAGACACCGAGCGAGATGGTGGCGACGACGATCACCGGGGCGAGGGTGTTCGGCAGGATGTGCCGGAACATGATCCGCGGGGTGCTCGCGCCCAGCGCCTTGGCGGCATGCACGTAGTCGGCCTGCTTGGTGGTGATGACCGCGCCGCGCATCACACGGGCGATCTGCGTCCAGCCGAAGAAGCCCAGCGCTCCGATGACCACCCAGGGCGTGCGGTCCTGGAAGGAGTTCAACACGACCATCGTGCCGAGCAGGAACGGGATTCCGAAGAAGACGTCCGTCAGCCGCGACAGGATCGAGTCGACGACGCCGCCGAAGTATCCGGCGATCATGCCCATCAGGCCGCCCAGCAGCGTGACGACGACGGTGGTGCCGAAGCCGACGGCCACGGAGGCCCGGGTGCCGTAGATGACGCGGGCGTAGACGCTGCGGCCTTGCTGGTCGTAGCCGAGCCAGTCGGGCGAGCCGACGTTGCCCAGCTTGGGCTTCTGCAGGTAGTGCTTGGCCAGGTCGCCGAGGATCGGGTCCGCGCTGGTGAACCACCCGGGGAAGAAGGTGATCAGCAGCAGGATGAAGATCAGCACGCTGGAGGTGAGGAAGATCCAGCTGCGGCGCAGGTCGGCCCAGGCGTCGCCCCACAGGCTGCGGGTCTTCTCCGACTTGCCGGGCTTCGGGGCGATCTCGGCGGCGACGACCGCGTTCTGCGCGTCGATGGCCCCGTCCGAAACGGTCTTGGTCACGTCAGGCATAGCGAATCCTCGGGTCAAGGACCGCGTAGAGCAGGTCGACGAGCAGGTTGGCAAGGAGGTAGACGATGACGAGGATCGTCACCAGACCGACCACGGTGGTCCCCTCACGGCGCACGATCGACTCGTAGATCGTGCCGCCGACGCCCTGGATGTTGAACAGACCCTCGGTGACGACGGCGCCGCCCATCAGGGCGCCGATGTCGGTGCCCAGGTAGGTGACCACGGGGATCAGCGAGTTGCGCATGAGATGGACGCCCACCACACGGCTCTTCGGCAGGCCCTTGGCGATCGCGGTGCGGATGTAGTCGGCCCGCAGGTTCTCGGCGATCGAGGTCCGGGCGAGTCGGGTCACGTAGGCCAGCGACGCGGTCGCCAAGACGATGGCGGGCATCAACAACTGACCGTAGTCGGTGGAGTCGTTGACGTTCGGATCCAGCCAGTGGAGCTGCTCGGCGAAGACCAGCTTGAGGATGAAGCCGAGGACGAAGACCGGTACGGAGATGAACAGCAGTGTGACAAGCAGGACCGCGTTGTCCGTGAACCGCCCGGCGCGCATACCCGCCAGGACTCCCAGGCCGATGCCCAGGACGACCTCGATGGCGAAGGCCAGGGAGGCGAGGCGGAGAGTCACCGGAAAAGCGTCACCCAGCACGTCGGTGACGGGGCGGCCGCTGGCGACCTGCGTGCCGAAGTCACCATGCAGGATCATGTCCTTCATGTAGTTCCAGTACTGCACCAGGATCGGCTGGTCCAGGCCGTACTCATGCCTCAGGGCCGCGATCACCTGCGGGCTTCCGGCCTTGTCGCCGAAGAGCCCTCGCACGGGGTCGCCGGGCAGGGCGTAGACCATGAGGAAGATCAGCAGGGTTGTCCCGATGAAGACCGGGATCATCTGGAGCAGTCGTCGTGCGACATAGCGCCCCATCATGCCTCCATGTAAGTCACAGCGGCAGCCGACGGGCCCTTCCCGTGCGAACGCGTACGTAGATCGTACGGATTTGCACGGAAAGGGCCCCCCGGCCGCTACCGCCAACCCGGCGGCGGGTGTGACGCGTGGTCACCCCGCCGCCGGAGGACGGGCTGTTCTTGGTTACTTCTTGACCTGAACGCCGGTCAGGATCGGGTCTCCGTCCTGGGCGTACTTGACGCCGCTGACCTTCTCCGAGTAGCCCGCGTTGACCTTGTAGTACCAGAGCGGAATGCTCGGCATGTACTCAGGGAGCTTCTTCTCGATCTCCTGGTACAGCTTCTCGGACTCCTCCTGCGTGGCGGCGGAGTCGGCCTTCTTGATCAGCGCGTCGATCTCCTTGTTGGAGAAGCCGCTCTGGTTACCGGCCGACTTGGTGCCGAACAGGTCGCGGATGAAGTTGGCGTTGAACGGGTAGTCGAGCACCCAGCCGGAGCGGTACATCGACTTGACCTCCTGCGCGTCACGCGCGTTGAGGTCGGCCTGGAAGTCGGCCTTGGAGTCACCGGTGCACTTCACGCCGGTGGCCTTGGTGATGGAGTTGCAGACCGCCTCCACCCACTCCTTGTGACCGCCGTCGGCGTTGTACTGGATGGAGATGGCGTTGCCCGGAACGCCGCCGCCCTCCTTGATGAGCTCCTTGGCCTTGGCCGGGTCGTACTTGAAGATGTCGGTGCCCAGGTCCGCCTGGTAGCCGAGGACGCCCTTGGCGACCCAGCCGGTGGCCGGCTCACGGGTGCCCTGGAGCACCGTCTTGGTGATGGTGTCGCGGTCGATCGCCATCGACAGGCCCTGCAGGACCTTGGGGTCGATGTCCTTCCACTGCTTGGTGTAGAAGGCCGGGGCGACCGTCTGGATGGCAGAGTACGCCTGGTCCACGGCGCGGTCGCCGAGGTCCTGCTTGTAGACGGGCAGGTCCTTCGGGGCGATCTGACGCAGGACGTCGACGTTGCCGGACTTCAGGTCCTCGTAGGCCGTCTCCAGGTTGGTGTAGTTCTTGAAGATCACACCACCGTTCTTGGCCTTGTTCGGACCCTTGTAGTCGTCGTAGCGGACGACCTCGATCTGCTTCTTGTGGTCCCAGCTCTTGAACTTGTAGGGACCGTTGCCGACCGGGTTCTCGCCCGCGGCCTTCGGGTCCTTGTAGAAGGACTCGGGCAGCGGCGAGAAGACCTCGTAGCCGAGCTTGTAGACGAAGTACGGGATCGGCGAGTTCAGCTCGATGGTGAACGTGGTGTCGTCGACGACCTTCAGACCGGACATCGTGTCCTTCTTCGGGTCACCCTTCGCGGGCGCGACATCGTCGTAACCCTTGATGTCGGAGAACCAGAAGCCGTTGGTCTGCTTGTTCTTGACGTTGGCGGCCCAGTTCCACGCCTTGACGTAGGACTCGGCGGTCACCGGGGTGCCGTCGTGGAACTTCCAGCCGTCCTTCAGCTTGACGGTGAAGGTCTTGTTGTCCTTGGTGTCCACCGACTCGGCGTTCACCATGACGATGTTGCCCTTGGAGTCATAGTCGACGAGCCCGGAGAAGAGCGCCCTCGTGACGATGCTGCCGTTGGACTCCATGGTGTTGGCGGGCTGCAGCGGGTTCTGCGGCTCACCGACCTCGATGGAGAACACGCCGTCCGGGTCGATGGCGGCCTTGCTCTCGCCGCCCTTGTCACCGTCGCCGCCACCACAGGCGGTTGCTGCCAACGCGACGACGATTGCCCCCGCGACCCACTTGGCGCTCTTGGCACCGCGCATGGGTTCCTCCTCATGAGTCCACTTGTTCACTGCAAGAGGGGGCACATGACACGACGCCGCCACCCCTGACGGCGAAGAGTTCCGGTGCCCCAGTGTGCTCGTGAGTCGGCGCTCCCCACAGCGCGTGACCCATTGACCCGAGCTCTACGCGCCTAACTATTAGCCATGGGGTACGGCCCGGCCACACCCTTTTGGTCTCGGTTCGATCACACCTGACACGTACTTAGTCCAAAATCCGGACAAACCGATCCGAGATAGAGGACCACGAAACGGACGCGTTACATATCTATCGGGCAGCGGTGTCCGCATTCCGGACACCCACTTAAGGAAAACCAGTTGTGGACATGGCGATGATCTGCCGTACCCTTCCCGGCACCCCACGCCTCAACCCTCGCCCGCCCCTAACAGGAAGGGTAGCTGCCAGTCCCCGCGCGTAGATATGGGTGTGACGCGCTCCTCTGGCGGCGTCAATGGGGGCCCAAGTTCGCAAACTTGGGCATTCCGGTACGACAGCGCTTCGGGCGCCCCCTGGTCGGAAGCGTCCGGGTCTGTGGTATCGGCCGGATGTTTCGGCTGAATGCCGACGTTGTATCCGTCGGCGTCGGGAGGCGGCGCTGAGGTCGGGCGCGAGGGCACCGTACGTCGTGGGTTGTGCCCACCCTCCCCCAAGCTCTCGGCTCCGCTCGAGCAGGGGGGGGACCCCCATCTCCTGGGGTACCTCCCAGGCCCTTAAGGCACTGGGGGAGGAACGCCTGCCCGCAACAGGTGAGACCTGCAGCCGCCCGACGGCCGAAGGGGACGTGGCGGGATGTGCGCCCGCAGCGGCTGGCGCAAACTCCGGGCTCGCCTGACGACGTACGGCTCGGCACCAGACCGAGGACGTACATCCCGGCACGGCCCCGACCCACCCACCGACGGGTGGCGAACCACCGACCGCCCGGAGGCAGCCGTCAGGCGTCAGCCGCACCGCGCGGCGCAGCCGAAGGCCGAAGCTGCGTGCGCCGGGCCCCCAGGGGCCCGGCGCACAGAAGCAGGAAACGTCAGGCGTGCTTCGCGCGCGACGCCGCGCGAGCGCGGTCCCGCTGGTCCAGCACCACCTTGCGGATGCGGACGGCCTCCGGGGTGACCTCGACGCACTCGTCGTCGCGGCAGAACTCCAGCGACTGCTCCAGCGAGAGCTTGCGCGGCGGGACGATCGCCTCGAACGAGTCAGCCGAGGACGACCGCATGTTCGTGAGCTTCTTCTCCTTGGTGATGTTCACGTCCATGTCGTCGGAGCGCGAGTTCTCGCCGACGATCATGCCCTCGTACACCTCGGTGCCGGGGTCGGTGAACAGCACACCGCGCTCCTGCAGGTTCGTCATCGCGAACGCGGTGACGGCGCCGGCGCGGTCGGCGACCAGCGAACCGTTGTTACGGGTCGTCAGCGTGCCGAACCACGGCTCGTGGCCCTCGTGGATGGAGTGGGCGATGCCCGTGCCGCGCGTGCCGGTCAGGAACTCCGTACGGAAGCCGATCAGACCGCGGGACGGTACGACGAACTCCATGCGGACCCAGCCGGAGCCGTGGTTGGACATGTTGTCCATACGGCCCTTGCGGACACCCATGAGCTGCGTGACCGCGCCCATGTGCTCCTCAGGCACGTCGATCGTCATGCGCTCGACGGGCTCGTGGACCTTGCCGTCGACCTCCTTGGTGACCACCTGGGGCTTGCCGATGGTCAGCTCGAAGCCCTCGCGGCGCATCTGCTCGACCAGGATGGCGAGCGCGAGCTCACCACGGCCCTGGACCTCCCAGGCGTCCGGTCGCTCGGTGTCGAGCACACGGAGGGAGACGTTACCGATCAGCTCGCGGTCGAGACGGTCCTTGACCTGGCGGGCGGTGACCTTGCGGTCCTTGACCGCGGCCTTGGCGTCCGCGCCCTTGCCGGTGCCACCACGGCCGACCAGCGGCGAGGTGTTCGTACCGATGGTCATGGAGATCGCCGGCTCATCGACCGTGATCAGCGGCAGCGCGATCGGGTTCTCGGGGTCGGCGAGGGTCTCGCCGATCATGATGTCCGGGATACCGGCAACCGCGCAGATGTCACCCGGGCCAGCCTTCTCGGCGGGCTTGCGGGTGAGCGCCTCGGTCATCAGCAGCTCGGTGATGCGCACGTTGGACATCGAGCCGTCGCGCTTGATCCACGTGACGGTCTGGCCCTTGCGCAGCTCGCCCTGCTCGACGCGGAGCAGCGCGATACGGCCGAGGAAGTTGTCGGCGTCGAGGTTGGTGACGTGGGCCTGGAGGGGGGCGTCCTCGTCGTAGGACGGGGCCGGGATGGTGTCCAGGATCGTCGAGAAGAACGGCTCCAGGCTGTCGCTGTCGGCCGGGACGGTGCCGTCCTCCGGCTTGGTCAGCGAGGCGATGCCGTCGCGGGCGCAGGCGTAGACGATCGGGAACTCGATCTGGTCCTCGTCCGCGTCCAGGTCCAGGAACAAGTCGTACGTCTCGTTGACGACCTCGTCGATCCGGGAGTCCGGGCGGTCCGTCTTGTTGATGCAGAGGATCACCGGGAGGCGGGCGGCGAGGGCCTTGCGCAGCACGAAGCGCGTCTGCGGGAGCGGGCCCTCCGAGGCGTCGACGAGCAGGACGACGCCGTCGACCATCGACAGGCCGCGCTCGACCTCGCCGCCGAAGTCGGCGTGGCCGGGGGTGTCGATGATGTTGATGGTGATGGGCTCGCCGCCGGCCTTCGGGTGATACTTCACCGCGGTGTTCTTGGCGAGGATCGTGATGCCCTTCTCACGCTCCAGGTCGTTCGAGTCCATCATCCGGTCGTCGAGGTTCTCGGCGGCGTGGGCTGCGAAGGCGCCGGCCTGCTTGAGCATGCCGTCGACGAGGGTGGTCTTGCCGTGGTCGACGTGGGCGACGATGGCGACGTTGCGGATGTCTTGGCGCGTGGCCATAGTGCGGCGCTTCTCCCGGGGTGAGTGGACGGCCTGCGCGTACGTCTCTTCGTACGCGGGCCCTGCCGGGCTGGACACGCCACGGCCTCACCCCATCGTACGGTGCCCTCCGGGGTGGGGCTTCCTCGGGCCTTTGGGTGCCCTCCCTTGGGGGTGCCCTGGCCCAGAATGGTGGCGACGGCGCCTGCCCTCGACAGTCAGCGGGTCGGGCTCTCCTTGGGGGCGCCCGGATGGACCCCCTGCTTCAGGAAGCCCATGTCCTCGTAGGCCGGGGTCTCGAAGCCGAAGGCGCCTGCGTTGGCGAGGCTGGGGCGGGCGGCGACCAGCTGGGGGCGCTGGTAGAGGGGGATGGAGCCGGCCGCGGCCCAGATGCGGGCGTCGGCCTGCTTCATCAGCGACGTCGCCTCCTTCTCGTCCAGCTCGGCGATCGCCTGGCTGAAGAGCTGGTCGATCTGGTCGGTGCCGACGCGTGTGTAGTTCTGTTCGATGCTCAGCGAGCCGTCCGCGGCGGGCACCGGCTTGGCGAAGATCGGCCGGTCGTCGGTCGCCGGGAAGGCGGTCGCGGGCCACGAGTACAGCGCGAGGTCGTACTGGCCGGACGCGATGTGGTCCTTGAAGTAGCTGTCGTCGGAGACCTTGGACATCTCCGTGCGGATTCCGATGCGCTCCAGCATCTGCGTGATCCGTTCGCCCACGGCGCGCAGCTGCTCCGATCCGGGGCCCGAGGGCAGCACGAAGCGGAGCGTCAGGGGCTTGCCGTCCTTGGCCACCTGACCTGCGGCGACACCGTCGGCTACGGCATCGGCCGGGGATGCCGGGGTCCCGCTCGGCTTGGGGGCGGCCGTGCCCTTCGGCGCGTAAGCGCCCGGGACGCCGCCACCCCTGGCCTGCTGCCTGCCCTCCTGGCCCCGCGGGTCCTGCTGCTTCTCCCGGTCGGCCTCACGGGGCATGAGCAGGGCGTCCGCCTGGCGGACGAGCGCCGCTCGCTGGAGAGCGACGGCCGGGGACGGCGCGAGCACCGCGTTGCCGCTGTCGCCCGGCTTGTCGTCATCCCTGCGATCGCCAGGCTCGTCGTCATCCCTGCGGTCGCCCGGCTTGCCGTCCTCGCTGCGGTCGCCGGGCTTGTCGTCCTCCTCGCCGACGATGTACACGCCGTCGTCGTCCTCGGCCGCGTCCTCCGAGACACCGGCCTCGTCGGACCGCTCGGAGTGCCCCGAGGTGTCGGAGGAGCGGCCCGGTGCCCCGCCGGCGGGCTTCCCGGAGTCCTGGCCCTGGCTGCCCGCGGCGTTCCCGGTCCCCTTGTCCGTGCCGCCCGGCACCCACCCGGCATCCGCCAGCAGCGCCCGCGCCGCCTCCGTGTCCTGGCCTCCGATGGCTCCGCTGTTGTCGGCGTACGCCACCTGGCCGGCCAGTGCGAGATGGCTGCCGACCGGCTCGGCGGGCAGTCCGAGCGGCGTCAGTACGAGCCGGGCGAGTTCCTCGCGGTTGAGGGCGCGGGCCACTGCGCGGCGTACGCGTTCGTCGGCGAGCGGGCCCTGGGCGCCGTTGAGGGCCAGCTGCGTGTAGGCGGGCTCCAGGGACTTGCGGAGGACGTAGTCGCGCAGGTCGGCCTGCTCCTCGGCGTACTTCTCGGCCGCCTCGCTCAGCTTCTCGCGGGCGAGCTTCTCGGCCTGGGCCGCCTGCTGGTCCGAGCCGTGCGCGATGGCCCAGGAGCGCAGCGCCTGGCCGGGAGTGGTCGCGGCGGCGGGCCCGCCCAGGGGCGCCCCCTCGGCTCCCTTGTCGCGGGCGGCGAGTGCGATGCGCTGGGCGTCGGCCGGCTCGACGTCGGCGAGGTCGAGGCGGCCCTCGGCGAGCGCGGCGGCCCGCTGGTCGCGTGGCACGGCGCGCAGCACGATCGTGGAGAGCTTGGCCTGCCTGCCCCACCAGCGCGGGTTGCGCTCCAGCGTCACGTCGCCCGCCGCCCGGTCGATCTTCGTGAGGGTGAACGGCCCGGCGTTGACCTTCAGCTTGGCCCGCGCACCGTCGTTGAAGGTGTCCGGGGTGCCCATGACGTCCTTCGGATACAGCGGCGAGAACAGCGAGCGCCAGTCCGCGTACGGCTTGCCGAAGGTGACGCGTACCTCCAGGTCGTTGGCGCCTCGCTCGACCTTCTCGATCCGGTCGTAGCCGGCGTTGCGCGCGGTCCAGTACGCGGTGTCCTTGCCGGACAGGGCCCGCCACTGGGCGGCGAAGTCGGCGGCGCCGATCTCGCGGCCGTCGCTCCACACCGCCTGCTGGTTGATCTTGTAGAGCACGACCTGCTTGGGTTCGCGCTGGACGATCTCGGCGGACTCCAGGAAGTCGGGGTTGCGCTGCGGACGGCCCAGCTTGTCGACCCGGAACAGGGACGGCAGGACGGCGCCGGCGATGCGCGAGGTGGTCGCGTCGGCGTCGGCCTGGAAGGCGTTGAGCGTCTCGGGCAGGGCGTCGACGGCCCAGTGGAGGGTGCCGCCGTCGCTGATCAGATCGCGCCCCGCCGACGCGATGTCCTGCCCGGCGGCCGGGCGGCTCGCCTCCTCGCTCTCGCTGCTGCAGCCGGTCAGGGCGGGCACGACGAGGACTCCGGCCGCGAGGAACGCGACACATCGCAGGACATGGCGCAGCCTGCCGCCGTCGAGAGACATCACTGGTACCTCCGGGGCTCGCGCGGGCGCCCGCCGCCCGGGCCGGGTCGGACCCGGACTGCTCAGGTTGTACGGAATGCTGTGCGGAATATGGAGCTGATCACACGTATCGCCCTACTGAAGTGGATCGTGCGGGTTTGTCCTTGGCGACACGACGACGAGAGCACCAACGTCACCCATGCGGCGGAAGTGGCCGGAGAGGCCGGCGCGGCTCCTGTAAACAGCGAAAGCCCACGTGACCGGTGGGGCCCACTGGGCCGATCGGGGGCGCGTACGGGGCGCATGTGTGGCACACGAGCCAGGAATCCGGCCGGATCCCTTCACAAGGCCAGATGTGACGCGCGACACTCGCAGGCGCGTGAGCGTTGCCACCGCAATCGCGGAAGTGAGGGCAAGTCATGTCCCTGCAGGACGATCTGACCGCCGTACAACGCTGCATCGACGACCTCGTCCGGTCCGTCGGACGACTCGAGCAGCAGGCCGGGAGCAGCCTGGAGATCCGCCGGGTGCGCACCGACGCCGACCATTTGCGGGAGAGCGTCGCGCTACTGCGCGAGGCCGCCCCCACCCTCCGGGCGCAGAAGAAACCCGAGCTCGTGGGCATCCCGGACACGCCGTACGACAGCGCGCTGTGGACGGACTCGGACGACGAGGGGCTGGGGGCCCGCGACCGGCACGCTCCCTGAAACCCGCCACGGCCCGTCGGCGCATCCCGTCCACAGACGAGTCGTCCACGAAGGAGTGGAAGCTCAGTTGGCCACTGGTACCGAACCTCAAGTGAATAGCGGCGGTGTACGAGAAGGCACCCGCGCCGCCATCGCCTCCCCGCATCTGCGGACCGACCGCTGGTGGCTGGCGCCTGCCGCGACCGCGGCCGGGCTGCTGGCCTTCGTCGTCTACTCGACGTGGCGGGCCTTCTCGAACGCCGACTACTACGCGGCACCCTACGTCTCGCCGTTCTACTCGCCCTGTCTGGCCGAGAACTGCAAGCCGATGCACGCGGGCCCGAACTGGGAGATCTTCGGCAGCTGGTGGGGCCTCTCCCCCGCCCTGCTCATCCTGATCTTCCCGCTGGGCTTCCGGCTGACCTGCTACTACTACCGCAAGGCCTACTACCGGGGCTTCTGGGCGTCCCCGCCGGCCTGCGCGGTCGCCGAGCCGCACAAGAAGTACACCGGCGAGACCCGCTTCCCGCTGATCCTGCAGAACATCCACCGGTACTTCTTCTACGCGGCGATCCCGGTCGCCGGGATCCTGACGTACGACACGGTGCTCGCCTTCCGCGACGAGAACTACGAGTGGGGCCACATGGGCCTCGGCACGCTCGTGTTCCTGGTCAACATCGTGCTGATCTGGGCGTACACCTTCTCCTGCCACTCCTGCCGGCACATCGTCGGCGGCAAGCTGAAGCACTTCTCCAAGCATCCCGTGCGCTACCGGCTGTGGCAGTGGATCGGCAAACTCAACGCCCGGCACATGCTGCTCGCGTGGACCTCCCTGGTGAGCGTCGCGCTCGCCGACTTCTACGTGTTTCTGGTCGCCAGCGGTGCCTTCGACGATCCGAGGTTTTTCTGATGTCCGAAGTGGAACGGCAGCAGTGGGACGTCGTCGTGGTGGGCGCCGGCGGCGCGGGGCTGCGGGCCGCGATCGAGGCGCGCGAGCAGGGTGCGCGTACGGCCGTGATCTGCAAGTCGCTGTTCGGCAAGGCCCACACGGTGATGGCCGAGGGCGGCATCGCGGCGGCTATGGGCAACGTCAACGAGCGCGACAACTGGCAGGTGCACTTCCGCGACACGATGCGCGGCGGCAAGTTCCTCAACCAGTGGCGGATGGCGGAGCTGCACGCCCAGGAGGCTCCGGACCGGGTCTGGGAGCTGGAGACCTGGGGCGCGCTCTTCGACCGTACGAAGGACGGGCGGATCTCGCAGCGGAACTTCGGCGGGCACGAGTACCCGCGGCTCGCGCACGTCGGCGACCGTACAGGCCTGGAGCTGATCCGCACGCTCCAGCAGAAGATCGTTTCGCTGCAGCAGGAGGACAAGCGCGAGTTCGGCGACTACGAGGCGCGGCTGAAGGTCTTCCAGGAATGCACGGTGACACGCGTGCTCAAAGACGCTGACGGCCGTGTCTCGGGCGTCTTCTGCTACGACCGCGAGTCCGGCCGCTTCTTCGTCCTGGAGGCGCCCTCGGTGGTCGTGGCCACCGGTGGCATCGGCAAGTCCTTCAAGGTGACGTCGAACTCGTGGGAGTACACGGGTGACGGGCACGCGCTGGCGCTGCTGGCGGGGGCGCCGCTGCTGAACATGGAGTTCGTGCAGTTCCACCCGACGGGCATGGTCTGGCCGCCGTCGGTGAAGGGCATCCTCGTCACCGAGTCGGTCCGCGGCGACGGCGGTGTGCTGCGCAACTCCGAGGGCAAGCGGTTCATGTTCGACTACATCCCCGACGTCTTCAAGGACAAGTACGCCGAGTCGGAGGACGAGAGCGACCGCTGGTACGACGACCCGGACAACAACCGGCGCCCGCCCGAGCTGCTGCCGCGCGACGAGGTGGCGCGGGCCATCAACGCCGAGGTGAAGGAGGGACGCGGTTCGCCGCACGGCGGGGTCTTCCTCGATGTGTCGACGCGTATGCCCGCCGAGGTGATCAAGCGGCGGCTGCCATCCATGTACCACCAGTTCAAGGAGCTCGCCGACGTCGACATCACGGCCGAGGCGATGGAGGTCGGCCCGACCTGCCACTACGTGATGGGCGGCATCGCGGTCGACTCGGACACGGCGGCGGCCCGTGGGGTGCCCGGCCTGTACGCGGCCGGGGAGGTCGCCGGCGGCATGCACGGCTCCAACCGGCTCGGCGGGAACTCGCTGTCCGACCTGCTGGTCTTCGGGCGGCGGGCCGGCCTGCACGCCGCTGAGTACGCGTCCGGGCTCACCGGAGAGCGCCGTCCGGCCGTGGACGCCGAACAGGTGGACGCGGCGGCGGCCGAGGCGCTGCGCCCGTTCTCGGCGGAGGGCCCGACGCCCGGGGAGCCGCCCGAGAACCCGTACACCCTCCACCAGGAGCTCCAGCAGACGATGAACGACCTGGTCGGCATCATCCGCCGCGAGGCGGAGATGGAGCAGGCGCTGAGGAAGCTCGGTGAGCTGCGGGTACGGGCGCGGCGGGCCGGCGTCGAGGGGCACCGCCAGTTCAACCCCGGCTGGCACCTGGCCCTCGACCTGCGCAACATGCTGCTGGTCAGCGAGTGCATCGCGAGGGCCGCGCTGGAGCGTACGGAGAGCCGCGGCGGCCACACCCGTGAGGACCATCCGACGATGGACCGCGAGTGGCGGCACATCAATCTGCTCTGCCGGCTCGCGGACCCGACAGGCGGTCTCGCGGCCACCGACCCCGTCCGCGGCCAGATCTCCCTGGAGCGGGAGACGACGGAGCCGATCCGACCCGACCTGCTCGCCCTGTTCGACAAGGAAGAGCTGGTCAAGTACCTCGCCGAAGAGGAGCTGTACGAATGAGTTCGTACGAGGCGCGATTCAAGGTGTGGCGGGGGGACATCGAGGGCGGGGGGCTCGAGGACTTCAAGGTCGAGGTGAACGACGGTGAGGTGGTGCTCGACATCATCCACCGCCTCCAGGCGACCCAGGTCCCCGATCTCGCGGTCCGCTGGAACTGCAAGGCGGGCAAGTGCGGTTCGTGCAGTGCCGAGATCAACGGGCGGCCGCGGCTGATGTGCATGACCCGCATGTCCGTGTTCTCGCGCGAGGAGACGATCACGGTGACGCCGCTGCGGGCGTTCCCGGTGGTACGGGACCTCGTGACGGACGTCGGTTTCAACTACGAGAAGGCGCGGGAGATCCCCTCGTTCGTGCCCCCCGCGGGGCTGGGTCCGGGCGAGTACCGGATGCAGCAGGAGGACGTCGACCGCTCGCAGGAGTTCCGCAAGTGCATCGAGTGCTTCCTGTGCCAGGACACCTGCCATGTGGTGCGCGACCACGAGGAGAACAAGGCGGCCTTCGCCGGCCCCCGCTTCCTGATGCGCGTGGCCGAACTGGACATGCACCCGCTGGACGCGGCCGAGCAGACCGGCATCGACCGCAAACGCACGGCCCAGGACGAGCACGGCCTCGGCTACTGCAACATCACCAAGTGCTGCACGGAGGTCTGCCCCGAGGGCATCAAGATCACGGACAACGCGCTCATCCCCCTGAAGGAACGGGCGGTCGACCGGAAGTACGACCCGCTGGTGTGGCTGGGGTCGAAGATCGGGCGGCGATCACCGTGAGGACCAGTGACGGTCTCGGGACCAGGGTCGGTCTCGGGACCAGGGTCGGTCTCGGGACCGGGGACGGTCCCGGTCGCCCTGGTCCGGCGCCCGCATCATGGCGCCGGGATATCGGTCTCCGCAGGTCCCGCCCCAGCCCGGGGCGGGCCCGGTCGCGATAGGCCAGAAGCGGTCATACCCTCACAAACGTGACGCTTCCCCGGAGCCGAGGTCCGTCGCAGAGCGGCATACGCTCCCCGCACACCCTGCGCCTCGCGTATGCCCTGCTCTGCGCGCTGGCGGCACTGTGCTGGCTCGTCGCGCCCGCCTCGGGCGCCCGTGCCGACGACCCGATCACGCTGTCGCGGACCGGCCAGATCACCGACAAGGTCGACGCGCTCGGCGACCGCAAGAGCGCCGTCCAGGCGGCACTGGAGGATCTCGACAGCGATCAGGGCGTCCAGCTCTTCGTCGCCTACGTGCGTGACTTCTCCGGCCGCACCGCGCAGAGCTGGGCCGACGCGACCGCCCAGCGCAACGGGCTCGGCCTGAACGACGTACTGCTGGCCGTCGCCACGCACGACCGGCAGTACGCGTACTCCGTGGACCAGGACATGCGGCTGACCGACGCCGAGCTGCGAGACGTCGCCCAGACCGCCATCGAACCGGCGCTGCGGCAGAACGACTGGGCGGGTGCCGCCATCGGCGCGGCGGACGGCATCGGCGCGGTCCTCGCGGGCCGGCCCGTGCCCACTCCGGCGATCACCCCGGGCGAGTCCGACCCCGGCGGCGCCGACGGCGAAGCCTTCATCGGCGACCTCTTGCTGCCGATCGCGGCGCTCGGAGTCGCGGCCGCCCTCGCCGCGTACACGTACACCCGGCGCAAGAAACGCGTCCAGACCCGCACCACCCCCGGCGGAGGCTGGGGCAGGCGCGGTGAGCAGGCCGTGCCCCTGCCCGAGCTCGACCAGCGGGCGAGGCAGCTGCTCGTCGAGACGGACGACGCGGTCCGCACCAGCACCGAGGAACTCGGCTTCGCCACCGCCCAGTTCGGCGAAGAGGCGGCCGCTCCGTTCGGCGAGGCGCTCGCGTACGCGAAGGCTGAGCTCACGGCGGCCTTCCGGCTGCGGCAGCGGCTCGACGACGCGATACCGGAGGACGATGCGACGAAGCGCCGCATGCTGGACGAGATCATCGCGCGCTGCACGGAGGCCAATCGCCGGCTCGACGCGGAGGCCGAGGGCTTCGACCGGCTGCGCGCCCTGGAGCAGAACGCGCCCCAGGCGCTGGAGCACGCCGAGGCGAGGCTGCGGGACATCACCGGCCGCACCGACACCGCGCAGGCCACGCTCACCGCGCTCGGCACGCGGTACGCGCCCACCGCGGTCCTGCCCGTCAGGGGCCACGTCGAGCAGGCCAAGGATCGGCTCGCGTTCGCCGCGACCCACATCGGCCAGGCCCGCGAGGCGATCGGGGCGGGCGCGGGCGGCACGGCCGCGGTGCATCTGCGGGCCGCCGAAGGCGCCGTCGACCAGGCGGGCACGTTCGTGGACGCCGTCGACCGGCTGGCGAAGGAACTCGCGGAGGCGGTCGGCAAGCTGCCCGGCGCACTGACCGAGACCGAGACCGACCTCGCGGAGGCGCGGGGCATGCTCGTCGGCACCCCCGAGGGCATCTCCACCGCCGACCTGCACGGCCGTATCGCCCGCGCCGAATCGGTCGTCAGCGAGGTGCGGACGCAGGTCGCCGCGGGATCGTACGACCCCATCGACGCGCTTCGCCGTGTGGAGGAGGCCGACGCGGCCCTCGACGACGCCCTCGCGGGAGCGCGCGCCCGCGAGGTGAGCAACCAGAAGGCGCGCGCCCTGCTCGACCAGGCTCTGCTCACCGCGCGCAGCGCCGTGGGCGCCGCGTCGGACTTCATCACCACGCATCGGGCCGCGGTGGGCAGCGAGGCCAGGACGCGCCTCGCCGAGGCCCAGCGGCACCTCGCGCTGGCACGGGCTTCCGCGAACGGCGACGGCACGGGCGGCGCCGGACCGGCAGCCGGGGTGCCCGCCGATCCCTCGGCCGCGCTCGCCGAGGCCCAGCGGGCGGACGCGCTGGCCCGCGAGGCGCAGCAGCTGGCCGAGCGGGACGTGCGCATGTACGGCAATCCGTACGGCGGTCCTATGGGTGGCGGGCGCGGGGGCGGCGGCATGGGCGGTGCGGTGCTCGGCGGCATCGTGCTCGGGGGCATCCTCGGCGGTATGGGCCGTGGGACGGGTGGCGGCGGCGGCTTCGGCGGGGGACGCGGTGGCGGCTACGGCGGCGGCTTCGGCGGAGGTTTTGGTGGGGGCGGCCCCGGCAGCTTCGGCGGCGGAGGGACGCGCGGGCGGAGGGGCGGGGGCGGCAGGTTCTGAGCGAGGCAGTCCAAGCAACGCAACTCGGGGGAAAGCGAGAACGAGAGGTGGTCCCATGACCAAGCAGACGATCCTCGGCCGCGTCGCACAGCTGGCGAAGGCGAACATCAATGCCCTACTGGACCAGGCGGAAGACCCGCAGAAGATGCTCGACCAGCTGATCCGCGACTACAGCAACAACATCCGCGAGGCCGAGCAGGCGGTCGCGACCACCATCGGCAATCTGCGCCTGCTGGAGCAGGACCACCAGGAGGACGTGGAGGCGGCCACCGAGTGGGGCAGAAAGGCACTGGCCGCCAGTAAGAAGGCGGACGAGCTGCGGGCCGCCGGTTCCGGCGCCGAGGCCGACACGTTCGACGGCCTCGCCAAGGTGGCGTTGCAGCGGCAGCTCCAGTCGGAGCGCGAGGCGAAGGACGCCGAACCGACGATCGCCACGCAACGGGAGGTGGTCGACAAACTGAAGTCCGGCCTCGACCAGATGAAGACCAAGCTGACGGAGCTCCAGTCCAGGCGCGACCAGTTGATGGCCCGCGCCAAGACGGCCCAGGCGCAGAACCAGATGCTGGACGCCGCCAAGAACATCAATGTGCTCGATCCGACGACCGAGTTGAGCCGCTTCGAGGAGAAGGTACGCCGCGAGGAGGCGAAGGCACTCGGCAAGCAGGAACTCGCCGACTCCTCGCTGGACGCTCAGTTCGAACAGCTCGACAGCATGGGTGACACGGCGGAGATCGAGGCCCGGCTGGCCGCGCTCAAAGCGCACGCGTGAAGCGCATGCCTGAATCGCACTGCTGAAGCGTGTGCCCGAATCACACGTCTGAACCGCACGCGTGAACCGCCCGTGTGCTCGCGCGGCAGAGCCAGAACGGGAACAGCCATCGGCCTCAGAACAGGCTGAGCAACGCCTCCGTAGGATCCGCAGGCCCCGAGTCCCCATCCGGCAGCGGCAGTTCGAACCACACCGTCTTGCCGCGGTGCGTCCGCCGTGAGCCCCACGACGCGCTCAGCAGTCCGACGAGCTGCAGTCCGCGGCCGCCCTCGTCCGTGGCGCGCGCTCTGCGGCGGCGCGGCTGGACGAGTCCGGCGTCCCACACCTCGCACACGAGCGTACGGTCGAGCAGCAGCCGGAGCCTGATCTCGCCCTCGCCGTAGCGCAGGGCGTTGGTGACGAGCTCGCTGACCAGCAGTTCGGTGGTGTCGACCAGGGGCTCGAGGTCCCAGGTCAGCAGCTGGGCGCGGGCGTACTCGCGGGCGCGGCCGACGCTGCGCGGTTCGCGTGGCAGCGTCCAGTCGCCGACGGCATCCGCGGGCAGGCCCTGGACGCGGGCCATGAGCAGCGCGACGTCGTCCTCGCCGTGGTGGGTGTCCAGGGTGCCTAGGACGTGATCGCAGACGTCCTCGAGCTCCGGACCGGGATCGGCGAGTGCTCCGAGGAAGGCCTGCAGGCCCTCGTCGAGCGGATGGTCGCGGGACTCGACGAGCCCGTCGGTGTAGAGCGCGAGCAGCGCTCCCTCGGGGAGCTCGACCTCGACCTCCTCGAACGGCTCGCCGCCGACGCCGAGCGGCAGGCCCGGCGGTACGTCGAGCATGAGGGCCGGTTCGCCGGGCTCGACGAGGACCGGCGGGAGGTGGCCGGCGTTGGCGAAGGTGCAGCGGCGGGTGACGGAGTCGTAGACCGCGTACACGCAGGTGGCGAGGTAGACCTCGGAGAGGTCGGCGTCCTGCGACTTGCGGGCCGTGCGCGTGGCCTGCCGGACGCCGCCGGGGGCGCCGAGACCGCGGGCGATCTCGTCCAGTTGCGAGAGCACTTCGGCGGGTTCGAGGTCGAGCAGCGCCAGGGTGCGTACGGCCGTGCGGAGTTCGCCCATCGCGACGGCGGCGCGCAGGCCGCGGCCCATGACGTCGCCGACGACCAACGCCGTGCGGTGGCCGGGCAGTTCGATGACGTCGAACCAGTCGCCGCCGACCTCGCTCGGCCGGCCTGTGGCCCCGCTGCCCGGCAGGTAGCGGCAGGCGATCTCGAGGCCGGACGCCTCGGGGGCACCGGGCGGGAGGAGGGAGCGCTGCAGGATCAGGGCGCGCTGGTGTTCGCGGCGGTAGAGGCGGGCGTTGTCGATGCAGACGGCGGCGCGTGCGGCGAGTTCCACGGCGAGGGCCCGGTCCCGTTCGCCGAAGGGTTCGCTGCCCTTCGTACGGGAGAACTGGACGAGGCCGACGACGGTGTCGTGGGCGACCATCGGCACGGCGAGCGTGGACTGTATGAGGCTCCCGCCCTCGGCGGGGACCAGCCGGGGGCGGGCCGTGCGCAGGGCTTCGGCGGGGGCCGAGTTGAAGGGGTAGTGGTGGACGGCTCCCGCGGCGACGGGCGCGGGTCCCGCCATGTACGGCGTGTCGGCGACCGCGCTCGCGAAGGCGACGCGGCGCAGCGCGGCGCTGCCTCCGGCGGTCTCGGGCCGGGACGTGCCCCACCCGCCCGCCGACGCCTCGTCTCCTTCAAGGAGGCCCTGGTAGAGGTCGACGGAGGCGAGGTCGCAGAAGCCGGGGACGGTGACGTCGAGGAGTTCGCGGGCGGTGGTCTCCAGGTCGAGGGAGTTGCCGATGCGGGCGCCGGCCTCGTTCAGCAAGGCGAGGTTGCGGCGGGCGTGGGCGGCCTCGCGGGCGGCGGCGCGGCGGGCGGTGACGTCGGTGCCGAGCCAGGCGATCCCGATCGGCCGGCCCGTTCCGCTGTGCACCCGGTAGAGGTTGACGGACCAGTGGCGGCTCGCAGTGGAGCCGGGGACGGTGCCGGTGATCAGCATGTCGGTGACGGCCTCGCCGGTCTCCAGGACGCGGCGCAGGGTGGCGACCACGCGGTCGGCCTCGGGGCGCGGCAGATAGTCGTGGACTTCCCGTCCGCGGTGGGCGTCGACGTCGCCGCCGAAGACCGAGGCGAAGCGCTTGTTGGCGCGCCGGACCCGCAGATCCGTGTCGAACAGGAGGAAGCCGAAAGGAGATTGGCCGAATATCGCCTGCGACGCGGCAAGATCCGTCTCGATGCGGCGGAGCGTCCGGACGTCGACGACGATGCAGACGGCGGCCTGTTCGCCGGACTCCGTCTCGGTCGGCATCACATAGACCTCGGCGATCCCGTCCCTACCGTCGGCGCGGCCCCTACGGGCGGTACCGCCGACGGCGCCCGAACCGGCGACGCTGCCCGAACCGGAGCCGACGCCCGCACGGGACCCGACGCCCGAACCGCCGACCTCGCCGATGCCGCTGTCGTAGTCGCTGCCGCCGTCCCGCTGCGCCGGCATCCGGAACGGGACCACGCCCGTCCACTCCCGGCCGTCGAGAATCTCCGCCATCTTGCGGCGACCGCTGTCCCGCAGGTCATCGGGCACGAACGCCTCGATGGGGTCCTTGCCCACGGCATCCCTGGCCGACAGGCCGAACAACTGCTCCGCGCGGCGGCTCCACTGGTCGATCAGGCCGTCAGGGCCGATCGAGAACGAGGCGACCTTGATGTAGTCGTAGATCGAACCGGGCGGACTGCTCTGCCATGTCGCGTCGCCCGACGGGTCCTCGGACGCCGTGGCCTTCGCTGGTATCTCGCTCACGCGAACCGTCCCCTCCAGCTCACCGCGTCCGGCACCGGTCACCGGAGGCGGCTGCCCGCAGTATCCAGCACTACGGAGCCGCAGGGCACGGCGTTCACGATCACAGCACGGTCTCGACGGTTTTTGGTCCGTAACGTCCGGACCGGTTTGAACCTGTTCGAACCGCCCGACCGGCCCGAACCGCCCTGACCAGCTCTACTGTCCTCTCACCGTCTTCTCACCGGCGGAGCGCTGCGCTAATCCGGCAACGACAGTTCGAACCACACGGTCTTGCCGCGTTCGCCGCGCCGGGTCCCCCAGCGGCGTGCGGTGTGTGCCACCAGCTGCAGCCCGCGGCCCCCCTCGTCGTCGAGCGCGACAGGGCGGGTGCGGGGCGGCTCGGGAAGCGGGTCGGAGACCTCGACGAGCAGGGCGCCTATCGACGCGAGCCGCACCAGCCGTACGCCGATGGGACCGGAGGTGTAGCGCAGGGAATTGGTCACCAGTTCGCTCACCAGCAGGGCGGCGATGTCCCCGAGCGCGTCGAGCCCCCAGTCGGCCAGCCGTTTGCGGACGAGGGCCCGGGCGGTGCGTACGGCGCCGGGCTGCGCAGGGAAGGTCCACTCGGCGCAGTCGACGTCGGAGTCGTCGCTCACGCCGACCACTTCCAAGACGAGCTGGGGCGACCGGGAGGGGTTTTCGTCCGGTGTCGTGGGGCCGTTCATAGGCGTTCAACAACCCCATACCCGATGCGCCGGACGCAGTACCACATATAGGGACATCTCATCGGGGCGTCTGGCGAGTGTGCGCCGCGGTTCAGGCTCTCGGTGGCCGGGCGGCCGCCTGGCGGCGCGTCGCCTCCTTCACGGCGGGAACGTCCGCGTCCAGCCAGGGCACGTCCCAGACCTCGTCGGGGCCGAGCCAGCGCAGGTCGTCGTGGTCCTGGAGCGGCTTCGGATGCCCGGAGACCAGGCGCGCGGTCCACACCTGCAGTGCGTACCCGGGCTTCAGCGGCCATTCGCCGGGCACGCGCGCCACCGCCTCCGCCTCGACGCCCAGTTCCTCGCGCAGCTCGCGCACCAGCGCCTGCTCGGGGAGCTCACCCGGCTCGACCTTGCCGCCGGGCAGTTCCCAGCGGCCGGCGAGTTCGGGGGGCGCACTCCGGCGCGCGGCCAGCAGACGGCCCCGGTCGTACAGGGCGGCGCCGACCACCACGATCCGTTCGCTCATGCGCCGGAGCCTACGGGAGTCGACAGTGCTCGCCCACGTGGGCCGCACCCAGAGCCCGAACGCGCGCGAGCGGCAAACTGCGCGGTCAGCGCATGCCGTTCTGGTCGGAGTCCGACGTGCCGCTCTGGCCGACGCGCTCGACCCAATAAAGCTGCTTGTGACCGCGGCCGTCGAGGCTGTCCGCGATCTTCTGGGCCTCCGCCCTGGTCGCGTACCTGCCCACGCGATAGCGGTTGCCGTTGTCGTCCTGCCGTATGACGAGCCATGGGAGTGTCGCCATGCTGTCGTTCATCGCGCCCCTCCTCTGACCGCCACCAGCCCGTGCTCCGCCCCGATCTCTAAGGAAACCGCAATCCGCATATGCCTGAGCCTACGCCCGACCTTCACGCAGCGGATACGGGTTTTCACAAAGAGGTACGCAACAAGCCATGACCGATGGTCAATGAAGCCGCTTTCGAAGTGGCAAGAAGCGGACGTCAAGGCACAAAAGAGGGGGCGCATCCTTCCGGATGCGCCCCTCTTGGTTCAGGCGTTCGGCCCGAGCGTCAGTCGGTCGGCCCGAGTGTCGGGGGCCCGGCCCGAGGCCGCGCTCACCTCACCGGCGGCGGATGTCTCACTTCACCGGCAGGTGATACGCCACCCGGTACCGGTCGGCGGGCACGACGAGGTCGGCCGTTTCGACGGGTCGCCCCGATGCGTAGTACGTCCGCTGGATGACGATGACGACATGGCCGGGGACCCCGCCGAGCGCCTGGAGCTCCTCCGCCAGCCCCGGGCGCGCGCCGACCTCCTCCGTCACGTTGTCCACGACCAGGTCGATCGCCGCCATGCGCTCGACCACGCCCATGCCGCCGACGGGCCCCTCCTCGGGGAGCATGACCGGCGTGCGCCCCGTGACGGCGAGGGGTTCCCAGGACGTGGAGAGCATCATCGCCTCGCCCGCGTCCCGGAAGACGTACTTGGTGCACATCACGCGGTCGCCGGCTTTGACCGCGAGGCGCTCGGCGATCGCGGCGCTCGCCTCCGTCTGCTCGCTGCGGGACTCCCAGGTGCCGCGCGCCGCGGTGTCGGCCTGCTCCTGCCGGAAGGGGCTGGCGCCGCTCGGCGGCCGGAACCCGGAGCGGGCGATACGGCGGGGCACGGGCCGCTCGCGCACATACGTGCCGGATCCGGAGCGGCCCTCGACGAGCCCTTCGGCCATCAGCACCTTGCGGGCCTCCAGTGCGACGGTGTCCGAGACGCCGTACTCCTCGCGGATCCGGGCCTGGGACGGCAACCGGGTGTGCGGCGGCAGCGAACCGCTGACGATCTTCTTTCGGAGATCACCCGCAACGCGCAGATAGGCAGGCTGCTCACCGAAGGTCACGTGCCACTCCCATCAGATTGACAGACAGCAACAGCCTGGCAACCGTGGGTTGTTGGCCGCAAGCAAGGGCCAAAGAATCACTCGATGTGATGGGTCTGCGTTTACGCAGCACCTTTCCGAGCCGCCTCCGGCGCGCGTCGATCAGGACGAGACTTCCTCGATCCTTGCGCGCTCACACCTCGGTGCCGACCGCCGAACCGCTCGCGCCCGATCCCTCATTGCTCAGCGTCGTATCGAGCCCCAGAGCCTTGCGCACCGCAATCACCTTTTCGTGGCCGAGGAGCTTGTCCCCCGCCTTGTAGTGCTTGTAGAAGGTGTCCGCGTCGGCGGCGCGCGCGGCGAGGGCCCAGTGCTTGCGGGCCGCCTCGATGTCGCGCAGAAGCGCAGCGACCTGGCTTTTCGCCTTGGCGGGCCAGATGTGCGAGCGCAGGCCGCGCGACTCGTCGGCGAGCGCCGACGACACCCGGCCCGCCCATCTCTTGTGGCCGGGCAGATCGTCCTCGACGTACTCCTCGTCGGGGGCCGAGGCGTACGCGTCGTCGAGGATGTTGGCCGCCTTCAGATAGGCCACCTGGTCGTCGTCGAGGGTCGTCTCGTCGCGGCGCAGCGAGCCCTTCAGGGTGCCGCCCCCGTCGGTGCTGCCGAAGAAGCAGGTGATCTCGCGGTCACCGAGCTGCCAGCTCTGGCGGGTGGGTGTGAAGTAGTAGACGTCGACGTCGTCGGGCATCGCCCAGGTGTCCATCACGTAGGACTCCCGCAGCGCGTAGCACTTCTCGTCGGCGACCTCGGTGATCCTGCTGTCGCCGGGGTACGTTCCGCCGGTCATGCGGAAGGCCGCGAACACTTCGCCGTCGTGCTCGCCCGAGCACGGCACCTCGTCGACGTCGTACGCCACGCCTTCGAGCGAATCGCCGGGCGAGTCGAAGCACTGGCCCTTGTCGACCGAGAACGTGCCGCCGTTCTCGCCCGCCTCCCCGGCGGCGTCGCGGAATCCGTCGACGAAGTCGCCCGCGGCGCCCGTGACGAGGGAGACGGCCAGCAGCACCACGCCGAGCGAGGACAGCGTCATCCCGGCGACGGCCATGCCCTTGCCGCGCTCACCCTTCCGCTTGATCTGCCCCAGCGCGACGAGGCCGAGGACCAGGCCGACGGCGGGCAGGAAGCACAGGATGCCCAGCACGAGGGCGGCGATGGCGAGGCCGTTGACGGGTGGCTGGGCGGGCGGCGGGACGGGCGCGAAGTAGGGCGGCTGCGGCCAGGGCTGGTACGGGGGCTGGGGCGGCGGCTGGTACGGGGGCGTGGGCTGGTACGGGGGCTGGGGCTGGTCTCCGGCCGCGGGCCGACCGCCCTCGTACGCGCCGTACGGGCTCTGGCCCGGAGGGGCGTAAGGGCTCTGTGGCGGCTGCTGGGGGCCGCCGGTGCGGGGCGACGGCGGTATGTCCACGAGTTGCTTGCTCCTCGGGCAGAACAGGGAGAACACGGATGAACAGGGGGAACAGACAGGACGCGGAGCACGTGCAGAACGTGCGTACGACTTGGCGCATCGTAGGGGCAGCGGGCCGCCCGGGCGGAACGCGGGCCCGCGGTGGACGCATGCTCCGGGGCGGCCGGGTGGTTGCGGGCCGAAAGCCCAGGGGCTCGGCCGCCATAACACAACGTCACGAAACAGTGCAAACTAGCCTGTTCCCATGACGCCACTGCCGGACTCCTTCTGCCCGAGCGACGGCACGCGGGTGCCCTCGGGGTCGCTCGCCTGGTGCTGCCCGCTCTGCCGCGGCCCCCTCGACCTGGACTTCTCACCCACGCCCGCGCCCCTGAAATCGCTGACCGGGCGCGTGAATTCGCTGTGGCGGTACGCCGAGGTGCTGCCGCTGGCCACACCGTCGGTCTCCCTCGGCGAGGGCCGGACCCCGCTCGTGGCCCTGAAGGACGGCATCTCGGCGAAGCTCGACTACCTGATGCCGACCCTGTCCTTCAAGGACCGCGGCGCCGTCATGCTCGCCGAACTGGCGCTCCAGCTGCGGCCGTCGCGGATCATCGCCGACAGCAGCGGCAACGCGGGCACGGCGATCGCGGCGTACTGCGCCCGCGCCGCGCTGCCGTGCACGGTGTACGTCCCCTTCGGTACGTCGTCGAAGAAGCTGGAGCAGATCCGTGCGCACGGCGCGCGCGTGGAGGTCGTCCGCGGCGGCCGTGAGGCGACGGCGACGGTGGCGCGCGAGGCGGCCGACGACCCGGACGCGTTCTATGCGAGCCACGCCTACAACCCGTACTTCCTGCACGGCACCAAGACGTACGTTCACGAGTTGTGGGAGGACCTCGGCGGGCGGCTGCCCCAGGTAGTGGTGGTGCCCGCCGGCAACGGCACGCTGCTGCTGGGCGCGGCCCTCGCGGTCGCCGAGCTGTACGGGGCGGGCCTGCTGGACCGCCGTCCGGCGCTGTACGCGGTGCAGGCCGAGGCCGTCGCCCCGCTCGCCGCGGCGTGGCGAGCGGGCGCCGACGACCTCGTGGAGGAGACCCCGGCCGCGGACACCTTCGCGGAGGGCATCGCGATCCCGCGTCCGCCGCGGGCGCGGCAGATCCTGCGGGCCGTAAGGGACTCGGGCGGCACGTTCGTGACCGTCACCGAGGACCAGATCCGGCACGCGCAGCTCGATCTGGCGTCGCGTGGGCTGTATGTGGAGTCGACGGCCGCCGCGTGCTGGGCCGCGGTACGGGACGGGGCGGTCGGGGAGCGGACGGCGGTGGTGCCGCTGTGCGGGGCGGGGTTGAAGTCGGGGCTTGCGGGATCGTCGGCCGCCTGAGAGGCGGGGCTCGGCACCGGAGCCGATCCCTCCATCCGGGGGACACCCGCGTGCCGTGCGCCGGGCGCGGACGCGGCATCAGCGCATCGTCGGGGAGTGAACGTCTCGCGTACGTACCCGCTCATCGCCCCGTTCGCCGCGGCCGCCCTGATCCTGCCGCCTCCCGCAGCGCACGCCGAGCACGGGCCGCGGCCCGTCGGCGTCTGCGAGCCCTCGCCCGGCTGGGCGCCCACGGCGGACCGGATCGATCCGCAGGACTCGTACCACGCGTACGTGGGCAACGGATATCTCGGCGCGCGCGTACCACCCACCGGTGCCGGCTACGCCGCGACGGGCGAGAAGACCGGTTGGCCGCTGTACACGCCGCGCTACGACGGTGCGTTCGTCTCCGGGCTCTACGGGCGCGGCCCGGCGAGCACCGAGGGGCGGGATGCGATCGCCGCCCTGCCCACCTGGACGGGGCTGGACATCAGCGCGGGCGGCGAGACGTACGGCCAGGGCAGCCGGATCTCCCACTACCGCCAGACGCTGTTCCTGCGCTGCGGTTTCGTCCGCACCGCGGTCACCTGGACCGCCGCCGACGGCCGCCGCACGGACCTGGTGTACGACGTGCTGACGGACCGCACCGCCGCGCACACCGCCGCCGTACGGCTGCGGCTGACGCCCCACTGGGACGGAGAGGCGACGGTCACCGACCGGATCGACGGGCGCGGTGCCCGGCGCATCGCCCAGACGGGCGGCGGGGCGGCTGGGGCACGGACGATGGACATCGCCTTCCGGACGGACGGCACGGGCGTGGAGGGCGCCGTGGCCTCGACGCTGCGGGCGCCGGGAGGGTTCCGCCGGGCCGCTGCCGCACGGGAGTTGAGCGCCGAGCAGTCCGCCACCTTCGCCGTCCGGAGCGGCAAAACGTACGACATCTCGAAGTACGTCGGGGTCGACACCGCGCTCACCTCCCGATCCCCGCGCGCGGCAGCGCAGCGGGCCTCTCGGCTGGCCGCCGAGCGCGGCTGGCCCACCCTGTTCGCCGCGCACACCGCCGCTTGGCGCGGCCTGTGGTCGTCGACCATCGAGGTGCCGGGGCGGCCGGACATCCGGCTGTGGGTGCGTTCCGCGCAGTACGGACTGCTGGCCGGCACGCGCCGCGGCGCTCGCGACAGCATCGCGCCCACTGGCCTGACCAGCGACAACTACGCGGGCATGGTGTTCTGGGACGCCGAGACGTGGATGTTCCCCGCGCTGCTGGCAACGCGGCCCGAATTCGCCCGGACTGTGCTGGAGTACCGGTACAGGACGCGCGCTGCCGCCGCTGACAACGCGGCGGAGACCTCCGTGAAGGGCCTGTTCTATCCGTGGACGAGCGCGAGCCGCGGCGCGCTGTACTCGGAGTGCCAGAGCTGGGACCCGCCGCACTGCCTCACCCAGAACCACCTCCAGGGCGACATCGCGCTGGCCGCCTGGCAGTACTACCTGGCCACGGGCGACCGCGGGTGGCTGCGCTCGCGCGGCTGGCCGCTGCTGCGCGGCCTCGCGGAGTACTGGGCGTCGCGTGTGACGGCGAACAGCGACGGCAGCTACTCGATCAAGAACGTGGCGGGCCCGGACGAGTACAGCAACGGCGTCGACGACGGCGCCTACACCAACGCCGTGGCCGCCACCGCCCTGCGCAACGCCACGCGCGCGTCCGCCCTCGTCGGCGCCACCGCCCCGCCCGCCTGGACGAGGATCGCCGACGGCTTGCGGATCCCGTACGACGCGCAGCGCAAGGTCTTCCTGCAGTACGACGGCTACGCGGGTTCGCAGATCAAGCAGGCGGACACGGTGCTGCTGACGTACCCGCTGGAGTGGCCCATGCCGGACGGCGCCGCTGCCGCCACGCTCGACTACTACACCGAGCGGACCGACCCGGACGGCCCCGCGATGACGGACTCCGTCCACGCGATCGACGCGGCCGCCATCGGTGAGCCGGGCTGTGCCGCGTACACCTTCCTGCAGCGCGCCTACCGGCCCTTCGCGCGTGGCCCGTTCGCGCTCTTCTCGGAGGCGCGCGGCGACAAGGCGGGCGAGGGCGATCCGCTCGCGGGATCGCCCGCGCAGGACTTCCTCACCGGCAAGGGCGGCTTCCTGCAGGTCTTCACCCACGGCCTGACGGGCCTGCGCCTCCGCGAGAAAACGGTCCGTCTGGACCCGACACTGCCGCCTCAACTCGACGACGGCGTACGGCTGTCGGGGCTGCGCTGGCAGGGGCGTACGTACGACATCGCGATCGGGCCCGAGGAGACGACGGTACGGCTGGTGTCCGGCGAGCCGTTCACCGTCGAGTCGCCGCAGGGGCGCGTGACGGTGAGCGAGGGCTTCCCCGCCCGTCTCAAGACCCGCCGCCCTGACCTGGAGCCGACGACGAACACGGCCCGCTGCCGCCCGGCGACGGCGACCTCCGAGGAACCGGGGCTGTACGCGGCCGCGGCCGTCGACGGCAACCCAGCGACGTACTGGCGCCCCGAGGTCCCCGACGCCTCCCTGACCGTCGCGCTCGCCCGCACGGCACCGCTCTCCGAGATCCGGGTGACGGGCACGCGCGCGTACACCACCGAAACGTCGACGGACGGGGCGCACTGGCAGCCGCACGAGCCGGGGGTCGCCGCCCGCTACGTGCGCATCACTCTGACGGGGCGTGAGGGAGACGATCCGGGGGAGGTGCGGGAGCTGAGCGTGCGCTGACGGCCTCTGCGTACGGGCTGCCTGCTCCACTCAGCGTGTCACTCGTCGAACGCCGTGGCCCTGGTGCGCTTCTCCCAGGCCGCGATGTCGGCGCGCACCTGGTCGAGGTGGCCGAGCACTGCGGTGACGCCGTCGTCGCCGAGCGGCAGCCGCAGCGGGGTCTCGTCCGCGTCGAGTGCCGCCAGGATGAGGTCTGCCGCCTTCGCGGGGTCGCCGGGCTGGGTGCCGTTCCCCTCGGCGACCATGCGCCGTGTCGCACCGACGGTGGCCGCGTAGTCCTCCAGTTCCGCGCTCGCGCCGGCGCTGCCCGCCTGGAACAGCGACGTGCGGAACGCCCCAGGCTCGACGATCAGCACCTTGATGCCGAACTCCCGCACCTCGTCCGCGAGCGCCTCCGACATCCCCTCCAGCGCGAACTTCGTACCGCTGTACGCCGAGAACCCGGCGAAGGACATCTGCCCGCCCACGCTGCTCATCTGCACGATGGCGCCCGACCGCCGGGCCCGCATGTGCGGCAGCACGGCGCGCACGAGCGCCGCTGGACCGAAGACATGCAGCTCGAAGAGGTCGCGCAGTTCGCCGTCCGTGGTCTCCTCGAAGGCGCCGACGTGGGTACGGCCCGCGTTGTCGACCAGGACGTCGACACGTCCGTGACGGGCGAGCACCTCGCGTACGGCCGTGTCGATCCGGGCCGTGTCCGTGACGTCCAGGCGCAGCGCCTCCACCTGGTCGGGGTGGGCCGCGACCAGGTCGTCCAGCGCCTCGGGCCGCCGCGCGGCGCCCACGACCACATCCCCGGCGGCCACCGCCGCCTCGGCGATCGCCCGCCCGAAGCCGCTGGTCGCGCCCGTGATCAGCCAGACCTTGTTCATGGCGTAAGTCCCTTCGTTCCGGTCGTGCGCTTAAGGTCCTGCTCCGCGATTTCAGTAAGGTCCTGCTCTGCGATCCAGCCTGTCGGGCGATGCCGTGGACCGTCCAAGACACACCGTGATAGCCGTTGGTTATGGATGTGCACGGGCGCGATCTGCGGTACTTCGTGGCAGTGGCCGAGGAGCTGCACTTCACGCACGCGGCGGAGCGGCTCTACGTGTCCCAGCCCGCGCTCAGCAAGCAGATCCGCGCGCTGGAACGGCAGCTCGGTACGCCCCTCTTCGAACGGGACCGGCAGGGTGTGGCGCTCACCGCGGCGGGCGCGGCGCTGCTGCCCCACGCACGGCGGGTGCTGGACGCCTGGAGCGAGGCCTCAGCCGCGGTCGAGCACGCCAAGGCGGCCCAGCGCAGCACGCTCGTGGTCGGCATGAGCACCAGTCCGGGCCGCGGCGGGCTGCTGCCCGCCATCCGCTCGCGGTTCACGGGCGCGCACCCGCAGGCTGTGGTGCGGCTTCGGCAGGTGACGTGGGAGGACCCGTCGGCGGGCCTGTCGAGCAGCGAGAGCGACGTCGCCTTCGTCTGGCTGCCGCTGCCCGACCAGGAGCGGTACGCGTGGACGGTGGTCGCCGAGGAGCCGCGTCTGGTCGCCCTCCCGGACGCACATCCGCTCGCGTCCCATGAGGAGATCGACTTCGCCGATCTCCTCGACGAGCCCTTCCTCGCCCTGCCCGAGAGCGCAGGGCCCCTGCGCGACTACTGGCTGGCCACCGACGCCCGCGGCGGCCGCCCGCCGCGCATCGGTGCCGAGATCGCGAGCACGGAGGAGACCTACGAGGCCCTCGTCGGCGGCCTCGGCGTGGCACTGCTGGCCTCGGGCAACGCCCCGCTGGTGACCCTCGGCGGAGTGACCACACGCCCCGTACGCGGCATCAGCCCGAGCCGGTACGCCCTCGCCTGGCGTACGGACGACGACCGCCCGCTCGTACGCGCGTATGTGGAGGCGTGCCGGGCGGCCACGGGACACAGCCCGGACCCTCGATAACCCGGCATGCCCGGCCGTCTCGCTTTGCGGCTACCGGGCCTCGGGGCGGTCGATGATCCGCAGCCAGGTGCCGTCCGGCTGGCGGCGGGCGACCTGGACGCGGCCGCCGGTGTTGTCGGCCGGACGCGTCGACGTGAGGGCGAGGTCGCCGTACCGGACCGTGGGCAGCGGTTCCTCCAGCGCGAAGTGCGGCCGGTCGGCGAGCAGCTTTTCGACCACGGCCCGGATGGCCTCGCGTCCGACGGTCTCGCTGCCGGGCGGGAAGGCCAACACGGCGTCGGGCTCGTAGAGTTCGGCGATCCCTTCGGCGTCACCGGCGTTCCCCAGCTCCACGAACAGCCGCGCCAGGTCCTCGGGCTGCTGGGCCTTCTCGCGTACGTCACTCATCTCGGCGCCTCCTGCCTCGGTTCTCGGTGCCTCTGTCCACCATGCTGCGCGGGCGCCGATCAGAAGTCCAAGATCTGGATCGTCTGGGAACTAGAATCACTGGTTATGGAACTGCGCCAGCTCGCGTACTTCGTGGCCGTGACGGAAGAGGCGAACTTCACCAGGGCGGCCGCCCGGCTGCACGTCGCCCAGCCGGGTGTGAGCGCGCAGATCCGCCAACTGGAGGCGGAGCTCGGCCAGCCGCTGCTGGACCGCTCGGGGCGAACGGTCCGCCTCACGGAGGTGGGCGAAGCGGTGCTTCCGTACGCACGGGCCGCACTCGCCGCGGTGGAGGGAGCGCGGCTCGCGGTCGAGGAGCTCACCGGGCTGATGCGCGGACACGTCACGGTCGGAATGATGACGTCGCGTGCCGAACTGGGCCTTCCGGCCCTCTTGGCCGACTTCCAACAGGCCCATCCGGCCGTGGAGATCACGCTCACCGCGGACCACTCGGACCGCCTGCTGGAAGCCCTGCGGACCGGGCGGCTGGACCTGGCGGTGGTGGGTCTGGCGTCCCCCGAGGCGCCCCCGGGCGTCACGATCCAGGTCGTCGTGGACGCGCCACTCGTCGCCGCCGTCGGCCACGGCCACCGACTCGCCACGAAGACCACGATGCCGGTAGCCGGCCTCGATGAGCACGCTCTCATCAGCCTTACGCGCGGTACGGGACTGCGCACCAGCCTCGACCAGGCCTGCGCCGCGGCAGGCTTCCGCCCGCGGATCGCCTTCGAGGCCGGCGACCCGAACCTGCTGGTCGAACTGGCGGGCCGCGGCCTCGGCGTCGCCATCCTGCCCGAGTCGCTGGCCGCGGCCCACCCCGACGAACTGCACACCGTCCGCCTGACCGACCCGGCTCTGCATTCGTACCTGGCCCTGGCATGGCGGAGCGCCGACCAGGGGCCCGTCAGCCCGGCGGCCCGGGCGCTCATCCGGCGTGCGCGGGAGGCACTACGACCGTCGGCGGACCGCTGACATGATGCCCCGCCGCCCGGGGCGGGGCCATCATCGGGGACCTACCGCGACGGGCCTACCGTGACAGGACCCACCGCGACGGGCCGTACCGCCACGGGACCTAACGCGACGTCGTCCCATCCGACACCGCTCCCCGGCACAGGCGCGTAACCGGTGGCCCGGGTGGTGAGGTCCCCCGGCCCTGGGTCCGGCTACGCAGGGGCATGGAAGGAATCGGCAACGCACCCACGCTGCCGAGCCACACGACCATGCCGCGCCCGAAAAGCCCGGAACCCCTGACGCCGGGTCAGGCTGGGGGCCACGACGGCGTCGCCGGTGGCGACCGCGTGGATGCCGGCCACGATCCCCTCGGGGCGGGCGTCCTTGAGCAGGAAGCCGCTGGCTCCGGCGCGCAGTCCGTCGTGGGCGTACTCGTCGAGGTCGAAGGTGGTCACGATGAGGATGCGCGTCCGGCCGCCGGCGGCGGTGATCCGGCGAGTTGCCTCCAGGCCGTCCATGCCGGGCATGCGGATGTCCATCAGGACGACGTCGGGGCGCAGTTCGGCTGCCATGCGGACGGCCTGGGCGCCGTGCTCGGCCTCGCCGACGCAGGTCAGGCCCGGGGTGCCCTCGATGAGCATGCGAAAGCCCATGCGCTGCAAGGGCTGGTCGTCCGCGATCAGCACGGTGGTCATGGCAGGGGTTCTTCTCCTGGTGCCGGCGGGCCGGGCGCGTCGGATGCGTGGAGTACGACGTCGACGATCCAGCCGGGCCGGTCGTCGCGCGGGCCGATGGTGGTGGCTCTTCGAGGGCTCACTGGTACTGCGGTACCAGGGAGCCCTCACCAGCAGGACAACGCGGCGGGGACGCCGGGGTGTCAACGGCCGTGTAGTGAGTGCTCCCCGTCAGCCGGGCGCCGGAAGGCCACGCAGGGCTCGCGCCGCCTGGTCATAGAGACCCTCGAACGCGGTCAGGGTACGGGTGATGTCGTGGTCGGTGATGAGGGCGCGGCTTGCCTCGCCCATCCGCACCCGGGCTTCGGCGTCGTCCAGGACAGCGGCGAGAGCTGCGGTCAGGGACCGGATATCGCCGGGAGGACAGAGATGGCCGTTGTACCCGTGATGCACCGGATGTGGCAGTGCCGTAGCCGCGGCGGCGACCACTGGTTTGCCGGCGGCCATGGCCTCCGTGGTGACCAGGCTCTGCAGCTCGGCTGTGCCTGGCATGCACAACACATCACAGCGGGCGTACGCCTGGAGAACGTCCTGGGGGGAAGCCCCCTGGTGCGGGGGCACGCTCCGCACCACAAGTGATCGCGTACGAGCGCGACGGCGGGGAGCTCGCCCGACGACGGGGCCGCTCCGCTGTCCCGATGCCCGTGCCGTTCGGAGGGCCCTGCGCCCAGTTGCAGCTGTGTCCAACTGCCGTCCACGCGCTGGGCTCGGATGGGTGTCCAGCCGAACCCGGCGCGGGGACGTGACGCCGCCTGATCAACGCGTAGCGGCAATCATGGGGACCTGCCGGTCAAGGGGCAGGGCTCTCGCTGGACGCTGGTGGACTGTCCGCGGGGCGTTCCAGCGACACCTTGGGCAGCCACCGGGCGAGCGGGGCGGGTAGCCACCAGGCCCACTTGCCGAACAGCTGCATGAGGGCCGGAACCATCAGGCAACGGATGACCAGCGCGTCCATCAGAATCGCCACCGCGAGGCCGAGGCCGAACTCCTGGAGCATCCGGTCGGCACTCAGCATGAAGGCGCCGAACACCACGATCATGATGGCTCCGGCCGCCGTGATCACCTTGCCGGTGGAGGCCAGTCCCTCCCGTACCGCGAGGGAATGGTCCTTCGTGCGCTCCCACTCCTCGTGCATGCGCCCGCCGAGGAACACCTCGTAGTCCATGGAGAGCCCGAACACGATCGCGAAGATCAGTACGGGGAGGAAGGCTTCGATCGGGCCTGGCTGCACCCCGAACAAGCCGTGCTGGAACACGAGGGTCATCGCGCCGAGCGCGGCAGTGATCGAGATCAGGTTCAGCAGAGCTGCCTTGATGGGAATCAGGATCGACCGGAAGACCAGCATCAGCAGCAGTGACGAAAGCCCGACCACGACGGCGATGAAGAGCGGCATCCGCTTGGAGACGGTCTCCGAGAAGTCCTGGGAGGCGGCGACTGCTCCGCCGACGTAGACCTTGGCGCCGGTGTCCTGCTCGACCTGCGGGGCCACGTCGTCGCGCAGATGGTGCACGAGGTCGGCGGTGCCCTCCGACTGCGGGGACGTCTCCGGGTAGACGATCACGGTGGACAGGGCGCCGTCCTCGGAAGGCATCGCGGGACTGGCCGCAGCCACGCCCTCGGTCTCGGCCAGGGCGGACGACACGGCCTTGCCGGCTGCCTCGTCTCCTTGCGCCAGGACGACCAGCGGACCGTTGAAGCCCGGGCCGAAGCCCTCGGCGAGCAGGTCGTACGCCTGCCGGGAGGTCGTGGACTTCGGGTCGTTGCCCGCGTCGGCGAAACCGAGGCGCATGCCCAGCGCCGGTGCGGACAGCGCCAGCAGGGCGATGACGGCGGCCAACAGGGCCGGCAGCGGACGGCGCTGAACCGCTGCGGCCAGGGCCCTCCAGCGACGGCCTTCGACCTTGCCCTTGGCCTCGCTCTTGGCCGCATGCTTGAGCACATGGCGCTGAATGCGCTTGCCGAACAGCGCCAACAGCGCGGGCAGCAGGATCAGCGAGGCGGCCATCGTGGTCAGCACGGTCAGGGCCAGGGCGAGGGCCACGCCCTGCAGTGAGCCGAGGCCGAGCGCGACCAGGCCGAGCAAGGCGATGATCACGGTGCAGCCGGCGAAGAAGACCGTACGTCCGGCGGCATCCAGGGCCTTGCGGCCGGCTTCGGCCGGGTCGGTACCGTCGGTGAGCTCGTGCCGGTAGCGGTAGAAGATCAGCAGGGCGTAGTCGACGCCGACACCGAGCCCGACGAGCATGGTGATGGGCGGTGTGAAGTCGGCGATGGTGAAGACGTGCGAGGCGAGCACGATCAGGCCGAGGGCGCTGCCGACTGCGAAGAGGGCGGTGATCAGCGGCACGGCAGCTGCTACCAGCGAGCCGAAGAGCAGTCCGAGGATGACCAGGGCGGCTGCGATGCCGGCCAGTTCCGCGGTCGGGCTGCCCTTCTCCTCGGCGCCGCGCACCGCCTCGCCGCCGACCTCGACCTGGAGATCGCCTGACGCGGCGCCCTGGGCGGTGTCGATGATCTTGGCGACGTCCTCCTTGGGCACGGCCTCGGCCTTGCCGTCGAGCGTGACGGTGGCGTAGCCGATCGTGCCGTCCTTCGACACGGCGGAGGTGTCCGTGTAGGGACTGCGTACCTCTGCGACGCCCGGCAGCCGCTCGACCTTGGCGAGCATCGTCTCCACGGCGGCCTTGGGCTGGTCGATGCCCCGGGTGTCCTTGAGGACGATGTCGACGCTGTCCCCGGCCTGATCGGAACCGTGCTTGGTGAACAGGTCGGTGGCGGTCTGCGAGTCGGTGCCCGGCAGCGCGAAGTTGTTCTTGTACGCGGAGCCTGCGGCCTGCGAGCCCAGCGTGACGGCGGCCAGGACGGCCACCCAGATCAGCAGGGCGGCCCAGCGGTGACGCTGGGCCCAGCCGGCCAGGGCACCGAACCGGCCGACGCGCGCTTTGGCTCGTCGGCCTGGTGGTGCGGGTGGGGCAGGGGGCGCGGGTGCGCCTCGGGTGGGAGACATGGTGACTACCTCCGATTCGAGCGTGAGTTGCCAGGCATGACGAACGCGCCCACTACCGCGCCGCACAACGTGGGTACGCCGATCGCCGGGATGGCGAACACTCCGTCGATCTCCAAGGCCAGGGCCCCCGCAGCCGTGACCAGCAGAATTCCGGCGGCAGCTCCGACGAGAGCGCCGACGAGCACGGTCGTGACCCGTCCGGGAGAGGGAGGTGCGTTCATGCCCTTGATCGTGCACGCGCGACGAGGTCGAAATCGTCAGTCCCGGGACGACACTGGGCGTACCACTGCGGATGTACGCGACGCGGCACCCCAGAGGTAGGGCGGCGTCCGCGGGCGGCTGGTCAACCGGGGCGAACTCGGCTGTCCAGCCCGGATTGGCCGGGGGTGATCACCGACTGGCCCGGTGCCATCGCGGTCGCCGTACTGGGGTGCGGCGGGCCCGGATGGCCGAGGCAGCGGGGAACGTCGGCATCAGCATGCTCGGCGGCCGGCTCGCCGACGCTGCGCCCCGACGGCCATGGGGCCGCCGGTGGTGCGGGCTGGATTCGCTGGACGTCTGCTGTCGGCAGCACGCGGTCAGCGCGTCATCACAGGGCGTCCGTCGGAAGAGCGCCGTCGGGCTGTGGTTCCGGTGGCTGATGCGAGGAGCGGCGGTGAGCGTCGGCTCGCGATGTGCGGCCTCGCGGAAGGCGCCGACGACGGCCATGGCAGCGCCGATGGCGGCGAGCCCCTTCCCCTGGACGTCGCCGATCAGGACCCGGGTGCCCCAGGGGGTGGCGGCGACCTCGTAGATGTCACCGCCGACGAGCTCGTCCTGCTGTACCGGCTCGTACGCCGTCCACCAGAACGTCGTCCGTGAGCACTGGCAGCGGCCGCAGGATCTGCCGTTGCATCGCGGCCGCGGACGACCGCAGTCGCACCAGCTCCGGGTGCGCAGTGCGGCGGCGAACGCCGGCAGGAACACGAGCAGGCCGAGGAGGAACACTGGGTTCCCGGTCAGCAGGCCGACGGCGACCACCACGGCGGTCGCCACCACCATGGCCAGGACGACGGTGCGCGTGGGAGGAGTGCGGATGGACGCGCTCTCGCCCCCGCCCGCCTGACGGTCCAGCGACGCGAGCACCGCGCGCAAGGGACGGGACATGCGTACTTCCCGGGCAAGCGAGGTGATCCAAACAGGTACAGGTGCAGGTACAGGTGCCGTTGCCCGGCAGCAGGCATGCCGGGTCAGCGAACCACCCCGGACGGCCGCGAAGAACCCCGCCCACGCTCCAGCGGCGGCTGGTCATACCGAAAGCCCAGGGCCGTCAGCACGCAGCGGACTTCCGTGGCCTGTACCGAGGAGGGGTGCGTTCGTACCCTTGATGGTGCACGCGGGACCAGGTTGAAATCGTCAGTCTCGGGATGACACAGGGCTTACCTCAGCGGATGTACGTAAAGCGGTACCCCGGGGGTAGTACCGCGCCTGCGGTCAGGCAGGTGAGGGCCGGGCCTGCCTAGCCCTCCAGCCAGCCGGGGCTGACCATTCCGGACTCGTACGCCAGCACCACGAGCTGTGACCTGTCTCGTGCACCCAGCTTCGTCAGGATGCGGCTGACGTGCGTCTTCGCCGTCGACAGTTGCAGTACCAGCCGCTCGGCGATCTCGTCGTTCGTGCATCCCGCGGCCACCAGCCGCATGACCTCGCGCTCCCGGTCGGTGAGCACATCGAGCCGAGGGTCCGGCCGAGGGCCCTTCACCCGGCCGGCGAACTCAGCGATGAGCCGCCGGGTGACCGACGGGCTGATCAGGGCATCGCCCCGGGCGGCGACCCGCACCGCGTGCAGCAGTTCCGCTGGCTCGGTGTCCTTCACCAAGAAGCCTGTCGCCCCGGCGCGCAGCGCCCCGTACACGTAGTCGTCGAGATCGAAGGTCGTCAGGATGACCACCTTCACCGCCGCCAGCCGCTCGTCCTCCGTGATCACCAGGGTGGCGTCCAGACCATCCAGCCCCGGCATCCGGATGTCCATCAACACCACGTCCGGCTTCAGCTCGCGGCAGGCCGAGACCGCGGCTTGCCCGTCGGAAGCCTCGCCCACCACCTCGATGTCGTCCTCGTCCTCCAGGACCGACCGGAACCCTGCCCGGACCAGCCAGTGGTCATCCACCAGCAGGACCCTGATCATCG
Source organism: Streptomyces sp. NPDC002896 (assembly GCF_040295225.1). Lineage (NCBI taxonomy): Bacteria > Bacillati > Actinomycetota > Actinomycetes > Kitasatosporales > Streptomycetaceae > Streptomyces > Streptomyces sp. NPDC002896. Next base: position 111,877 of record NZ_JBEOVA010000009.1, on the reverse strand, counting down.
GCTGCTCCGCTCCGTCGGCTGTCCTGTGATCCCGTACGGTAGCCGGGCCCGCACCGCGAATCCGCCTTCCGGCCGTGGGCCCGCGACCAGTTCGCCCCCCAATGCCCGCGCCCGCTCCGTCATGCCGGCAATGCCGCTGCCGCCGCCCGCCCTGGCCGGGCGGGCGGCCGCGCCCTGGCCGTCGTCCTCGACGGCCACAGTCAGATCCCGGTCCCCGTAGGCGATCCGGATCGTGACGTGTCCGGCGCCGCTGTGCCGGGCAGCGTTGGTCAGCGACTCCTGCACGATCCGGTACGCGGCCAGGTCGACTTGGGCGGGCAACGCGCGCTCAGCCCCGGTCCGCTCGATCCGCACCGCGAGCCCCGCGAGCTCTGCCGAGGCCACCAGCGCATCCGTCCGGGCCAGCCCCGGCGCGGGTGCCCTGGGCGCGTCCTCGTCGACCCGGCGAAGCACGTCGAGGGTGGCCCGCAGCTCCTGCAAGGTCTCCCGACTACCCGCCTTGATGGCGCTCAGCGCCGCCTCAGCTTGCGCAGGGTCCTTCTTCAGCCGGTGCAGGGCCGCACCCGACTGCACGTTGATCATCGAAATGTTGTGCCCGATCACATCGTGCAACTCCCGGGCGATGCGCAGCCGTTCCTCGGTGGCCCGCAGCCGCGCCTCCTCCTCGGCGTACGCCACCCGGCCGTGCCGCACACTGCCGAGCGCCACGACGGCGACCAGCCAGCCGGCGAGCATGAACACCGCCGTACCCGTGACATCGCTGTGGGGCATAAGGGCGCCCACGCCGACGCCGATCACCATCGCCGCCGCGATGGCGATGGCCGCCTGCATCCGGCCCTGGGACGCGATGGCGTACAACGCCACGATCGGAACCAAGACCAACGGCCCGTCGACGGCACTCAGTGCGTAGTAGCCCCCGGTGGCCAGCGCCGTGAACCAGCCCACCGCCACCGGACACCGGCGCCGGAAGAACAGCGCGCCGCACACCGCGACGATCATCAGCCAGGACACGATCAGCGAGGACATCGAGCCCTCTCCGCCGCGCAGCCGCTGCCCCTCGGCGATCGCCACCAACACGAACGTCCCCAAAGCCAGTGCGGCGTCAGCACGGGTGCCACGAGGTAGCCGGAAGCGGGTCTGGGTGAGAGGCGGCACGAGTCCATTCTGCCCGTGATGCCGATCTGAGCCGTTCCGGGCAGTCCAGAGCCTCCGATGATCCCGGAACGGTTCATTCAAAGGTGGCCACCAGGGTGGGCAGGCAGGCGGCCAGGGGACCCGCGGCACGCAGGGGCCATGGACCGCTTCACCGGCATAGTCCTGATCGACTTCGCGTGGAGGTCGCCACGAGACGTGGCGTATCAGAATCGGCGTTCGCCCGTGCATTCCCTGTCGCCAGGCACTGGACAGTGCCCGACCCGGCACGGGCGTCCTCATCCCATCCCAGCACGATCCCAGCACGGGAGCCGCGACAAAGTACGAGAAGGCTCAGGACCGCCAACGCTACACAACAGCGCCGACAACGGGCCGAGGTCTGTCGGGCTTCTCCGCAACGTCTTCGACCTGATCGCGCCCGCCAAGTCCGTCATCTCGATCTTCCGCAAACAGCGCACGTCGCCTCGCCTGCGATCCGCCGCTCACAGCGGCCAAGCTGTCAGCAAGTCGCCGGGGCCGTAGACGGCATCGAGCCCCGGGCAGTCGACTCCGCTGCGCGAGACCGCCACGGCTGGAACGGGTTCATCGGTGAGGGCGGCCCGGTGGCGGTGGAGGGCTGCCAGGTCGTGCCGGTCGAAGGGCGACTGCTCCAGCCACTTGATGGAGCCTACGAAGAGCAGCTCCTTGGCGATGGGTGCGCGGTCCGCCCCGACGATGTCGATTTCGACGTTGTGGGTACGCGTCCAGTAGCCACCCACCGCCGGGGCAGCAGGCAGCTGCTCGTCGGGCAGTATCCGGGCGAGCGCCTCGCGGATGAGCGGCTCGACGGCCCGGCCGCGCCAACTGGTCCAGTTCTCCCGGATCCGCGCCAGGGTCAGGTCGCCCCGCCCCCGCTCGATCTCCCCCATGGAGGGCCCGAGCAGATGCAGCCAGAACCGCAGATAGGGATCCGTCACCCGGTAGCGACGGTCCTTCGACGGACGCAGCGATACGGGCAGCTCCCCGGCGACAATCCGCTTGTCCGCCAGCAGCTCCAGCGCTCGCTGCAGCGGGGTCGCTCCGATCCCGCCAGCCGAGCGGGCGATGTTGGTGAAGGTCCGCTCGCCACTGCCGATCGCCGCCAGCACCGCACGGGCCTGGGCCTGGGGCGGGAACTCCGCTGCCAGCGAGCGCTCGGCCGATACCAGTAGAGCTGAGACCGGATCGTTCAGCGCCTCGCCGAGGAAGTCCCACAACCCCGCGCCGTGCGGCCACTCCGCGCAGATCAGCGGCAGCCCGCCGGTGACCAGCGCGGCGTCGGCGGCATCCGCCGGATCCAACCCGAGCATGCGCCCCACCTCGGCGGGGTTCAGTGGCCCGAGCACCATCTCCCGGCCGCGCTGATGGAAGGGTCGCCCGTAGCTGTTCAGCGCCTCCATCATCGACAGATCCGAGCCGATGAGTACCAGCAACACAGGTTTGGTCTCCAGCACCCGGTCCCAGGCCCGCTGCAGCATTCCCTCGAAGGCCCCATCGGCATCCATCAGGTACGGCACTTCGTCGATGACCAGCACGCTCGCCCGGTCGGCGGGCAGCGCCGCGGCCAGCACATCGAACGCGGCATCCCAGCTCTCCGGCCGCGCGGCAGCCACCAGCTGCGCCAGCGGCAACGTCGACGCCTGAGCATCCCGAGCCAGCCGCGCCAGATCATCCCTGGGGGACGCACCGGTGGCCGCGTAGAACAAGAAGGGCACCCCGGACTGCTCCGCAAACCGCTCGACCAGCCGCGACTTGCCCACCCGGCGCCGCCCACGCAGCATCACGCAACGACCCGGCCGCTCGCTCCCTGCGCCTGTCGCCACCTTCCGCAGCTCGCGGTCCAGCGTCGCCAGCTCCTGCCGACGACCCACGAAGTCCACCATGCCCGCCGACCTCCACGCATGATACTAACAACAATGTTAGTAACTTCGACATTAGCATCATGAACGTCTGCGGTAACACCCGATCGCGCGAAGCGGCTCACCAGCCAGGAGACTGACGACGTCGGGGCGCCGCACGGTTCACGCCCCAGCACGGGCGTCCTCATCCCATCCCGGCACGATCCCAGCACGGCAGGGATGACCAGGGGTGATGACAGGTGACGAGGGGTCAGATTTCCCAGCATCATCCCAGCACGGGAAAAAACCAGGGGCCCGACTCCGAAAAGTCGAACCCCCTCTGACCTGGATATTTGCCAGATCAGCGCGTGGTGATATAGCGCCCGCTACACGTTGAAGCGGAACTCCACCACGTCCCCGTCCCGCATCACATAGTCCTTGCCCTCCATGCGGGCCTTGCCGGCCGCGCGGGCGTCATGGACCGAGCCGCATTCGACCAGGTCCTCGAAGGAGATGACCTCGGCCTTGATGAAGCCCTTCTGGAAGTCGGTGTGGATGACGCCGGCCGCCTCGGGGGCCGTGGCGCCCCTCTTGATGGTCCAGGCGCGGGACTCCTTGGGGCCCGCGGTCAGGTACGTCTGCAGGCCCAGCGTGTTGAAGCCGACGCGGGCCAGCGTGGCGAGGCCGGGCTCGTCCTGGCCGACGGACTGGAGGAGCTCGAGGGCCTCGTCCTCGTCGAGCTCGGCAAGGTCCGCCTCGAGCTTCGCGTTGAGGAAGATCGCCTCGGCGGGGGCGACGAGGGCGCGCTGCTCCGCCTTGAAGGCCTCGTCGATCAGCTCTTCCTCGTCGACGTTGAAGACGTAGAGGAAGGGCTTGGCGGTGAGCAGGTGCAGGTCATGGAGGAGGTCCTCGTTGGCCTCGCCCTGCTTGATGCCGGCCGCGAACAGGGTGCGGCCGCCCTCCAGGATCTCCTTGGCCTCCTCGACCGCCTTGACCTTCGGCTGGATGTCCTTCTTGATGCGCGACTCCTTCTGGAGGCGCGGCAGGACCTTCTCGATGGTCTGCAGGTCGGCCAGGATCAGCTCGGTGTTGATCGTCTCGATGTCGCCCTTCGGCGAGACCTTGCCGTCCACGTGGACGACGTTCTCGTCCTTGAAGGCGCGGATGACCTGGCAGATCGCGTCGGACTCGCGGATGTTCGCGAGGAACTTGTTGCCCAGGCCCTCGCCCTCGCTGGCGCCGCGGACGATGCCGGCGATGTCGACGAAGTCGACCGTGGCGGGCAGGGTGCGCTGCGAAGAGAAGATTTCGGCCAGCTTGGTGAGGCGGACGTCCGGGACGCCGACCACGCCGACGTTGGGCTCGATCGTGGCGAACGGATAGTTGGCCGCCAGCACGTCGTTCTTGGTCAGGGCGTTGAACAGGGTCGACTTGCCGACATTCGGCAGACCGACGATTCCGATCGTGAGCGACACGTTGCGACTTCCCGTACGTGAGACGTGGGGCTGGGTGGACGGCGCCCGGGGCAGCGGGCGGACCGATCCACCAGTCTACGGCGTGCGGGGGCCGGGGCCCCCGCCGTCCCGGAAGCCGCCCCTGAGCCGCCCCTGAGCCGTCCTCGGCCGTAAGGGCCCATGGCGTCCCGCAGTACGGCCAGGCGCGGGGAACGGATGGCCAAGGTCGGCCAAAACGCGTGTCTCTGGACGTATTCCGCCTATTACCCGACCTAGGTTGGACCGGTGGAGCAACACAGGATGCGTCCCCCCAAGCCCCGGCCGCGACGCACCGCGCCTCTCCCCCCGCAGAGCGGACGTGGCCGGCCTGCCACGGTCGAGCGGACGGCGTCCCGTCCGGACCGCCCCGCGGCATCCTTCGTGCTCAGTGTGCGCAGGCTGGTGCAGGCCGTGCGCCGGATGCCGAATCCGCGCCTCACCGGGATCGGCATCGGGCTGTTCTGCACCGCCTCCATGTTCGTGCTCGCCTGTGTCGACCAGGTGGTGTTCGGCGGCTCACTCACTGTGTACGGCGTGCTGTTCCTGCCGGTGAGCGCGCTGACCGCGCTCTGGGTGCGGCCGGCCGACCTGGTCACAGCGCCGATCGTGGTGCCGATCGCCTTCGTCGTCGGGCTGCTGCCGATCACCGACGGCTCGGGCGGCTTCGGCGAGCGGATCATGGGGCTGGTCACGGCGCTGGCGATGCACGCCGGCTGGCTGTACGGCGGCACGCTGATCACCGGGGTCATCACGACCGTGCGCAAGATCAGGCTGATGGCGCGTAAACGCGCACAGCTGCGGCGCCGCCCGCCACGACCGCCTCGGCCGCGGCGCCGTACCGCCTAGCCTGAGGCGCCGGGGCGTCGGCTCCCCCGTGCCGCGTCTTACGCCTGCTCCGCCGCCGCCCGCATCGCCGCCCCCACGATGCCCGCGTTGTTCTGCAGCTCCGCGGGCACGATCTCGGCCTTGATGCCCTTGATCAGCGGCAGGAACTTCTGTGCCTTACGGCTGACGCCGCCGCCGATGATGAACAACTCGGGCGAGAACAGCATCTCGACGTGCGCCAGGTACTTCTGCACGCGGTGCGCCCACTGCTCCCAGCTCAGGCCCTCGTCGTCCTTGACCTTCGTCGAGGCGTGCTTCTCGGCGTCGTGGCCGTGCAGCTCCAGGTGGCCCATCTCCGTGTTCGGCACGAGCCTGCCGTCGATGAAGAGCGCGCTGCCGATGCCGGTGCCGAAGGTGAGCAGGATGACCGTGCCCTTACGGTCACGCCCAGCGCCGAATTGCATCTCGGCGACGCCCGCCGCGTCCGCGTCGTTCAGCACGGTCACCGGGAGGCCGCCGAGCCGCTCGCTGAGCAGGGCGCGCGCGTCGACGTCGATCCAGCTCTTGTCGACGTTGGCCGCCGTGCGGATGGTGGCGCCGCCGGTGACCACACCGGGGAACGTGACACCGACCGGGCCGCTCCACTCGAAGTGGTCCACGACCTCCTTGACGCAGTCGGCGACCCCGTCCGGTGTGGCCGGATGCGGCGTCAGCACCTTGAAGCGGTCGTCCGCCAGATCGCCCCGATCCAGGTTCACGGGAGCGCCCTTGATCCCTGAGCCGCCGATGTCCACACCGAAGATCTGCATGGGCACCACGTTACGGCGCCCGGCCGACACTCTCTTCCGGACCGCGCGAACCACCGGAGGTTCAGGGGCGGGCGGTCACTTCCCCTCGGTGCGCTCCGCGATCAGCGCCGCCGCCTCGTCACGCAGATCGCGGCGGAGCTCCTTGGGCAGCGAGAAGGTGATCGACTCCTCGGCGGCCTTGACGATCTCCACGTCCTCGAAGCCGCGGCCCGCAAGCCACTCCAGTACGCCTTCGACGAGCACCTCGGGGACGGAGGCGCCGGAGGTGACGCCGACCGTCGCCACGCCCTCCAGCCAGGCCTCGTCGATCTCCTCGGCGAAGTCGACGAGATACGCCTCGCGCGCGCCCGCGAGCTTGGCGACCTCGACGAGCCGTTTGGAGTTGGAGGAGTTGCGGGAGCCGACGACGATGACGAGGTCGGCCTCGGCGCCCATCTGCTTCACGGCCAGCTGGCGGTTCTGCGTCGCGTAGCAGATGTCGTCGCTGGGCGGGGAGATGAGCTGCGGGAACTTCTCCTTGAGCGCGTCGACGGTCTCCATGGTCTCGTCGACGGACAGCGTGGTCTGGGAGAGCCAGACCACCTTCGACGGGTCGCGCACCTCGACGTTCGCCACGTCCTCGGGGCCGTCGACCAGCGTGATGTGGTCGGGTGCCTCACCGGACGTGCCGATGACCTCCTCGTGGCCCTCGTGGCCGATCAGGAGGATGTCGTAGTCATCGTTGGCGAAGCGGACGGCTTCCTTGTGCACCTTGGTGACCAGCGGGCAGGTCGCGTCGATCGTCGCGAGCTTGCCCTTGGCCGCCTCCTCGTGGACGACCGGCGCGACACCGTGCGCCGAGAACATCACGATCGACCCCTCGGGGACCTCCGCCGTCTGCTCGACGAAGATCGCGCCCTTCCGCTCCAGGGTCTGCACGACGTACTTGTTGTGGACGATCTCGTGACGGACGTAGATCGGGGCCCCGTACTGCTCAAGGGCCTTCTCGACGGCGATGACGGCGCGGTCCACACCCGCGCAGTAGCCACGGGGGGCGGCGAGCAGGACCTTGCGGGAAGGCGAAGCAGTCATGCCCACCATCGTAAAGGCCGCACCCGGCGGCCCGGAGATCCACTCCTCGGCCCCTGGGGGGAGAGGAGAGCCCCCGGGATTGTCGGTGTCGGCGGCTAGGCTCGCCGCATGGCTGTGAACTCGTCTGTCGAAGCACCGCTGCCCGTCGGTGAGGTGTCGCGGCTCATCGGGGGCTGGATCGACCGGCTCGGGGCCGTGTGGGTCGAGGGCCAGATCACCCAGCTCTCGCGGCGCCCGGGTGCGGGCGTCGTCTTCATGACGCTGCGCGACCCGTCGTACGACATCTCGGTCGGCGTCACCTGCTACCGCCAGGTGTTCGACGCGGTGGCCGACGTAGTGTCCGAGGGCGCCCGCGTGGTGGTGCACGCCAAGCCGGAGTGGTACGCGCCGCGGGGGCAGCTGTCGCTGCGGGCCGCCGAGATACGGCCCGTGGGAATGGGCGAGCTGCTGGCCCGGCTGGAGCGGCTCAAGAAGACACTGGCAGGCGAGGGACTCTTCGCGCCCGAGCGCAAGAAGCCCCTGCCCTTCCTGCCGCAGCTCATCGGCCTGGTCTGCGGCCGCGCCTCGGCGGCCGAGCGGGACGTACTGGAGAACGCCCGGCACCGCTGGCCGGCCGTCCGCTTCGAGGTGCGCAACGTCGCCGTGCAGGGCGTGCACGCGGTCCCGCAGGTCGTGCAGGCCGTGAAGGACCTGGACGCGCTCGACGAGGTCGATGTGATCATCGTCGCTCGCGGCGGCGGCAGCGTGGAGGACCTGCTCCCGTTCTCGGACGAGCAGCTGGTACGGGCGGTGGCGTCCTGTCGTACGCCGGTGGTCTCGGCGATCGGGCACGAGCCGGACAACCCGCTCCTCGACTTCGTGGCGGACCTGCGCGCCTCCACGCCGACCGACGCGGCCAAGAAGGTCGTGCCGGACGTCGGCGAGGAGCTGGAGCGGGTTCAGTCGCTGCGGAACCGGGCCCGGCGCTGCGCGGAGGCCTTCGTCGACCGCGAGGAGCGGGGGCTCATGCACGCCCTGAGCAGGCCCTGCATGCAGGATCCGCACCGCATGGTCGAGGAGCGCGAGCAGCACGTCGAGGCCCTCCTCGCGCGCAGCCGCCGCACACTGGCCCACTGCCTGGACCGCGCGGACTCGGAGCTCACGCACACGCACGCGCGCGTGGTGGCCCTCTCACCCGCGGCGACGCTGCGACGGGGGTACGCGGTCCTGCAGAAGGCCGACGGCCACGTGGTCCGGGCGCCGGACGAGGTGGCGGCCGACGAGGAGCTCCGGGCCCGGGTCGCCGAGGGCGAGTTCACGGTGCGGGCCACAGGGCCGGCACGGACGGGACGAGTCGATGCATAGGGTGGGCGCATGACCAGCAGGACGGACGGGGCCAGGCCGAACGAGTCGGCGAGCACTCTCGGCTACGAGCAGGCGCGGGACGAGCTGATCGAGGTCGTACGACGCCTCGAGGCGGGCGGCACCACGCTCGAGGAGTCCCTGGCCCTGTGGGAGCGGGGCGAGGAGCTGGCCAAGGTGTGCCGGCACTGGCTGGAGGGTGCTCGGGCTCGGCTGGACGCCGCACTGGCGGCGGACGAGGAGGCCGACGGGGGTACGGGGGACGGCGCCGACGGCTGATAGGCCTCTGGGCGGATGGCTGGACCCGTATATCGGGGGCCCGTGGCCGGGCCCTTCGCCCATACCGAGAGGGCACTTCGCCCGTCCGGCTCAGGCACATCGGCCGTGGAGGCCGACGGCCCGCGCCCGGCACCGTGGAAGTGTCACTCCACCGAGGGTGCGGCCGTCCCAGGCGTAGCAGGTTCGTGAAACCGGTCACCGGAGCCCCCGGCTTTGGTTGAACTTTAAACGTCATCTGGGTACGGTCGCTCCTGCCAGCTTGATCCGCGCCCTGACCTGCCGGATCGAACGCGTATCTCGAAAAGGTTCATTCATGTCCCTCGTTCTTGACCCCGCCGCCCAGGACCTGCTCTTCCGTGAGGCCCGCACCGCGAACACCTTCACCGACGAGCCGGTGACCGAGGAGCAGGTGCAGGCGATCTACGACCTGGTCAAGTACGGTCCGACCGCCTTCAACCAGTCCCCGCTGCGCATCACCCTGGTCCGCTCCCCCGAGGCCCGTGAGCGCCTGGTGAAGCACATGGCCGAGGGCAACCAGCCGAAGACCGCCTCCGCCCCGCTCGTCGCGATCCTCTCCGCGGACAACGAGTTCCACGAGGAGCTGCCGCAGCTCTTCCCGCACTTCCCGCAGGCCAAGGACGCCTTCTTCTCGGAGCGCCCGGTCCGCGAGCAGGCCGCGGGCCTGAACGCCGCGCTGCAGGCCGCGTACTTCATCGTCGGTGTGCGTGCCGCCGGGCTGGCCGCCGGGCCGATGACCGGCTTCGACTTCGCGGGCGTCCAGAAGGAGTTCCTGGACGACGAACACACGCCGCTGATGATCGTCAACATCGGCAAGCCCGGTGAGAACGCGTGGTTCCCGCGGTCTCCGCGGCTGGAGTTCGAGCAGGTCGTGACCACGGTCTGACGTTCCTGCGCCAGCGAGAAGGCCCCCGGCGAATGCCGGGGGCCTTCCTTTTTCTCACCTACGCCTTAAGGGGCACCGTACGTCGTGGGTTGTGCCCGCCCTCCCCCAAGCTCTCGGCTTCGCTCGAGCAGGGAGGGACCCCCATCGCCCTGTGGAACGCCTGCCCACAACGGTTAACGCCTGCCCACAGCGGTCAAGACGTCTCACGTCGCCTTCAGCGCGCCCGCCATCTTCGTGAGCTGGCCGAACGAACCCGTGCCCGTCACCACCGTCGTGTAGCCATCGCCCTCGAGTACGAGCGCGTCGTACTTCGGGCCCTCGTAGCGCTGCCACGTCTGGTCGCCGATCTGCTGGGTGACCTTCGTCTTCTCGGCGCCCTGGCTCTTGCTCTCGATGAACTGGGACGGCTTCTCGGTGGACTGCTCGATGGCGACGTACTGGCCGTCGGCCGTGTGGAAGCCCAGGTGCCACGCGTCATGGTCGGCGCCCTGATACCGCACCGACGTCGGCTTCCACTCCTTGGGCAGGCCCTCTGGCGCCGCCACCGGGTACGCCGCCGCGCGGCGCGCCGTCAGCAGCTCGACGCGGTAGTCGACACGCTTCACGGGTGTTTGGGAGCCGTCGTGCGGGATGAAGAGGTATATGAAGAACGCGACGAGGACGATCACGCCCATCGACAGCACCATGTCCCGAACGGTCTGCTTGCCTTTCATGCCTGCCACGCCCCCATCGTCGCAGGTCCCCCGCGGCCGCCCGGCACCACCCTGCATGGAAAGGGACGAAGTGTGACGAGCGCTATGCCCGGCCCCCATCCCACCCGCTCAAACGTGGGGCCCACTGCTCATTTTGTCAGCCTGCCGATAGAGTCAGGACACATCACCCTCGTCCGGCCGTCGTCGTATCAGAAAGGTGCGTCTCGATGACCGAGAATCATCTGCCTTCCGAACTCGAGGTCTCACCTGAGGCCCCCGACCGCAACCTCGCCATGGAACTCGTCCGTGTCACCGAGGCCGCAGCGATGGCCGCGGGCCGCTGGGTCGGCCGCGGGGACAAGAACGGCGCCGACGGCGCCGCGGTACGGGCCATGCGCACCCTCGTCTCCACCGTCTCGATGAACGGCGTCGTCGTCATCGGCGAGGGGGAGAAGGACGAGGCGCCCATGCTCTTCAACGGAGAGCACGTCGGCGACGGCACCGGGGCCGAGTGCGACATCGCGGTCGACCCGATCGACGGCACCACGCTGTGCGCCAAGGGCATGCCGAACGCCATCGCGGTGCTGGCCGCCGCCGACCGCGGCACGATGTTCGACCCGTCCGCCGTCTTCTACATGGACAAGCTCGTCACCGGCCCCGAGGCCGCGGACTTCGTCGACATCAACGCTCCGGTCTCCGTGAACATCCGCCGGGTCGCCAAAGCGAAGGGGTGCTCCGCCGGGGACGTGACCGTCGTCATCCTCGACCGGCCGCGCCACGACGGGATCATCAAGGAGATCCGGGAGACCGGCGCCCGTATCAAGCTGATCTCCGACGGCGATGTCGCGGGCTCCATCCTGGCCGTCCGCGAGGGCAGCGGCATCGACCTGCTGATGGGCATCGGCGGTACGCCGGAGGGCATCATCTCGGCGTGCGCGATCAAGTGCCTGGGCGGCACCATCCAGGGCAAGCTGTGGCCCAAGGACGACGAGGAGCGGCAGCGCGCCATCGACGCCGGCCATGACCTCGACCGCGTCCTGTCCACCAACGACCTGGTCTCCGGCGAGAACGTGTTCTTCGTCGCGACCGGCATCACCGACGGTGAGCTGCTGCGCGGTGTGCAGTACCGAGCGGAGACGGCGTCGACCTCGTCGCTGGTCATGCGGTCCAAGTCCGGCACGATCCGGCAGATCGACTCGGTGCACCGTCTGTCGAAGCTGCGTGCCTACAGCGCCATCGACTTCGACCGCGCGAAGTAACGAACGGCCGGTCTCCGGCCACGCGACGTGGGGCGCCCTCTGTGCGGGAGGGCGCCCCACGTCACGTACGGGCTTTCGGGTGCGGGCTCTCTCGTACGGACTGCCTCGCCGTACGGAGTGCGTCTCCGTACGGACTATCCAGCCGCAGCCATAGGGTCCGCGGCCCGGGCCGTCTTCTTCAGCTCCAGCTCGCGCCTGCGGCGGCGGGCCAGGACCACGCGGCGCTCGGCGGCGGTGAGGCCGCCCCAGACCCCGTAGGGCTCGGGCTGCAGCAGGGCGTGTTCGCGGCACTCGACCATGACGGGACAGCGGGCGCAGACACGCTTGGCCGCCTCTTCACGGGAGAGCCGTGCGGCGGTGGGCTCCTTGGACGGGGCGAAGAACAGTCCGGCCTCGTCACGGCGGCACACGGCCTCCGTGTGCCATGGATTGTCCTGATCGCGGTCTCGCACTGGGACCCGCCGGGGCGGAACGGCAGCTACCTGCAGGGACTGATGCGGCGGTTGCAGCACGGTCTACTCCTGACGACGGCTTCGCGAGCGGCGGCGATGCAGCATGGTCTACCCGCTGTGCGCGCGCCTATGCACTGAGTTCCGATGCACGGGCGTTCGCCGCACAAAAGCCGCGTTCGCTCACCACCCCCGGACGCCCCGGGAGGCGCGAACCGGCTCAGTGCCCCAGGTGCTTACGCAGGTGGCGGTCGAGACGGTCCTGCAGGTCGCGGACGAGCCTGCCCCGCTTGGGCCTTGCCTCGATGTTGCCGAGGACGGCGAGGCCGTCGACGAAGACAACGGGGGCGTCGCGCTCGGCCGAGTCGAGCGTGTCCACCTCGAAGTTGCCCAGCACACCGCCGCCGTTGCCGCGCAGCGAGATGTTCTCCGGGACGCGGATCTCCACGTTGCCGAAGACCGAGATCGCCTTGATCACGACCTGCTGGTACTCGAAGATCGCCTCGCTGAGGTCGATCTCGACGCTGCCGAAGATCGCGTACGCATGGGTCCTGCGGCCCACGCGCCAGCGGCCCTTGCGGACGGAGCTGCTGAACACCGCGACCAGGTTGTCGTCGGCGACCGCCGGCACCGCGCCCTCGGTCGGCCGCGACGGCGCCGTGACGTAGTCCGCGGAGGCCGAGGCGGCACCGGATGCGGCGGCCTCGCGGCCTGCCGGCAGATCGCGGATCAGCGGTTCCAGCTCGGCGACGGTCTTCGCGCGATAGACGCCGTCGATCCGCTCGGCGTGCTCGTCGGCCGTGAGCCTGCCCTCGGCGAGGGCCTCGCGGAGGATGTCCGCGATCCGGTCCCGGTCCGCGTCGGAGGCACGGAGCGCCACGGGCTCCGGGTCCGGGGCCGCGGCCGGAAACGCGCCCGCCGCCTGAGCCCGGCCGTCGCCTTGAGCCATCGCTGATTCTCGCTTCTCGAGGTCCACGACAGCAGCGTACCCAAACGCGATAGATCGCGACTACCCCACAATCCGGCCGGAGCGGCCACCGACCGCGACCGATTCGCCGCGACCGATTCCGCACAGACGAACTGAGCCTTACCTCACAACCTCAGCCGACTCGCCAAGTTCTACGCTGGTGGACGCTGTGAGCGCTGCCGATGAGGGCCGCCGCCACGTCTGTCGAGTGAGGAATGGGCGAAATGCCGGAGTTCGCATATACCGATCTGCTGCCGACGGGAGAGGACACCACGCCGTACCGGCTGGTGACCTCCGAGGGTGTCTCCACCTTCGAGGCCGACGGGCGGACGTTCCTCAAGGTCGAGCCGGAGGCGCTGCGCAAGCTCGCCGAGGAGGCCATCCACGACATCCAGCACTACCTCCGCCCGGCGCACCTCGCGCAGCTGCGGCGCATCATCGACGACCCCGAGGCGTCGTCGAACGACAAGTTCGTGGCCCTCGACCTGCTCAAGAACGCGAACATCGCGGCCGCGGGCGTGCTGCCGATGTGCCAGGACACCGGCACCGCGATCGTGATGGGCAAGCGCGGCCAGAACGTCCTCACGGAGGGCGGCGACGAGGAGGCCCTGAGCCGCGGCATCTACGACGCGTACACCAAGCTCAACCTGCGCTACTCGCAGATGGCTCCGCTCACCATGTGGGAGGAGAAGAACACCGGCTCCAACCTCCCGGCGCAGATCGAGCTGTACGCGACGGACGGCGGCGCGTACAAGTTCCTGTTCATGGCCAAGGGCGGCGGAAGCGCCAACAAGTCGTTCCTGTACCAGGAGACGAAGGCGGTCCTCAACGAGGCTTCGATGATGAAGTTCCTCGAGGAGAAGATCCGTTCGCTCGGTACGGCCGCCTGCCCGCCGTACCACCTGGCGATCGTCGTCGGCGGCACGAGCGCCGAGTTCGCCCTGAAGACCGCGAAGTACGCCTCCGCGCACTACCTCGACGAGCTGCCGAGCGAGGGCTCCCCGCTGGGCAACGGCTTCCGTGACAAGGAGCTGGAGGAGAAGGTCTTCGAGCTCACGCAGAAGATCGGTATCGGTGCGCAGTTCGGCGGCAAGTACTTCTGCCACGACGTCCGGGTCGTCCGCCTCCCCCGCCACGGCGCGTCCTGCCCGGTCGCCATCGCCGTCTCCTGCTCGGCCGACCGCCAGGCCGTCGCGAAGATCACCGCCGAGGGCGTCTTCCTTGAGCAGCTGGAGACCGACCCGGCGCGCTTCCTGCCGGACACCACGGACGAGCACCTCGAGCAGGACGGCGACGTCGTCAAGATCGACCTCAACCAGCCGATGGACGACATCCTCGCCGAGCTGACGAAGTACCCGGTGAAGACCCGCCTGTCCCTGTCCGGCCCGCTGGTCGTGGCCCGCGACATCGCCCACGCGAAGATCAAGGAGCGCCTTGACGCGGGCGAGGAGATGCCGCAGTACCTGAAGGACCACCCGGTCTACTACGCGGGTCCGGCCAAGACCCCCGAGGGCTACGCGTCCGGTTCCTTCGGCCCGACGACGGCCGGCCGCATGGACTCGTACGTCGAGCAGTTCCAGGCGGCGGGCGGCTCCAAGGTCATGCTCGCCAAGGGCAACCGCAGCAAGCAGGTCACGGACGCGTGCGACGCCCACGGCGGCTTCTACCTCGGCTCCATCGGCGGCCCCGCCGCCCGCCTCGCCCAGGACTGCATCAAGAAGGTCGAGGTCGTCGAGTACGAGGAGCTCGGCATGGAGGCCATCTGGAAGATCGAGGTCGAGGACTTCCCGGCGTTCATCGTCGTAGACGACAAGGGCAACGACTTCTTCCAGGACCCGGCACCGGCTCCGACGTTCACGTCGATTCCGGTTCGGGGACCCGGGCTGGCGTAACCGCATATGTCTGATGGACCGCCCTCACCTGCGTCGCGTCGCAGGTGAGGGCGGTGCCGTTTGGGGCAGGAAACCGGGCGGCACCGAGTTCACACCACAGCAGCTTTCCGCCCCTGCCGAAGAGGTCATCACCCAAGGGCCAGCCACCCCAGGCCTGCGCGTAATGGCATACGAGAAACAACCCGCGCCCGCGCTCGGCCTCCCCCGGTACGACCACTGGGCGAAACGGACCGTGCCCACGGTCGAAGGGAGGCGGGATGTGCGGATTGCTGTCCCACACGCTCAGCCGCAGCCGCCCACCGTCTAGCGCGCGCAGCCGCAGGGCGGCGGGCCCCTTGGAGTGCCGGTAGGCATTGGTGACGAGCTCGCACGTCAACAGCTCTGCTGGATCAGCCAGTTCGGTCATGCCGTGCTCGGCGAGGACGGCGCGCAGGGTTCGGCGGGCGATACGTGCGACACGGGGGTCGTACGTGTACGGAATGGAGCTAGCGACATGGCCCCGAGGAGTGCCCCGACGGCGCGCCGACTCCGCGAGCGAGCAGGCATGACCGCCGCTCAGGCCGCCCGCGCCCTGGGCGACGCGGATCGCGTACGCACCCTCGCCCACATCTACGGCTGTACCGATCATGCTCTGGTCGAAGCCCTCGCCGGCATGGCGGCGGAGCGCACACGCGGATGGTGGGAGGAGTACCGCGACACCCTGCCATCCCCGCTACTGGACCTGGCCGAGATGGAGCACCACGCGACCGCCTTGCGTGTCGCCCAGGTCATCAACATCCCCGGGCTGCTGCAAACCCCCGAACACGCTCGCGCGCTGTTCCGGGAAGTCGTGCCCGCCCTACGCCCACACGAGATCGAGTTCCGCGTCTCACACCGCGTCAAGCGCCAGGCGGTCCTCGTACGCGACCAACCGGTGCCGTACACCGCGATCATCCACGAGGCCGCCCTGCGCATGCAGTTCGGTGGCCGCGAGGTGAGCCGGGCTCAGCTTGGTCACATCGCCGAGATCAGCGAACAGCCGCACATCACCGTCCGCGTCATCCCGTTCGACGGCACCTCGTTCCCTACTGCGGGCCATGGTGTGGATTACGCCTACGGCCCCGTGACGACCCTGGACACCGCACAGCTGGACACCACTCACGGCAGTGAACTCGTCGATGCAGCAGGAAAATTGGAGTCCTACAGGCTCGTACTGGACCGCATGGAGCAAGCCGCCCTCGCGCCGCACGCGTCCCGAGACCTGATCCACAACATCGCCAAGAACCTCTGACGGAAGACGTAACCGTGACCGAACTCAACTGGCAGAAGTCCACCTACAGCGAGACAGCCTCCTCCTGCGTCTACCTGGCCGCCGCTCCGGACGGAACGATCCTCCTCCGAGAGAGCGATGAGCCTGAGGTGATCCTGTCCACCGGCCCGCGCCAACTCCGGGCTCTCATAGCCAACTTGCGGACCGTAGATCTCACGAAGCCCGTATGACGCTGGTGGGGCTCGTTTCATGCTGCCCTATCAGGCCAGTTCGGACGAGTTGGGCACCACCGCCCGCGAGACGCCCACCAGGAGCGACTCGACCCCCGCCCCCCAGCGCGAGCTGATCACCAGGTCACGCGCCGGATCGACCCACAACAGGTGGCTACCGCCGTTGCCGCGGGCGCAGCGCCCGGTCGCGGGCGCTGCGGGCCACACCGCGCGGTCGTCGTTCAACCACCAGGACAGGCCGTAGTTCGGCTTGACACGGCAGGGCGTCCACAGCTCCTCGATCCACCGCTGCGAGACGACCCGACGCTCGCCCCACAGCCCGCCGCGCAGACAGAGCTGGCCGATGCGAGCCAGGTCGAGGGCGCTGATCCACAGGCCGCCGCCCCAGTGTGCGCCGCCGGACACCACGGGCACCCGGGCGCCGTCGACCTCGACCACCGAGTTCTCGTAGCCGTGCCAGGACCACCCGTCGGATGCGCCGATCGCCGTCATGATCCCCTCGCGCAGGACGTCCGGCAGGGAACGGCCCGACAAGGCCGTGAGCGCGAGGGCGGTGAGGTTCACGCGTACGTCGTTGTAGGCCCAGCCCTCGCCGGGCGGGCCGCCCGCCGACTCCGTGCCCTCACGGGTGCGCTGCGCGTCGACTCGCGTCGGCTTGCCCCACAGCTCGCCCTCCCACTGGCTGGTCTGGTCGAGCAGATGCCGCCACGTGATCGCGCGCCCATGGGCGTCGGCGAACTGTGGCAGGTCGACCGACGTGGACACCGGCTCGTCCAGGCGCAGCAGCCCGTCGTCGAAGGCGACGCCGGCCACCAGGGACAGGACGCTCTTGGTCGCGCTGTAGGCCATCTCCTCGCGCGCCGGGTCGCCCCACGAGGCGATGACCACGCCACGCCGCACCACGACACCGCTCGCGCCCTGACCGTCGAGGAGCGGGCCCACCACCTCGCGGTGCGAGGTGTCCGACACCTGGGCCGCGAGATAGGACGCCATGTCGTCCACGCCGAGCACCGGCCGCTCGGACTGCTCACGGACGGCCCGTGCCAGGGCATCCCCGTCCACTCCCTGCCAGGGGTCGCCGAGCTGGGCCCCGCCCTCCATGACGTCCCTGTCGCGCTGCGGCGTCACTGCACCCATCCCAAACCTCCGTCAAACATCCAGCAGCCGCATTCGACCGAGAGCTCCCTACCCTCGTGATCGGGAAGGCCTAACCGAGTCCTACTCGCGCCTGAACGGAAAGACCTGTGAGGGGAAGATCCCGAAAGGGGAATACGTCCCACCGACCCCACGCTCTCCTCCCTGGAGGTACGACGATGACGACGACCGAAGACAGCGGCGGCCAGCGCTACCGCATCGAGCACGACTCCATGGGCGAAGTACGCGTCCCCGCGCACGCCAAGTGGCGGGCCCAGACGCAGCGGGCCGTGGAGAACTTCCCAGTCTCCGGGCAGCGTCTCGAGCGGGCGCACATCGAGGCGCTGGCGCGTATCAAGGCCGCCGCCGCCAAGGTGAACGCCGAACTCGGGGTGCTCGACAAGGACATCGCGGACGCCATCGTGGATGCGGCGGAGGAGGTCGCCGAGGGGCGGTGGGACGAGCACTTCCCCGTGGACGTGTTCCAGACGGGGTCCGGTACGTCGTCGAACATGAACACCAACGAGGTGCTGGCCACCCTTGCCAGCGAGCGGCTCGGACGGCCCGTACACCCGAACGACCATGTGAACGCGTCCCAGTCGTCCAACGACGTCTTCCCGTCCTCCATCCACATCGCCGCCACCGCCGCCGTGACGCACGATCTGATTCCGGCTCTCGAGCATCTGGCGGCCTCCCTGGAGCGGAAGTCGGCCGAATTCGCGGACGTGGTGAAGTCCGGGCGTACGCACTTGATGGACGCCACGCCCGTCACCCTCGGCCAGGAGTTCGGCGGGTACGCGGCCCAGGTGCGATACGGCGTCGAGCGGCTGCAAGCCTCGCTGCCGCGGCTGGCCGAACTGCCGCTCGGGGGTACGGCCGTGGGCACCGGTATCAACACGCCTCCCGGCTTCTCGGCCGCCGTGATCGCCGAGGTGGCGCGGGCCACCGGGCTGCCGCTCACCGAGGCGCGCAACCACTTCGAGGCGCAGGGCGCGCGTGACGGCATCGTGGAGACGAGTGGGCAGCTCCGTACGATCGCCGTCGGTCTGACGAAGATCGCGAACGATCTGCGGTGGATGTCCAGCGGCCCGCGCACCGGGCTCGCCGAGATCGCCCTGCCCGACCTCCAGCCCGGTTCGTCGATCATGCCGGGCAAGGTCAACCCGGTCATCCCCGAGGCCGTCCTGATGGTCGCCGCGCAGGTCACGGGCAACGACACGACGGTCACGGTGGCCGGTGCCGCGGGGAACTTCGAGCTCAACGTCATGCTGCCGGTGATCGCCAAGAACGTGCTGGAGTCCGTCCGGCTCCTCGCGAACGCCTCGCGGCTGCTGGCCGACCGGACCGTGGACGGCATCACGGCGAACCGCGAGCGGGCCCGTGAGTACGCCGAGTCCTCGCCGTCCGTCGTGACCCCGCTGAACAAGTACATCGGGTACGAGGAGGCGGCGAAGGTGGCGAAGCGGGCGTTGGCCGAGCGTAAGACGATCCGCCAGGTGGTCCTGGAGGCCGGGTACGTGGAGCGGGGCGACCTGACGATCGAGCAGCTGGACGAGGCGCTGGACGTCCTCCGGATGACGCATCCGTGAGGTCGCCGCAGTCCTGCACCGGATCGGCTCAGGCCACACCGGCGTGTTCGCAGGTTGCGGTCACGTTGCGCCGTGACGCATTCGTGTTTCGCCTTGGCGCATCCGTGTTGCCACTCCTGCATCCGTGACACGCGCCGCAGCGTCGTATGCCCTGGGCACCTAATATCTGCGCATGACAGACAGGGCGAGCAGACTCATGGACGGAAACGGTCCGGCGTACTGGGCTCCCGGCGACCACATCCTGTGGCGCTACCGGGAGAACGCCGGCGACCGCTTCCACATCTGCCGTCCCGTGACAGTCGTTCAGGACACCGCCGAGCTGCTCGCCGTATGGATGGCGCCCGGCACGGAGTGTGTGAAGCCGGTGCTCGCGGATGGCACGCCGGTGCATGTCGAGCCGCTGGACACGCGGTACACGAAGCCGCGCACGGTGCGGCGCGACCGCTGGTTCGGTACGGGCGTGCTGAAGCTGGCGCGGCCGGGTGAGCGCTGGTCCGTATGGCTGTTCTGGGAGCCGGGCTGGCGGTTCAAGAACTGGTACGTGAACCTGGAGGAGCCGCGTGTGCGTTGGGCCGGAGGTGTCGACTCCGAGGACCACTTCCTGGACATCTGCGTGTACCCGGACCGCACCTGGGAGTGGCGCGACGAGGACGAGTTCGCGCAGGCGCAGCAAGCCGGTCTGATGGACGCGGGTCAGGCCGAGTCCGTACGCCGGGCCGGGCGCGATGCCGTCGACGTGATCCGCTCGTGGGGCGCACCGTTCTCGGACGGCTGGCAGCACTGGCGGCCGAACCCGGAATGGTCGATACCGGCTCTTCCGGACGACTGGGATCGCACGCCCGCTCGAGTGCCGTCGTGAGACCCTTGATGCGCCCCCGTAGGGCAAACGTAGGATCGTCCTCCGCAAGTACACAGTTGCGGCACAGCATCAACTCCTTTCACTTGGACAAGGCCTGACACGACGTCATCGAGGGGCGGCGGGACGTGAGCGAGGGTAGCGAGGCATACGGCTGGTACGGCACCACGCCGTACCGGGCGGACGGTACGGCGAGCAGGGCCGCGGCGTACCTGGCCCACCGCGGGGGCCGGTACGGCTCCTGTCCGACGCCCCGCAGGCAGGGCGTCGACAATCCGTTCCCGGCACACGTAATCCGGGTATCGGCCCGCAGAGGCCCCGTTCCCGAACAGCACCTGTTCCCCAACAGCCAGCGCTCCTGAGACCCATGGCGCGCACGGCGCGCAGCCCCGGACGGACGGATTCGACACGCGTGACGGAGCATCCCACCTCCCACGAGCGCGGGCAGCCCACCGCTGCCCGGCCTCCCGCCCCCGCGGACCCTCGCGGGGCGCTGCTGCGTACCCCGGAGAGCCCGGAAGTCCCTGACGCAGCGGGCATGGTCGCCTTACCGGCACAGGGCCGGCCCGGCGACCCCTCGGCCGCGCACGGCGCCACCGCGGCGCCCGGCGGCAACCCGGGCGCGGCGGACTGCGCCTGCCCCGGGACCTCCTCCGGTGCGAACCTTTCCGGTGCCGGGGACGCCTCCGGCGTGCCCACCGCTGCCGGGGCCGCCGGACCTGCCGGCCCCGCCGGACCTGCCGGTACCGGCGGTCCCGGCGGTCCTCTGGCCGGCGCCGGCGCCGAGCACTCCCAGCCCTCGGCCGCCGAACCCGACCCGCACCGGCCGCGCCCCGCACCGCAGGGCGCGCCGCTGCCGCGGGCCGGCGAGAGCACGCAGTGGGCCGATGCGAGGGCGATCGCCGAGGCCGGGCACCGCCCGGGCGAGGCGGCGTCGCACGCCCTGTCCGGGGTGGTTCCCTCTCCCGCCCTCGGCCCGGCCTCGATGCAGCGCGACGGCGACCGACTGCGGTTCGTCGGGGCCGCGACCCGGCGTATCGCCCGGGGCATGGACCTCGACGAGATCGTGATGGGCCTGTGCCGGGCCACCGTGCCGACGTTCTCCGACGCGATCCTGGTGTATCTGCGCGACCCGCTGCCGGTCGGCGACGAGCGGCCCTCCGGGCCCCTGGTCCTGCGGCTGCGGCGCACCGACCGGCTGCGGCGGATCGAGGACGGCACCGAGGACGCGGACACCGACGGGGGCCTGCTGCCGGGGCTGCAGCTGCAGCCCGACTTCGCGGCGACCGAGCTGTGCGAGGTGCGGCCCGGGGGTCCGCTCGCCGAGGTGCTCCGCGGCGTACGTCCCGTCTTCCCGGACGCCCCCACCGCACTGGGCGCGCTGCCCGAACTGCTCGGCGCGGAGCGGCGGGTGCCCGGCGGACAGCACACGATCCTCGCTCCGCTGCGCGGCCGCCGGCGCGTCATCGGTGCCGCGGTCTTCCTGCGCCGCCCCGACCGGCCGGCATTCGAGATCGAGGACCTGCTGGTCGCCGCCCAGCTCGCCACGCACAGCGCGCTCGGCATCGACAAGGCGGTGCTGTACGACCGCGAGGCGTACATCGCGGACGAGCTGCAGCGCACGATGCTGCCCGAGTCGCTGCCCCAGCCGCACGGCGTGCGGCTCGCGTCCCGCTATCTGCCCGCCGCCGAGACGGCCCGCGTCGGCGGCGACTGGTACGACGCGATCCCGCTGCCCGGCAACCGCGTCGCCCTCGTCGTCGGCGACGTCATGGGCCACTCCATGACGTCGGCGGCGATCATGGGCCAGCTGCGGACGACCACGCAGACCCTGGCCGGCCTGGACCTGCCCCCGCAGGAGGTGCTGCACCACCTCGACGAGCAGGCACAGCGGCTCGGCACGGACCGCATGGCGACCTGCCTGTACGCGGTCTACGACCCGGTGACGCACCGCATCACCATCGCCAACGCGGGCCATCCGCCGCCGGTCCTGCTGCACCTGGGCGGGCGCGCCGAGGTCCTGCGGGTGCCCGCGGGCGCGCCGATCGGAGTGGGCGGCGTCGACTTCGAGGCCGTCGAACTGGACGCGCCCGCCGGAGCCACGCTCCTGCTGTACACGGACGGTCTCGTCGAGTCCCGGCTGCGCGACGTGTGGACCGGCATAGAGCAGCTGCGCGAGCGCCTCTCCGCGACCGCGCAGCTGACCGGCCCGGACCATCCGCCGCCGCTGGAGGCGCTGTGCGACGAGGTCCTCGACATGCTCGGCCCGGGTGACCGGGACGACGACATCGCGCTGCTCGCCGCCCGCTTCAACGGAATCGCGCCGAGCGACGTCGCGTACTGGAACCTGGACCCCGAGGACGCGGCTCCCCGCAGGGCCCGCCGGCTGGCCCGCAAGGCGCTGGCCCGCTGGAACCTGGAAGAGCTGACGGACTCGGTGGAACTGCTGGTCAGCGAGGTCGTCACCAACGCCGTGCGCTACACGTCACGGCCGGTCACGCTGCGCCTGCTGCGCACCGACGTGCTGCGCTGCGAGGTCGGCGACGACGTGCCACAGCTGCCTCGGCTGCGCCAGGCACGGGCCACGGACGAGGGCGGGCGCGGGCTCTTCCTGGTCAACAAGATGGCCCGCCGCTGGGGCGCGACCCGGCTCAGCACGGGGAAGGTGGTCTGGTTCGAGCTGTCGACACGCGCGTCCGGCTGAGACGGCCCGGTCAGGGGGCCCGGTCCCGGGGAGGCCCAGCGGCGGCCACCCGGGACTTTCGTACGAGTTTCAGAGTTGGACCTGGTCCAAAAGTTGCCGATGTCGTGGGGGCGGAGTTGACTGCTGTGGTGGGCGAAGCGACCTGACCTATCCCAAATGCACGACGGGAGGACGCTCGTGACCGAAGCAGTACAGAAGGTCCCGTACACCACGACGAACGCCGGAATACCGGTGGAGAGCGACGAGCACTCGCTCACGGTCGGCGATACCGGCCCGATCCTGCTCCAGGACCACTACCTCATCGAGAAGATGGCCCAGTTCAACCGCGAACGGGTCCCCGAGAGGGTGGTGCACGCCAAGGGATCGGGTGCGTACGGAATCTTCGAAGTCACCAACGACGTCAGCCAGTTCACCAAGGCCGATCTCTTCCAGCCGGGGAAGCGGACAGAGATGCTGGCGCGTTTCTCGACGGTCGCCGGGGAGCAGGGCTCCCCCGACACCTGGCGCGACCCACGCGGCTTCGCACTCAAGTTCTATACGGAGTACGGGAACTACGACCTGGTCGGCAACAACACGCCGGTCTTCTTCGTCCGCGACCCGATGAAGTTCCAGGACTTCATCCGCTCCCAGAAGCGCCGCCCCGACAACGGCCTGCGCGACAACAACATGCAGTGGGACTTCTGGACGCTGTCCCCCGAGTCCGCGCACATGGTGACGTGGCTGATGGGCGACCGCGGCATCCCGAAGACGTACCGCAACATGAACGGCTACAGCTCCCACACCTACATGTGGGTCAATGGCGGCGGCGAGAAGTTCTGGGTCAAGTACCACATCAAGACCGACCAGGGCATCGACTTCCTCACCCAGTCCGAGGCCGACGAACTCGCGGGCACGGACGGCGACATCCACCGCCGCGACCTGTTCGACTCGATCGCCTCCGGCAACGCCCCGTCGTGGACGATGCTCGTGCAGGTCATGCCGTTCGAGGACGCACCGGACTACCGCTTCAACCCGTTCGACCTGACCAAGGTGTGGCCGCACGGCGACTACCCGCTGATCGAGGTCGGCCGGATGACGCTGAACAAGAATCCGGATGATTTCTTCGTCCACATCGAGCAGGCCGCCTTCGAGCCGTCGAGCCTGGTGCCGGGCATCGGCCCGTCCCCGGACAAGATGCTGCTCGGCCGGCTCTTCTCGTACCCGGACACGCACCGCTACCGGATCGGCCCCAACTACGCGCAGCTGCCACCGAACCGCCCGCGATCGGCCGTCAACTCGTACGCGAAGGACGGCCCCATGCGGTACGAGCCGGCGAACGTGGGCGCCGTGTACGCGCCCAACTCGTACGGCGGCCCGGCGGCCGACGTCCAGGCCTTCGGCGATCCGGCGGGCTGGCAGGCGGCGGGCGAGATGGTCCGCGAGGCGTACAAGCTGCACCGCAACGACGACGACTGGGGCCAGCCGGGCACGATGGTCCGCGAGGTCCTGGACGACGCGGCCCGCGAGCGCCTGGTGTCCAACGTCAGCGGCCACCTCACCGCCGGCGTCTCCCGCCCCGTCCGGGACCGCGCCCTCCAGTACTGGCGCAACATCGACAAGGACTTGGGCGACAGGATCGCGAAGCGAGTAAACGGCGGCTAACCGTTCCGGCGGGCGCCGAACGCAAAGGCGCCCGGAACCCCAAGGTCCCGGGCGCCTTCGGCCGTGCAACGGTCAGCCGGAGTCCCCACCACGACTGTCACCGGTACTCTCCGGAATCCCGAACGTCGGCGTGGTAGCCGGCGCAGTCGGCTGCCGAGTAGTAGCCCCATCCGTAGGCTCGACGGTCGGCTCCTCCGTAGGCGCCTCACTCGTAGGCGCCTCGGTCGACGGCTCAGCACTGGTCTCCGGCGCCGACGGCGTATCCGACGGCGTCTCCTCAACGGTCGGCGTGGGCTCGACGGTCGGCGTGACGGCCGCCCCCATGTCCGTGTCGAGGTCGAACTCGCTCGTCGACCCCATCGCGTCGAAGGTGTACGCGGCCCAGATCTGGGCCGGGGGCCCACCACCGTTGACGCGGCCGCCGCCCATGGCGCCCGTCAGGGAGACATGGTCGTACTTCTTGATCGCCTTGTCGTCGCACGTGGTGCCGCCGGCCTTGTTCGCCTCGCCGAACAGGCCGACCGACGTCACCAGCTTGGGGGTGTAGCCCGTGAACCAGGCCGAGCGGTTGCAGTCGGACGTACCCGTCTTGCCCGCCACCTGCTGGCCGTTGCGGTCGACCGCGTCCCGCACCGACGCACGGGCCGTACCGTCGTCCACCACGCCGGTGAGCACGGAGGTCACGGAGTCGGCGGCCTCGCGGCTGATCACCTGCTTGCCGATCGCGTCCGGGAAGTCGATCGTGCGGTCCTTGTGCTCGGCGGACTTCACGATCGCCGGGGTGACCTTCTTGCCGTGGTTGTCGAGGGTCGCGTAGATCCCGGCCATCTCCAGCGGGCTGGCGCCCATGGAACCGAGGGTCTGGGCGGGCACGGCCTCCAGGCCCTCGACGTCCATGCCGAGCTCGCCCGCGGTCTCCATCACCTTGTCCATGCCCACGTCGACGCCCATCTGCGCGAAGACTGAGTTGATGGACTTGTTCATCGCCGTCTGCACGGTGACGTCGCCGTAGTTGCCGTCGTCCTCGTTCGGCGGCGCGAACCCGACCTTCTGGCCGTCGTCCACGACGGGACGCTCGCTCGTGCCGTCGTAGACGGTGGACGCCGTGATCGGCTGGCCGTCCTGCGTCGTGGAGCCGTTCTCCAGCGCGGCCGCGAGGATCAGCGGCTTGAAGGTCGAGGCCACCTGGTAGTCACGGCGGGTGGCGTTGTCCCGGTAGTGCTTGACGTAGTCCACGCCGCCGTAGAGCGCGAGGACCTTGCCCGTCTTCGGGTCGACGGACGCGGCTCCCGCCTGTACGTCCGCGTCGACCTTGCGCTCCTTGGGGTCCAGCTTGCTGGTGAGCTTCGCCTTGACGGCCTGCTCCAGGAGCTTCTGCTTCTTCTTGTCGATGTTGAGTGTGACGGTCCAGCCGCCGGCGTCGACCAGCGCCTTGGCCTCGTCCAGATCGGCGGCGGTGCCCTCGGAGACGAGCTGCTTCTCCAGAGCCGTCTTGGCCTCGTCCACCAGATAGCCGGTCTGGCCCTCCAGACCGGGCGCCGCCTTGGGATCGTCCGGGACGGGGAACTTCAGCTCCTGGCGCTTGGAGGCGTCCAGCCACCCCTCATCGACCATGTTGTTCAGCACGTAGTTCCAGCGCGCCTTGACGAGCTTCTTGCCCTCTGCCGAAGCGGCCGCCCAGTCGTACTGGCTCGGGGCCTGCAGCAGCGCCGCGAGATACGCGCCCTGCGCCACGGTCAGTTCGCTCGCGTCGGCGCCGTAGTACGCCTGGGCCGCGGCCTGGATGCCGTAGGCGCCCCGGCCGTAGTAGCTGGTGTTGATGTACCCGGCGAGGATGTCGTCCTTGGAGTACTGCTGGTCGACCTTGAGCGAGATGACCAGTTCCTTCAGCTTGCGCGTGACGGTCTGGTCCTGGCTCAGGTAGTAGTTCTTGACGTACTGCTGGGTGATCGTCGAACCACCCTGCTTGCCCTTGCCGGAGAGGGTGTTGATGAGACCGCGGGCGGTGCCCTTGAGGTCGACGCCGGCGTCCTTGTAGAAGGACTTGTTCTCGGCGGCGACGAAGGTCAGCTGGACCTTCTTGGGGACCTCGGCCAGGTCCACGATCTCGCGGTTGACCGTACCGGTGCGGACGAGAACCGAGCCGTCGCTGTACTTGTAGACGTTGCTCTGCTTCTGCGCGTCCGCGTTGCCCTTTGGCACGTCCACGACCATGTACAGCACGACGAAGGCGCCCATGCCCAGCAGGCAGAGGCCGAAGAACGTGCCGAGGATCTTCTTCCAGGTGAAGAGGCGGCGTATCACCCCGCGCTCGGCGCCGGACGAGCGCATGCGCGCCGCCCGGCGCGCACCGCGCTGCCGTGCCCGTCTCGCTTCCGCTCGCCCCATTAGTCCGTTTCGCTCCGCTTCGTTCTCGTATGCCTCACTCGCATACCGGCCAAGTCAGCTCAGAAAGCTAACACCGCACCCTGGGGCAAAGGTCTCCCGATCCGGTCTTTTCCGGACGTGAGAATGAGCACCTGCCTCTATGGAACCGACGAGCAGAACGCCCGGAAGGTTGCATCCGAGCAGCTCACAACTGCCCCACAGCATCACGAATTGCCGCCTGGTCGCGCCGCGGCCCCCGCAGGTCAGAGCACCCGCACAGGCAGCGGCCGCAACGCCTCCCGCAGGGCAGCGGCCAGCTCCTCGTACTCCGCACCCCGCGCCGCCCCGCTCCGCATCGCCAAGGCGATACGGCGGCTCGGCGCGGGCGCGGCGAAATACCCGGTGAGCAGCTGGTTGCTGCGGCTGGTCTCCACCTTCACGGCGGTACGCGGCAGCAGGGTCACCCCCACACCGCCCGCGACGAGCTGGACGAGCGTCGACAGCCCGGCCGCCGTCGTCGACACCGGGGCGTCGTCGCGGCCCGCCTCCCGGCAGATCTCGAGGGCCTGGTCCCGCAGGCAGTGCCCCTCGTCGAGGAGCAGCAGCTTCAGCTCCCGCAGCGCCTCCCGCGGAATCCCCTCGCGCCCGCCGAGCCAGTGGTCGAGCGGGGTGACGAGCACGAAGTCCTCGTCGAACAGCGGCAGCTCGGTGACTCCGGGGACACCGAGGGGCACAGCGAGCAGCAGCAGATCGAGCCGCCCGGCGGCCAGCCCGTCCAGCAGCGACGCGGTCTGCTCCTCGTGCACCTGGAGATCGAGGTCCGGGTACCTGTCGTGGAGCAGCCGGAGCACGGTCGGCAGCAGATACGGGGCCACGGTCGGGATCACGCCGAGTCTGAGCTCGCCCGTGAAGGGCGCACGGACCGCCTCGGCCTCCTCGAGGAGCGCCCCGACCTCGGCCAGCACGGCCTTCGCCCGGGCGGCGAGCCGCTCCCCCGCGGGCGAAAGGAGCACCTTGCGCGTCGTACGCTCCAGCAGCTGTACGTCGAGGACCTCCTCCAGCGCCGAGACCGCGCCGGACAGTGCGGGCTGGCTCATGCCGATCGCGGCGGCCGCGTCCCGGAAGTGGAGATATTCGGCCACGGCCGCGAAGGCGCGCAGCTGCGCGAGGGTGGGCTGGCGGGCCCTGCCGCTGCCCGGCACCGCACTCCGCTTGTTCACCTGTCGCTCACCACCATGCACGGACTGTCACCTCGCGCCGCCTCTCGTCCCACATCGTGCACCGTCATCGGTCACCCACCGCTACTGATAGCTGCCGTCAATCAACCTGACCGAGTCTAGCTATTTCACTAATCAATGCAGCGTGTGCCACCCTCGTGATCAGTCCAACCCAATGGAACTCCCGTCAGCGGGATTCCTTTTTGCTGCAAGGAGAGCGCGTGCTCACTGTCGGTGACCAGTTCCCCACGTACGACCTGACTGCCTGTGTGTCGCTGGAGAGCGGCAAGGAGTTCGAGCAGATCAACCACAAGTCCTACGAAGGCAAGTGGCGCGTGGTGTTCTTCTGGCCGAAGGACTTCACCTTCGTGTGCCCCACCGAGATCGCGGCCTTCGGCAAGCTGAACGACGAGTTCGCCGACCGCGACGCCCAGATCCTCGGCGCCTCGGGCGACTCGGAGTTCGTGCACCACGCCTGGCGCAAGGACCACGCCGACCTGCGTGACCTGCCCTTCCCGATGCTGGCCGACTCCAAGCACGAGCTGATGCGCGACTGCGGCGTCGAGGGCGAGGACGGCTTCGCGCAGCGCGCGGTCTTCATCATCGACCCGAACAACGAGATCCAGTTCACCATGGTGACTGCGGGCTCCGTCGGCCGTAACCCCAAGGAGGTCCTGCGGGTCCTCGACGCGCTGCAGACCGACGAGCTGTGCCCGTGCAACTGGAAGCAGGGCGAGGACACCCTCGACCCGGTCAAGCTTCTCTCCGGCGAGTGAACGAAAGCGGTCTGAACTGCATGGCTCTCGACGAACTGAAGTCCGCCGTACCGGACTACGCCAAGGACCTGCGCCTGAACCTCGGTTCGGTGATCGGCAACTCCGAGCTTCCGCAGCAGCAGCTGTGGGGCACGGTGCTCGCGTGCGCGATCGCGTCCCGGTCCCCCCGGGTCCTGCGCGAGCTCGAGCCCGAGGCGAAGGCGAACCTCTCGCCCGAGGCGTACACCGCGGCCAAGTCGGCCGCCGCCATCATGGCGATGAACAACGTCTTCTACCGCACGCGCCACCTGCTCTCCGATCCGGAGTACGGGACGCTGCGCGCCGGCCTGCGGATGAACGTCATCGGCAACCCCGGCGTCGACAAGACCGACTTCGAGCTGTGGTCGCTCGCGGTCTCCGCGATCAACGGCTGCGGGCAGTGCCTCGACTCCCACGAGCAGGTGCTCCGCAAGGCGGGCGTCGACCGCGAGACGATCCAGGAAGCCTTCAAGATCGCTGCGGTGATCCAGGCGGTCGGCACGACGCTGGATGCGGAGGCGGTGCTGGCCGAGTAGGCCCGCCTCCCGGTCTGGGGGCTTCGCCCCCAGACCCCCTATCGCCCTAACGGGCTAGTCCTCAAACGCCGGACGGGCTGGAAGATCCAGCCCGTCCGGCGTTTGAGGACTAGGCGGCGCAGCCGCCGATCAAAGCGCCCCGCCATCAGAAGGCCGACGCTCCACCGCCGCCACCCCCATGGCAGTAGACCCATGCGGCGGCGGCGAATGCCGCAACCCCGCGGTCCCGCGGTCATACGCGTTGAGGTAGCCGACAACCGTATTGGTCACCGCAACAAGCGGCACAGCCACCACCGCTCCCCCGATCCCCGCGACCATCCCGCCCGCGGCGACCGACAGGACGACCGCAAGCGGATGGACCCGCACCGCGCGCCCCAGGATGAACGGCTGCAGGATGTGGCCCTCGATCTGCTGGACGGCCAGCACCACCGCCAGCGTCATGACGGCCGTGAAGACCCCCTGCGTCACCAGCGCGACCACCACCGCCAACGCGCCCGAGACCACGGCACCGACCAGCGGGATGAACGCGAACAGGAAGATGAAGACGGCCAGCGGCACGGCCATCGGCACATCGAGGAAGTAGATGCCGAGCCCGATGAAGATCGCGTCGATCAGGGCCACTATCACCGTGCCGCGCACA
The DNA here is from genome assembly GCF_040295225.1 of Streptomyces sp. NPDC002896. Taxonomy (NCBI): domain Bacteria; kingdom Bacillati; phylum Actinomycetota; class Actinomycetes; order Kitasatosporales; family Streptomycetaceae; genus Streptomyces; species Streptomyces sp. NPDC002896. The sequence goes on along the minus strand of NZ_JBEOVA010000009.1, from coordinate 81,931 downwards.
TACGCCGTGAGTGTCCGCCACGCCCGCGGCCCCGCACCCGCGACACCGGGCCGGGCGTGCGAGGGGACCAGCTTGAGCGTCCACTCCCAGATGCGCCGCCCGTCGTAGAGCAGGAACAGCGTCGAGAACATCGTCAGCAGGATGCCGGTGAGCGCCTCGACGACGACGGTGACACCTTCGAGCCCCGCGGACGTGATCGCGTCCGTGTTCGCGCCGATCGCCTCGCGCAGGTTCTTGGCGATCTCGTTGATCTGTTTCTCGGTCACATGGAACGGGCTGTTGAGCAGCCAGTTCCTGAGCTCGTCGATGCCGTCCTGGATCTGGTCGGAGAGGTTGTCGATGTTCTCCACGACCTGCCAGGCCACGAACCAGCCGACGAGGCCCATCACGACGAATCCGAGTATCGCGGTGAGCGCGGTGGCAGGCCCGCGGGGCACGCCATGCCGGCGCAGGCGCGCCACGGTGGGCTGCAGCAGCGCGGTGATGAGCAGGGCGGCGACGAACGCCAGCACCACGAGCTGCACAGCGCTGATGACCTTCATCAGCACCCAGAGCGTGCCCGCGAGGACGAGGACCCGCCAGCCGACCTCGGCCGCGACGCGCACGCCCCAGGGCACGGCGGCGGCGGGATCGGGCCGGGGGATCACGCCGGGGGCGACGGGCATCCTCTGTGGGACCGCGGCCGGGCCCGAGTCCTGGCCGCCGGAGGGGGCGGAGGGGCCGGACGGGGCCGGCACATCATGGCCGGGGCCCGAATCGGAGGGCTCGGCGCCGACCGGGGGGAACCCGTCTTCGTCCGCGTCCTCCTTCTCGGCCTGGGCACGGCGTTCGGCCAGCCGCTCCCCCATACGGCTCAGTCCGGCGCCAAGCCGGTCCAGCCACCCTGGCACTCGCGACATATCCGTCCTCTTCCCCCCGTTTGTCCCCACCACTCCCCCGGGATTCGTCCGGTCCGACCGTACATGGCGGAAGCCCCTCACCGTAGGACGGCGAGGGGCTTCGGAAGGTTGAGCGGCTCCCGGGCGGGGAGAGGGGACGGCTCAGTACCAGTGGTTGGCCTGCCAGAAGGACCAGGCGCCGCAGGGGCTGCCGTAGCGGTCGTTCATGTAGTTCAGGCCCCACTTGATCTGGGTGGCAGGGTTGGTCTGCCAGTCGGCGCCGGCGGACGACATCTTGGAGCCGGGCAGCGCCTGGAAGAGACCGTAGGCGCCGGAGGAGGCGTTGACGGCCTTGTAGTTCCAGCTGGACTCGTGGTCCACGATGTTGCTGAAGCACTGGAACTGGTCGCTGGAGACCATCTGCCGCGCCATCGCCTGGATCTGGGCGATGGTGTACGAGCCCTGGACGTCGAAGCTGGAGGCGTCGCGGGTCGCGCTGCGGCTGGCCGCTTCCTCGGCCTCCTTGCGCTCCTTGGCCTCCTGCTCGGCCTTCTCCGCGGCCTTCTGCTTGGCGATCGCGTCCTCGGCGGCCTGCTTGCGGGCTGATTCCTCGGCGGACTTCTTCGCGGCGGCGTCGGCGGCGATGGCCTGTGCGTCGGCCTGCTGCGTCAGCGAGGCCGTCTGCACCTGGGCCTGCTGGCCCGCGGGTATGTCTGCGAGGAGGGTCGCGTCGCCTGCCGTTGCCTCGAAGTCGTTCGAGGGCTGCTGGGTGCTGCCCGAGGCAACGCCCACGACGGCGCCAACAGTGGTGACCGCGGTAGCGGATGCCACAGCGAATCCCCGGACCGAAATCCGGCTCACTCGGTTTCCTTCCAGCATCGCCCGCTTGTGGGTGACCCTCGCGGACGCAATCGTGCCCCTGGCACTGGCCTCCCAACGACGGGTCACGGGAGGCACGGGCCCGGTGGGCAACTCCCTTGGGGGGAGCGCCGCGTGGTGCTCGGGCGGCATACGACGGTCTCTATGTAGTTCTGTTACGCCGATGGGGCTGGCGGGACACAAGTGTCGTATGCGGGGCCTGACAGGACCCACACACTGCCGCAGCCGGACACTGCAAGGCAATTCTGAGGTACGTGTGAAAGCTCACACGTCGTTTGTCCCAGGAGTTTTCCGGAAAAGCGCAGACGCCAAGGCGCCGCCCGGCTAGGCTCTACGCCTTTGCCAGACGGCGCCAACTACCGCGTAACCGCCACTCATTGGACGAGCGGGGATGGTCCCGGACGAACGGGTCAGATCTGCCCGTCCTCCAGCATTTCGGTCACAAGTGCCGCAATCTGCGAGCGCTCCGAACGGGTGAGCGTGACGTGCGCGAAGAGCGGATGCCCCTTCAGCTTCTCGACGACGGCGACGACTCCGTCGTACCGGCCGACCCGGAGATTGTCGCGCTGGGCCACGTCATGGGTCAGTACGACACGGGAGTTCGCCCCGATTCGGGACAGAACGGTCAGCAGGACGTTCCGTTCCAGCGACTGCGCCTCGTCGACGATCACGAAGGCATCATGCAGGGAGCGGCCGCGGATGTGGGTGAGCGGCAGCACCTCCAGCATCCCTCGCGCCGTCACCTCCTCGATGACCTCGCGACTCGTCACCGCGGACAGCGTGTCGAAGACCGCCTGCGCCCAAGGGCTCATCTTCTCGGCCTCGCTGCCGGGCAGATAGCCGAGCTCCTGCCCGCCCACCGCGTACAGCGGCCGGAAGACCATCACCTTCTGGTGCTGCCTGCGCTCCAGCACGGCCTCGAGCCCCGCGCACAGCGCCAGCGCCGACTTGCCGGTGCCGGCCCGGCCGCCCATCGACACGATCCCGACATCCGGGTCGAGGAGCAGATCCAGCGCGATCCGCTGCTCGGCGCTGCGCCCCTTGATACCGAAGGCCTCCCGATCGCCGCGTACGACGCGGACGTTGCCCTCGGGCGTGACGCGCCCCAGCGCCTTGCCGCGCTCCGAGTGGATCACCAGACCCGTGTGCACCGGCAGCTCGGCCGCCTCCGGGACGAACAGGGTCTCCTCATCGAAGAGGAGGTCGACCTGCTCTCCCGAAAGGGTGAGTTCGGACATTCCGGTCCAGCCGGCGTCCGTGATGGCGAGCTCCGCGCGGTACTCCTCGGCGAGCAGGCCCACCGACGACGCCTTGATGCGCAGCGGCAGGTCCTTCGACACGACCGTGACGTCGTACCCCTCGGCCTGGAGGTTGCGGGCCACCGCGAGGATCCGCGAGTCGTTGTCCCCCAGTCGGTAACCGGCCGGGAGCACGGCGGGGTCGGAGTGGTTCAGCTCGACCCGGACAGACCCGCCGAGGTCCCCGATCGGTATCGGGGCGTCGAGGCGCCCGAACTTCACCCGGTAATCGTCGAGCAGGCGCAGTGCCTGCCGGGCGAAGTAACCGAGTTCCGGATGGTGCCTCTTGGCCTCGAGTTCCGTGACCACCACGACGGGCAGCACAACCTCGTGCTCGTCGAAGCGGGACAGGGCGTTCGGGTCGGCCAGCAGGACGCTGGTGTCGAGAACGTAGGTGCGCCGGTCTGGCTTGGGGCGCTTTGTGCTGGTCACCACGGAAGGACGTACCCCCTCGGATGAGGTCGGGGAGCGACGAAAGGGATCGGGACCGGTCTCCGGCCGCGATGCACGGGCCGAGCGCCGGCCCTCCAGCTCTCCGCCGGAAGTGATGCTCCCCGCGCGGTCGTCCTGGTGCAAAGGGCCTCCCGGGCGGACGGCCCCGTGCCGTCCGCTGAGATACGACGCCCACGTGCAGGGCGTCGACCTGGAAGGCTTATTCCCTCGAACACGCGCAGCCATGCCATGGCATATGACGGCGCGTTGGTGAACTCTGCGTTACTCGTGCCCCAGGCGGCCCTGTCGGCCGGGCGGACTATCCGCCGTAACGCCGGTGCCGTGCCGCGTAGTCACGCAGGGCACGGAGGAAGTCGACCTTGCGGAAGGCCGGCCAGAAGACCTCACAGAAGTAGTACTCGGAGTGGGCCGACTGCCACAGCATGAAGCCCGACAGGCGCTGCTCGCCGCTGGTGCGGATGACGAGGTCCGGGTCGGGCTGGCCGCGCGTGTAGAGGTGCTCGGAGATGACGTCGATGTCGACGAGCTCCGCGAGCTCCTCGAAGGTGGTGCCCTTCTGGGCGTGGTCCAGAAGGAGGGAGCGGACGGCGTCGGCGATCTCCTGGCGGCCGCCGTAGCCGACGGCGACGTTGACGAGTATCCCCGCGTTGCCCTGGGTGGCCTGCTCGGCCTCCTTGAGTACGGACTGAGTGCCGGCCGGGAGCAGGTCGAGCGTGCCGACGTGGTGGATGCGCCAGCGGCCGTCGGCGGCGAGGCCGCGTACCGCGTCCTCGATGATGCCGACCAGCGGGATGAGCTCTTCCTCGGGCCGGTCGAGGTTGTCGGTGGACAGCATCCACAGGGTGACGACCTCGACGTCCGTCTCGGCACACCAGCCGAGGAACTCGGCGATCTTGTCGGCCCCGGCGCGGTGTCCCTGCACTGTCGTGCCACCGGACGCCTTCGCCCAGCGCCGGTTGCCGTCGAGGATGACCCCGACGTGCTTCGGCACCTGGTCGTGGTCCAGACGGCCTTCCACCCGGCGTGCGTAAAGTCCGTACACCAGGTCGCGCAAGTTCACGTGTGGTCAGTCCCTCCGTGTGGCCGTGCAGCGGACGACAGTCCCGAGGGCGACACCCTACCGCCGGAGTATGTGGACTCGGGCACAGGGTTCGTCACAGCCGGTTTCGTCACAGCCGCGCGGCTTCAGCCGGGTGAAGAGAAAACGGGCCGGTCCGTGGGGGGGAGACGGACCGGCCCGAGGGGGGGTTTCCACCATAACCCTTCGTGAGTGATGCTGCGTGCATTGGCGCGCCACAACTACTCTCCGGAGTCGTGCAGCGACGATTCGCGCCCACCCATCGGGGTGCGCGTCCGACGCTGCGGCACCGCCGTCGTCGGGTCTAACCCGACTTGCGGGCCTCGATCAGGAAGCGGGCGCTGTGGGCCGTGAACGGGCTCTCCGACTCGATCTGCTCGTGCAGCGCGCGCAGCCGCGGCCGGTACTGGTCGACGGTGAAGCCGGGCACCATCCAGACGACCTTCCGCAGGAAGTGGACGACGGCCCCGACGTCGTGGAACTCCATCCGCAGCCGCTCCGAGCGCAGGTCGACGACCTCAAGACCCGCCGCCTCGGCCGCGGCCCGCGCCGCGTCGGGATGCCGTCCGTTACGCACCTCCTCCGGCTGCGGCCCGAGGAAGTACTCCACGACCTCGAAGGCGCTCGCCGGGCCGACCTCCTGCGAGAAGTACGTGCCGCCGGGCTGCAGTACCCGCGCGACCTCGTCCCAGTGGATGCGCACCGGGTGCCGGCTCACCACCAGGTCGAACGCCTCGTCCGCGAACGGCAGCGGCGCGTCCTCCGGCGATGCCACGACGACCGCGCCGCGCGGCCGAAGCAGTGCGGTGGCCTTGGCGATGTTGGGTGGCCAGGCCTCGGTGGCGGCGGTCAGCGGCGGAAGCTCCGGGGCGGAGGCGAGGACCTCTCCTCCCCCGGTCTGGATGTCCAGCGCGGCCGATGCCCGCGCCATGCGCTCGCCCATCGCGCGCGCGTACCCCCACGAGGGCCGCTCCTCCGTGGCCCGGCCCTCGAACCAGGAGAAGTCCCACCCGTCGACGGACGCGGCCTCGGCCTCTGCGACGAGCTTCTCGAACCTGTCCATGAGCTGATCGTCCCAGCGCGCCGCGGGCGCCCGCGACCGAATTAATCGGCTGAGTCAATGGGCGGCCGAGGGCCGTCAGCCCGCCGCGAGCCCTCCCAGCACCAGGCCCAGGAACGCCCCGCCGATCATGAACGGGCCGAGTGGGATCGCCGACTTGCGCCCCGCCCTGCGCAGTGCCACCAGCGACACCCCGTAGACGGCACCGAAGAGCAGCCCGGCGAAGGCGCCGGTGAACAGGACCGTCCAGCCGTACCAGCCGAGGGCCGCGCCGAGTCCGACCGCCAGTTTGACGTCGCCGAACCCCATGCCGGCGGGGTTGATCAGGAAGAGGACGAAGTAGGCACCGCCGAGCGCGAGCGCACCGAGCAGCGCAGTGGGCCAGGAGCCCGCGCTGCCCGGCAGCAGGGCGGCGAGCCCCAGCAGGAGGGCGGCCGCGGCGGCGAGGGGCAGGGTGAGCACGTCGGGCAGCCGGTGCACGGCGTAGTCGGTGAGCGCGAGCAGTACGGCGAAGGGTGCGGCGAGCAGCCAGACCGCGAGTTCGGGGCGAGGCCCTGTCGCCGCGGCGAGCAGCGCGCACACCAGCGCGGTGACGGCGGCGACGAGGGCCGTACGGGGCCCGTACGCGGTTCCGTCGGCGCACCGCGCCCGGCCCACCCAGCCGCCGAGCGGCCCGGTGATGGGGTGCCCGGCGGGGCAGTCGCCGCGCCACGGCTCCTCGGGTTCGACGGCGAGCCGGTAGGCGGCGCGGGGCAGCAGGGCCCCGGTTGCGGCGCCCCACGCGGCGGCCACGGCGATCAGCAGCTGATACACGCCGGGGACCCTATTCGCCCGCGACCCGGGCGGCATGGGCCCGTGGGCCCATGACAGGACCCACTGTGGTGCGGATACGGTCGGGGCGGAGTTCGACGGACAGCCGTAGGACAGTCGAAAGACAACGGACGGACAGGGGCGGGCGATGGGGCGCTGGCGCGACGGCCGGGCGAAGCTGGTCGTACACGCGGACGGACACGGGGGCAGCGGTTACGGGGAAGGGGCCGAAGGCTCCGCCGTCACGGTCCCGCTGGAGTTGGCGACCTCGTTCCGCGCGCGCACCCGCGGCCTCCTCGGGCGCGACGGGATCGACGGCGCGATCCTGCTGTCTCCCGCGAGCAGCATCCACACCTTCCGCATGCGCTTCGCGATCGACGTCGCCTATCTGGACCGCAAGCTGAACGTGCTGAACGTCCACACCGTGAAGCCGGGCCGCCTCACCCTTCCCCGCCTGAGGGCCCGGCACGTACTGGAGTCGGATGCGGGGACGATGGCGGGATGGGGGCTGCGGCCCGGTGCACGGGTGACCGTGGAGGAGAGCACCCGGCTGTCCTAGGACCGCGTCACGTTCTCCGGTCCTCCAGTTCGGCGAGCATCCCCAGGGCGGCGTCCGCGTTCTCCCAGCTCGCCGGGGTGTCCGTCTTGTCGGCCAGGCGCCGCAGGACGGCGACGGCATCCGCGTCGCCGATCGCGCCCAGCAGCTCGATCGCGGAGTCGGCGCCGATGTCCGCCGCCACGCAGCGCTCGGCCAGACCGACCGCCCAGTCGGCGAAACGCCCCGGGGTGGGGTCCAGGGCCAGCCAGCGGAACACCGAGTCGGCGATGTCGTCGCGCAGCCAAGCGATCAGGTCGAGCATCACGACCTCGACGTGGTCGAGGACGTGCCGCTGCAGCGGGTACAGCCCGCCCCGCTCGCGCCGCTCCCGCACCAGGCCATCCACGCCGGCCCAGGTCACCAGGTCCGTACGCGGCATCCTGACCGCGGTCTCCCGCTGGAACTCCTCCCATGCGTGCCGCAGCAGACCGGGCGACGGCGGCTGCGGTACGTACGGTGCCGCCTCCGGGTCGTCGAGGAGCGCGGTCAGTATGCGGCACACCTCCGCCAACCGCTCGTCCGTACGGGGCAGTTGGGCGATCCGGGGCCAGTCGGCGCCGACCCCGTTCCAGGGCTCGGGCAGCTCGCGCAGGACGCGGGGCAGGACGTAGTCGCCGTCGGCACTGTGCCGGCGCGCGACCCCCGGGTCCCACGCCTCCTCGCTGCGCTCCGCGCCCGCGCTCTGCTCACTCATGGTCGTCCCGTACGCACTCGTTCACTTGATGCCCAGATACGCCTTGGCGCTCTCCGGGTCCTTCATCTTCGACCAGTCCATCGTGCCGTTCGCCGTCCGCTCGTCGATGGCGCGCTGCATCCTGCCCAGCTCGTCGGCGGACAGGCCCTGGCCGGCCACCTTCACGTCCACGCCGTTCTTGGCCATCTCGCCGGCCGCCGTCCGGGTGTCCTTCGCCGCCTTCCCGTTCCGGGCCTGCTTGAACTCGCTGAAGATCGACGTCCAGCGGTCCGTCGTCTCGATCTCCACGGTGGCCTTGCGGCCCGGCTCCTTGCTCGCCCACTTCTTGAGCCGCTCGACCTGGTTGGCGAAGTCCGCCTTGCGCGTGGCCGAGCCGGCGTTCTTGACCTCCTTGACGTGCACGATGCCGTTCTTGTCCTTGTAGACCACGTCGGCGTCCGGGATCTCGTCGAGGTTCACCTTCTCGCCGTTGCCGAGGTCGCCCTCCGTGCGGTTCATCTTGCTGCCGACTCCGGCGTCCACCTGGGTGCCGGGGGCCGCGTCGTCGGCGGCGCGCCGTACGGCGTTCACCTCGGCGCGTGCCTCGGCGAGCTTGTTGGCGTCGGAGGCGTTCGCGACCTTGCCCTCGAGCGCGGCTGCCGCGTCGCCGTTCACGTTCTTGCGGCGGGCGAGGTCGGTGATGTCGTCGAGTGCGTCGGCCGCGTCCTTCTTGCCGATCTCGCCCTTGTTCGGGTCGGGGTTGTCCTTGGCGCGGTTGACGAGGCCGTCGATCTGGTCGTCCGGCACCGAGGAGCCCCGCTCCCGCAGAGCGGCCTTCGCCGCCTCGGCCCTCGCTTCGAGCGCCTTCTGCTGGGCGTCGTGCGCGTCCTTCTGGTCCTCGACGTCGCACTTCTCCTGCACCTGGAGGACGGAGGGTGCGTTCGCCGAGTACACGGCGGGGGCCGGGGCGCTCACGGTGCCCGAGACACCGGTCGTGTACGACGCGGTGACGATGCCGCCCGAGGAGCCCGCCGGCGCCGGGTCTCGGCCGTACTCCCCGCCGCCGTACGGGACGCGGAAGCGCGGCGCCCCCACGACGCAGCCGCTCTTCCGGGCCTTCTCGGCCGCCTCGTCCGCCGCCTCCTGTGCCTCGTCCGCGGCCTTCTTTGCGCCCTTGACGTCGCCGAGCCTGGCCGCCTTGCGGGCCCTCTCGGCCGCCTCGGTCGCCTTCTCGACGGCCTTCACGACCTTGGAGACCTTCTCCAGCTTGTTGAGCTTCAGCAGGAGGTTGCCGAGCTTGCCCTCGCCGTAGCCCGGGATGAAGTACGAGCCGCCGTTCCACAGGGTCAGGCCGACGGCCTCGCCGTAGTCACCGCGGTTCCAGGCGTTGCGGACGTCGTCGGTGAGGACGAAGTCGTTGATCATTCTTCCGTTGTTGCGGATGCCGAAGGTCAGGGCCTGCTTGCCCATGCCCCAGTAGTCGCCCTTGTTCCACTTGTCGACGTACCCGTCCCACTCCGTTACGACGATGTCCTTGCCGTAGTTCCACAGGCCGGTGACCGTGCCGGTGACGGTGTCGATGGGGTGGATGACGCCGTCGATGGCGTCGACGACGTCTCCGCCGACGCCGTCGACGACCACACCCTTGACGAAGCCGCCGGTCTGTTTCGCGGCGCAGCCGAAGAAGGAGCCGACGCCGGAGAAGCAGCCGTCGTCCTTCTTCTCGTCGCCGCCGCCTCCTCCGCCGTCGCCGCCGTTGTCGCCGTCCCCGGCCTGGGTGTCGCCGGTGGATCCGGAACCGTTGCCGTCGTCGGAGCCGCCCGATGCGCTGCCGGAACCGCCAGAGCCACCGGAGCCGCCGGATGCGGATCCACCGCCCGCACCGCCGCCGCCGTTACTACCGGTGCCACTGTTCGCACCGCCGTTGCCGTTGGCGCCGTTCGCGCCCCCGTTGCCGGAACCCCCGTCAGCGGCACCCCCGTTCCCACCGCCGGCCGTGGCACCCCCGTCGTCACCGGCCCGGACGTCCGAACTGTCGTCCCCGCCACCCGGATCGGCCGGACACGACGTACCCGTGACCTTGCAGACCGCGGACTGGAACCCGCCGGCTATCTGCGGTCCCACGCCGCTGACCAGCAGCGCAATGATGATCGCGGCCACGACGACCACCAGCCCGACGTACTCGGCCGCGCTCTGTCCCTCGTCGCTGTGCCGCAACTTGAGCATGCGCGGCAGGCTGAACTCCGGCCGGTTCTCGCGCTCCAGCTCGGGCAGCCGGAACCACGCGCGGGACGCGCGCCGCGTCAGCAGCACGATCAGGGTGACGGGCAGCAGCAGTTGTGTGAGGCCCCGGCCGCTTCCCTGGGCCATGGTGCCGAAGGCCTCCAGGACCAGCCAGCCCTGTACGCCGACCAGTGCCCAGCCAACCCAGGGGCCGCCCGCCCACATACGGCGAGCGAGGAGCATCCCGGCCGTGCCGGGCGCGATGGCGTACAGCAGTGCGCCCAGAACCGCGCCGTCGAGCGGGGCCGCCACCAGCACACCCAGTGCGGGCAACACGCTCAGGACGAAGAGGACGACGAGCAGCATGAGGGCCGTCGCGAGCGCCCGCGGCATACGCGCGGGGCCCGCGACGGCGGACGTGGAGGCCATTCCCCCGTCATTGGTCCACGACATGAAGCGACGGTACGTTCACGCACCGCGCAGGGCATGGGCCCGGGGACCCAACCCCGGTCCCAATCAGTCCCGTTCAGCCCCGTTCAGCCCCGTTCACAGGACCGCCCGAGGGCTCAGGAGCGGCCCACAGCCGCCGCCTCCCGCACCCGCACCAGCTCCGCGTACATGACCTCGCCCGGGCACTCCGTCGCCATCCAGTCGCGGTGGCCGCTGATGGACTGGACCTCCTTCTGGGTGCCGGTGATGGGGTTCGTGTAGGTGAGCCGCGCCTGCGGGTCGAGGCCGTGGAAACGGCTCAGGACCCGGACCAGCCGGGTGAGGGCGGTGCGGGCCGCGTCCGTCGGGCCCTGTTCCATCAGGTTGCCGAGGAGGGCGATGCCGAGGTTGCCGGAGTTGTAGCCGGCGACGTGGAAGGCGGTGACGAGCTTGCCTTGCCCGTCGTGGGCGGGGATGCCGTCGTCTCCGGAGTAGCGGCCCTCGTAGATGCGGCCTTCCTCGTCGATGAGGAAGTGGTAGCCGATGTCGCCCCAGTCGTTGGTGATCGCGTGGAGCTCGTAGATGGCGCGGACGGTGGCCGCGGGGTCGGGGTCGCCGTTGGGCGTTGCGGTGTGGTGGACCGTGATGGTCTGGAAGGGGTAGTACGCGGTCGGCGTGTTCTCCGTGCCGTCCGGCTTGAACCGCTTCGACTCGTCGGCGCCCCAGGCCGCCCGTGACAGATACGCGACGCCGCGTACGCGGGTGGTGTCCGACGGGACGTCCACCTTGCGCTCGGGTCCGTGGCTGGTGTCGAGGGCGACCGACCTCAGCCCGGTGGCGCCGTCGGGGGCCTTCACCTCGTACCCGGACGCGCTGCCGGCGGGGACGAGCAGCGCGCCGCCGTTCGCCTCCGAACAGCCGCTGCCGCTCAGGGACTTCCAGTCACCGCTCGCACCGTCGGCGGCGCGCAGCCGGATGGAGCCGCCGTCCGCGGAACCGGTGGCCGCCCAGCGGACGCCGACGTAGCCGATGGGGAAGGCGGCCTCTACGGGTGCCGCGCCGGCGGCCGCCTTGGAGCGGGTCTCGGGGAACGTCTCGACGGTTGTGCCGCTCTGAGCGGCACCACTCGAATCGGTGGGCTCGCCGGAGTCGGTGGTTGCGGCCATGACCGCGGGAGTCACCACGGCCCCGGTGGCGACCGCGCTCGCGGCACCGATCAAACCGCGGCGCGTGAGGCGGGACTTGGCGCGATGGGAGGGGGGAACAGCCATGTGGGGGTTCCTTACGTGTTCCTTGGTCGGTCCTGCCGGCTGACCGGCCCGGGGCAGGGCACACGTGTCCCCCACCCAGCCAGTGCTTGAAGACTCAAGGAAGCGTACGCGCTCAACAGAACGACTCGAAAGCCACCTTGGCCCCATCCGTCACAGCCGAAGCATAGTCACCTCATCGCGAAATCAAGGGAATTGGGCTACTAGAGGCGTGCGGATGCATCGGTACAGCCATGAGTGACCACAGACCACCCTGACCGTCCGACCGCCGTGATCAGCGAGCTCGGATCATGATCAGCGAGCTCGGATGGCGTCCCACCCCGCTGGCCCTGATCCTGAAGGTGGAAGGCCTGAAGGTGGAAGGCGTGACGGCTTGCGCGGGAGGTGTCCGCCATGAGCCGAGGCACTGACAGGGACGACCCCGGGGAGAAGCTGGCGGTGGAGCTCGTGGACGAGTTCGCCTCGAGGCTGCGCGGGCAGCTCGTACGACCCGGGGACCCGGACTACGAGGCGGCTCGCAAGGTCTGGAACGGCCTGATCGACAAGCGCCCCGCACTGGTGGCACGGTGCGACGGCGACGAGGACGTGATCGCCGCGGTGAACTTCGCCCGCGACAACGACCTGCCGCTCGCGGTGCGCGGCGGCGGGCACGGCGTCGCCGGCCTCGCGCTCTGCGACGGCGGGCTGGTCATCGATCTGTCGGGGATGACCGGGGTCGACGTCGATCCGGACGGTCGTACGGCGCGTGCGCGGGGTGGCTGCACGCTGGCGGACGTCGACCGCGCGACGCAACGCCATGGGCTCGCCGCTCCCCTGGGCCTGGTCTCGAAGACGGGGATCGCCGGTCTCACCCTGTCCGGGGGAATGGGCTGGCTTCGGCGCGCGTACGGGCTGAGCTGCGACAACGTCGTATCGGCGAGGGTGGTGACCGCCGACGGGAGGCTGCTGACCGCCGACGGGAGCGAGAACGGGGACCTCTTCTGGGCGATCCGCGGGGGCGGCGGCAACTTCGGCGTCGTGACGTCGTTCGAGTACCGCCTGCTTCCCGTGGGCCCCGAAGTCTTCTTCTGCAATGTGTACTACCCGGCGGACCGTGCCGGGGAGGTGCTGCGGACCTGCGAGCAGTACCTTTCCAAGGCACCCGACCAGCTCGGTCCGCTCGGGGTGCTCGGCCGGGTTCCCGAGATCGAGGAGTTCCCGTCCGAGGCGCACGGAGAGCCTTTCGTGGCGCTCCTCGCCCTGTTCCCTGGCGACCCTGCGGAGGGCGAGGAGGCGCTCGGCCCGCTCCGCGAGATCACCGAACCGATCTGCGACCTCAGCGGCCCCCTCTCCTACGTGGAGGCGCAGACCGTCCTGGACGAGGACTATCCGGACGGCGGGCGCTACTACTGGAAGTCCCTCAACGTGCCCGAGCTCAGCGACGCGCTGATCGAACGGATCCTCGAACACGCTGCCGCCGCGCCGTCACCGACCTCGACCATCGACGTCTGGTACCAGGGCGGCGCGATGGCGCAGGTAGGCGAGGAGGAAACCGCGTTCGCCAACCGTGGCGTCCCCTATCTGCTCGGCATCGAGGGGAACTGGGAGGAGGAGGCCGACTCGGCAGCGAACGTGGCCTGGGTGCGCGACACCTTCTCCGACCTGCGCGACTCCTTCTCCACCGGGGGCCTGTACCTCAACTTCCCCGGCTTCCTGGAGGAGGGTGAGCAGCTACTGCGTGAGAGCTTCGGCCCGAACTACGAACGGCTCGCGGCGGTGAAGGCGACGTACGACCCCGGAAACCTCTTCCGTCTCAACGCGAACATCGAGCCGAAGAAGCCGAACAGCTGATGCCGACCTGACGCCGGCCTACCCGGGGAACCCCTCGTCGGAGCCTGTCACCCCGGCGAACAGCACGACCGGCTCCTCCTTGTCCTCATGCCCGACACTCGCCGCGACCAGGCGGTCGCCGACCCGCCAGTACAGCAGGTCGCCGAAGTACCCGCTCTCGACGAGCTCCCGGAAGAAGGGCGGGAGCTCGTCCTCATCCGGGTCCATGTAGGAGTAGTCCTCCATGGACATGGACTCGTGCGGGCCCCACCGGGCATCCAGCGCGGCCGCCAGCTCCTCCAGTTCCTCCTGGAACTCCTCACTTGTCCGCATGAGCTCGTCCCAGTCGTCGTTCGGGGGAGCGAAGTCCCGGCTCTCGTGCAGGGTGACGAGGTGGTAGGCGTCGTCGCCGCTCAGGGGGCGGGCGAGGAGTTCGTCGATCAGCGGTAGGTAGCGCTGCACGCTCATGGACGGATCACTCACATTTTCGCTCGCGGGGCGGGTACAGGCATGGGCTCCAGGGCGCCGGCCTCGGCAAGCGCCTTGTGAGCGGCAAGCACCGTTTCTGTGGACGGAGTCCCGCCAGGGATGTCTGCCAGATCCAGGACGATTCCGTCGTGATCGGTGGGGACGCGACGTGCCATGAAGTCGTCCGGGACACGGGCGGCACGGTTGGCTGACAGATGCACCGCCCAGCCGCAGCGGGGGTGTGCGGCCTTCAGGCCGTAGGCCGCCTTGACCTCCTTGAACAACGCCCTGTCGTAGGTGAGCCCGTAGTCCGCGTCCCACACGCCCGCCAGCGCGGCCAGCGCCTCGGTGTACCGGCCCGCGAGCGGTCCCGCCGCCGAACCGGGTGCAGGGAACAGCTGCCATACGGCCGTGAAGGGGGAGTACCCGTCCGTGCCTCCTCCTTGCACGCGACCGCGAACGTACGCTCCGTCCGGCTGAGTGGCGACCACGTTGGCGGTGTAGCCGAGGATGTCCAGGTCGTCCTTGACATTGGCCGCCTCGAGCGCCGCCGCGAAGTCTTCGGCTCCCGTCGGGACGAGCCCGCCCTCGTCCCAGCGCCACTCGGCCAGTGCCCCCTCCGACAGCTCCGCCAGCCGGTCCAACAGCTCCAACCAGCGCCGAGCCAGCTGCACGGGGGTCTCGGCCCTGGGGCCCCAGGCAGCCTTCACAACCACTTCGCTCGCCATGCGTGCTCCTCCGCTCCCTATTTCTCCACCGGAGTGTGTTTGACCACCACGTCTTCGAGACCGGCGTCTTCGAATGCCCTCTCAGCCGCGTCGGCCACCCGCTTGTTGGAGAAGTTCCACTCGACCGTCTTCCCGTTCGCCGCACGCACCTGGCGCCGCGCCTGCTCGATGAACTTCTCCGCCTGGGCCTTCTGAAGGTTTCCGTCCGCGTCGAGCTTCTTGCTGTACCCGAACTTCGCCTCGACGTAAGTCTGCCGCGACGAGTCCCAGCCGTCGAAATCGACGTCCCTGCCGGTCTCCGGGTCCTTGGCAGCGTATTCCTTGCCTCGCTTCACCTTGGAGACCTGCTCCTGGTAGCGCATCCAGCGCTCCATGCTCGGCCAGTACGCCACCGCCTTCTTCGACTTCCAGGAGCCGTCGCCGCCGTCCTTCGAGCCCTTCCGCGGGTTCTTCAGGTCTTTCTGCCAGGACGGCTTCTTCCACTTGGCGACCTTCTTGCGGCTCTCTTCCTTCTTCGCCTCCTTCTCGGCCTTCGCGGCCTCGTCGGCCTGCTTGCGGGCGTCCTCCGCCTCCTGCTTCGCCTTCGGGTCGCACTGCTCCTCGGCCAGCAGGACGTACGGGGAGCGGGACCCGCCGACGGCGAGGACCGTGGTGCCGGTGCCGGCGGAGCCGGTCAGGCCCGGGGCATCGCCGTACGGGATGGTGCGGCGGGGGGCCGAGGTGATCGTGCAGCCGGACTTCCTGGCCTTGTCCTCGGCCGCGTCCGCCGCCTCGTCGGCCTCCTTCGATGCCTTCTCGGCGGCGCCGACGTCGCCGGCCTTCGCCGCCTTGCGGGCGTCCTCAGCCGCCTTGACGGCGTCCTCGGTGAACTTGCCCAGCTTGCCGAGTTTGCCCAGCTTGCCGAGCTTCTGGACGATCTTGGCTTCGCCGTAGCCGGGGATGAAGAGCGAGCCGACGTTCCAGACGACGTTGGTGACGGCACGGGTCTTCTGGCCGTTGTTCCACTGGTCGCGGACCTCGTCGCCCACGAACATGTCGTCCAGGACCTTGACGCCGGTGTTCCACGAGGCGCCGCCCCAGTCGGTCAGGGCATCGAAGTAGTCGCCGTTGTCCCACTTCTTTCCGGCGTCCTTGGAGTCCTGAGACCACTTGTCGCCCAGGGAGCTGCCGTAGTCCTTCAGGCCCTCCCAGGCCTTGCCGGGGTCCGTGACCGTGTCCCAGATTCCGGTGACGTCGCCCCAGATGCCGTCGACGAACAGCCCTTCGCCGACCTGCTTGATCTGGTCGCCCGCGCACCCGAAGAAGGCGCCGAAGCCGGAGAAGCAGCCCTCGTCGCCGCCGTCCTCGGCGGCCTGCTCGTCCTCCTCCCAGCCGGGCTCGTCCTCCGCGGCGGCGTTCTTCTCGTCGTCGGTCTCGTCGCTGTACGAGGCGCCGGAGTCTTCGCTCGACGTACTGCCGGAGTCGCCGCCAGTTCCCTGGGATGCCGAGTCGGAGCCGCCTGCTCCGTTGCCGGCTCCGCCGTTGTCCTGGCCCTCGTTGCCGCCTGCGCCGCCGCTGCCTTCGCCCCCGTCGTCGCCGGTGCCGCCGTCTCCCTGGCCGCCGTCGCCCTGACCACCGCCGTTGTCCTGGCCGCCCTGGCCCTGGCCGGCGTCCGTGCCGCCGTCGGCCCCGGCGTTGGCTCCCCCGTCGGCACCCGCGTCAGTCCCGGCGTTGGCTCCCCCGTCGGCACCTGCGTCAGTCCCGCCGTCGGCGCCCGCCCCGTCCTGGCCGTCCTCGGCCTGGACGTTGCCCTCGTCGCCGCCGTTCCCGGCAGGGCAGTTCGTCCCGACGACCTCGCACACCGCCGAGCGGAACCCGTCGGACACCTGACCGCCGACCCCGCTGAGCAGCAGGGCCACGATGATCGCGGCGACCAGCGAGATGAGCCCGACGTACTCCAGCGTCGACTGGCCGTCCCCGCTCCTCCACTTGATCATCCGGGCGAGCGAGAACGGACGGCGCTCCACCCGATCCCGATCAGGTAGCCGGAACCACTCCCGGCTCTCCGGACGAGTCAGGAACACGACAATCAAGATGGGCAGGAAAAGCTGCGTGAAGCCGCGCCCGGAGCCGTCGCCGATGTTGCCGACCGCGGCGACGATCAGCCACGCCTGCAGGGCGAGCAGCCCGCGCCACACCCACACCCCGCCAGTCCATGACCGGCGGGCCAGCACCCAGCCGACCGTGCCGGGCGCCGCCGCGAACGCCACCTGACCGAGCAGCCAGCCGTCGACGGCGTCCAGCGACGCACCGGTCAGCAGCAGACCGAGCCCGCCCACCACCGTGAACGCGAACAGCGTGTGTACGAGGACCAGCGCGACCAAAAGCGGTCTGGGCAGCTCCTGGCGACTTCCACTCCCCGACGACGACCAGCCGCCGCCCCCGAACGCCGGGACGCCCCCAAACGCAGACATGCCACTCCTCAACTCGCCCGTCACGAGGATGAGTTCAGGGGCAGAGGCACCCAAGGATGCGGCTGAGGGCTGTGCGCTTCAGAGGCCGACCGCCCCCGAACGCGTCATGCGCGACCGAGCCCCGTCGTGGTCAGGACGGTGACCCGCGCATGGCTCCCCAGATCCCCCTCGTCAATCCGAGCCCCGAACGTAACGTTCCGTCGCCTCACACCACATGGGCCCACGGGCCCAAATCAGGGACCTAATCCCCTTAGCCCGCAGGTGCGTTGAGACGTCGGACGCCGCGACACCGAGGCCGGGTCTGCGGCCTCTCTCAGCTCTCCCCGGCCTGTTCCCTCACCTCAGGCGGCAGGGAGTCGTCGGCCGCGATACGAGCGAGGGCCTCGCGGCTCTGCGGGACGCTGTCCCACCAGCGCAGCATCGATACGGCCTGATCGGCGGCCACGCCGTTCCGTGCGTACCGCTCGGCGAACTCCATCGCCCATGGGGTGATGGGTGTCTCGTCGTCGACATACATGCCGAGCCAGGTGAAGACCTCGCCCGCGATCCAGCCCGCGATCCACGTCGCCCACTGCTGGATGAAGCGTTCCGCTTCCTCGCTGCCGGGGTCCTGCGGGACGCCGGGGATGCCGAGCAGGGCGCATTCCTGCATCGCCTCGGTCAGGCGCTCGCGGGTGACCAGGCGGGCGTACGGCATCAGGTCCCGCATGACCTCGCGGATTTCGAGCCAGACCGGCTGCTCCTCGTCCTCGAAGCCCCGCCATGAGGGGTTGGGGACGGGTTCAGGTACTGGGCCCGTCGGTGCACAGGATTCGAGGATCGCTCGCGCGTAGGCGAAGTTCTCCTCGGTCTCGGCGAGGTCCTGCGGCCATTGGAAGCCGGAGCCCCACGTGTACGGGAGGTCCTGCACGGCGGGCGACAGGAGAGGCTCTTCGCCCTGCACCGGTTCCTGGGCACGGGCGTCGTAGCGGGGTCGACGCATGTGCACGAGCCGATTCCGCGCCCAGTCACGGCTGACTGCGCTCACGCCTTCCGCCCGCACCAAACGTAGGAGTGCGTTTTCCCCGTGGGGCGAGCCAAGGGCGTCCAGCAGGTTCACCGCCTCGTGAGACGAGAGGCCGTTTTCGGCACAGCGCTCTGCGAGAGCCGCGATGCGCCCCTCGTCCCGTGGCTCCGGTTGCCGATGCAGCCAACGCAGTACGTCATGCGCCCAGCCCGAGAGCGCCGAGTCGGCCCAGGCGCGGGCGATCTGGTCCGACTGCTCCTCGAGCCACCACTCCGGCACCGGCGGTTCCGCCTTCTCCGCCCACCCGCGAAGTACGTCGGTGACGCCCTCGCGGGTGAGGCGGTCGGCCGTCGGCATGACCTGTGCGATCCGGTGACCGGCTTCCGCGCGGAGCCGGTCGAAGAGCTCCCAGGACTCGTCGCCCCAGACGCCCTGCACGCCCCGCGCGCCCGGCGGCGCGGACAGCGCGGCCGTCAGCGCGTCGAGCGCCGCGTGCTCGTTCGCCTCCGTGTGCGGCAGCTCCTCCAGATTCCGCTGCCGCTCCCGCGTCAGGTCGTTCCACGGCTGAGGCAGCTCGCGCATGGCCGCGGGCAACAGATGGTGTGCGTCAGGAAACACCCAGGTACTCCATGGCGGTCTTGGGGTCCTTCATCTTGCCCGAGTCCCGCGCCGCCTGCTGTTCGGCGGGGGTCTTCTTGTTCCAGGCGTCGCTCATCGCCTTGAGCTGCTGCGCCGAGATGTCCTGCCCGGCGACGCGAAGGTCGAGGCCCTGGTCGGCGAGAGTCTCCGCGGGGCTGCCGTCCGGGACCTGCCCTGTCTTCTTGTCCTTCTGGAAGCCGTCGAAGACCTTGTCCCAGCCCTCCTGCGTCTCGATCTCGTAGCGTGCCTTGCGGCCCGGATTCGCCTTCTGCCAGTCGGCCAGCCTCTTGGCCTGGGCGGGCATGGATGCCTGGGTCGCGGCCTGCCCGGTGTTCTTGACCTCGACGACGTGGATGTTGCCGTCCTTGCCCTTATAGACGACGTCGGCGTCGTCGATGGCGCTGACGTCGGCGACGGTTCCGTCGCCCAGGTCCACCTTGCTGCGGCCCTTCTTCGCGCCGATTCCGGCGTAGACCTTGGTGCCCTCGGCGGCTTCGTTGTCCGCCGCCCGCTTCGCCGCCTTGACCTCGGCCATGGCCTCCGCCAGCTGATGCCGGTTGGTGGCCTTGAGCACGGGGGCGCCCAGCGCGCCACGGCTCTGGTTGTCGATGTTCTTGGTCTTCAGCATGTCCGACATGTCCTGGAGGGACTTGGCCAGTTCGTCTTTCCCGAACTCGCCCTTGCTCTTGTCCGGGTTGTCCTTCGCCCTGGCCACCAGGTCGTCGATCTTCTTCTCGTCGAGCTGGAACCTGTCGCTCTTCGGCGTCTTCTGCTTGTCCTTGGCGTCCGCGATGGTCTTCTTCGCGTCCTCCGCCGCCTGGTCCAGCTCCACGCCGTCGGCGACCTTGTCGGCCTCGTCCGCCTGCTCGCGAGAGTCCTGGGCCTCCTTCTTGGCCGCCTCGTCGCAGCCGTCCTCGGCGAGGATGACGTACGGAGAGCTGGACCCCCCCGCGGCGATGACCGTCGTGCCAGTACCGGAAGAACCGGTGAGGCCGGGCCCGCCGCCGCCGTACGGGACGGTGAGAGCGGGCGCGGAGAGGGTGCAGCCGGATTCCCGGGCCTTCTTCTCGGCCTCGTCGGCGGCCTTGTCCGCGTCGTTCGCCGCCTTGCGCGCGGCGCCGGCGTCGCCGATCTTCGCGGCCTTGCGGGCCTTCTCGGCCGCCTCGGCCGCCTTCTCGGTGAACTTCACCAGCTTGTTCAGCTTGTTGA
Organism: Streptomyces sp. NPDC002896; assembly: GCF_040295225.1. Lineage (NCBI taxonomy): Bacteria > Bacillati > Actinomycetota > Actinomycetes > Kitasatosporales > Streptomycetaceae > Streptomyces > Streptomyces sp. NPDC002896. Next base: position 61,972 of record NZ_JBEOVA010000009.1, on the reverse strand, counting down.
GCTTGTTGAGCCGGTTGAGCCACTTCACCTCTCCGACACCGGGGATGAACATCGAGCCGATGTTCCAGGCGGTGTTGCCGATGCCGTCGCCCCAGTTGCCCTTGTTGAAGGAGTCGACGTCCACGAAGGAGTCCACGAGGAAGTCGGCGGTGAACTCGGCGGGAGTGGCGACCCATTCCAGCGGAACGCCGATGTAGTTCCAGCCGCCCTCGTCCCACCGTTTGCCGAGCTCGTCGGACTTCGTGGACCACCAGTCACTGGTGTACGTGGACAGGCCGTCCCACATCTGCTCCACCGAGTCGATGGGGTGCAGGATCATGTTGCCGGTGTCCTTGACGTCGCCCCACGCCGCCTTGAACGGCGAGGTGAACATGTCACCGATCTGATCGAGGGTGCTCTTCTTCTCACCGCCGTCGCCCCCGTCGCCTCCGCCACCACCGTCGTCCTGCGACTGTGCGGCGGTGCCGTCGGCGGGGATGGGCTCGTCGGCGGGCCCGACGGAGTCGTCGTCATCGCTGGTCGCGCTGCCGTCCGTATCACCGGAGCCGGAGCCGGAACCTGAGCTGGAGTCGGAGCCGGAACCCCCCGACGCGGAACTCCCCGAGCCGGAGCCGGCACTGGAGCCAGTTCCCGCCGATCCGGAACCCCCCGAACCGGTTCCCGCCGAACCAGAGCCACCCGACCCAGAGCCACCCGACCCGGCGTCGGATCCGCCGCCCTGCGTCCCGGTCGCGTTGTCCCCGTGACTGTCCCCCGCCTCGACCTCCGTGCCCCCGTTGCCCTTCGGCGCAGGGCAGGCCGAGCCCGTCACCTGGCACACCGCCGACTGGAAGCCGCCGGATATCTGCCCGGCCACCCCCGTCACCAGCAGCGCCACGACGATCCCCGCCACCAGCGTCACCAGGCCGACGTACTCGAGCACCGACTGGCCCTCGTCACTGTGCCGCCACTTCAGCATCCGCGCCAGGCTGAACCCCGGGTTCTCCGCCCGGTCCAGCTCCGGCAGCAAAAACCACTCCCGCGCCGACCGCTGCGACAGCAACACGATCACGGCGACCGGTATGGCCAGCTGCACGAGCCCCCGCGGATCCCCATGCCCGATCGACCCCAACGCCTGCAGAAGCAACAGACCTTGGACACCGATCAGCGACCACCGCACATAACGGCCCCCGGTCCACGCCCTCAACGCCAGAACCAACCCGGCCACGCCCGGCGCGGCCGCATACACCAGCAGCCCGAGGATCTCGCCGGTCAGCGACGCAATCGCCACCAACGCACCGAGAACACCGATCGCGGTGAAGCCGAACAGCACGAACAGCAGAACGCGCGCCGCCACAACGGTGCGCGGCATACGCACCCGTCCCGCGCCGTATGGGGGGTAAGGCCCGAAGGGTGCCCCGGAGCCGTAGAAAGCCGACATAGCCGGTGATCATATGAAGGGCCACAGACATTCGGCGTGGGCCCCTGGACCCAACTCGGGGCCCACTACCGGCTTTTCGCAAGGCCAGCCAATCGACCGGCCGCCGCAGGGGCTGGAGCGTCCGCCGGCTGCCGATCACCCGACTCGACGCGGTCCTCGGACAGCGCTCTCGCGCTGCCGTCTGGGCCCGCGGTCGGCTGGCGCTGGATCCGGCCGTTCAGGCGGCGTGGCCCTCGAAGCGGAACTCCGGAGTGGCGTGAGGGTCGATCCGGGCGCCCGACTCGAGGGCGGAAGCCAACCGCTCGATCAGTTCCAGAGAGGGATCGACCCCGCTCTCTTCGATCGACTCGATGTCCTCTTCGGACATGTCGGCTCGGCGAGCCAGTTCGGCCGTGCTCCAGCCCAGTGCGGAGCGCCGCTCGTAGACCGCCTGAGCGAAGTCCATGCGCCGGCCCGCGGCACGGTATGCCGGGTCCTGCTGGTGCTCAGCCGGGACCTTCCAGCTGGTGTGATAACCGCCGCTCATCAGGCCTCCTCGTCCCTACTGTAGACGTCGTGCTCGCCGGCCGGAGGATGCTCGGCCTCGCACAGCTTCCGCGCCCGCTGACCTCGCAAGACTTCGTCGGATTCCCGCATCTTCTTCTTTCGGAACACGGTAAGCAGAATCGCCCTGCGGCCAGGAGCCAACCAGTACGTGACACGTATGGCGCCGATGCGCAGCTCCCTGAGTCCATCCCCGAGATGGCTGGCCAGGGGGAAGGGCAAGGCTGGGCCGTCCACCGCGAGCCTGTCGGCGAACCGCTCGACGGCGCGGTAGTCGGGCGATGCGAGGGTCGCCAGCCATGCGCGCACCTCCGGCTCCAGCTCGATTGTGTACAGGTCGGGTGGTTCCGACATTGCTACTCCGTTCTGGTTGCGAGTCCGAAGATCCACTCAAGCGGTCAGCCAGCTGTGACCTGGCTTGTTCTGCCGGGCGTCACCGGATCCGGCCCTATGGCCGCAGCAACATTGACGTTCACCACGACTGCGGATCCCCGCCGCGCGCCGGGCCGGCCTCCGGGTAGGCGCGGGCGCCCTCCCTCGGCAGCACCGCCCACATCCGCGTACCGCCCGTCGGTTCCCGGGCGTCGCCGAAGCCCCAGTCGCCGCCGCACGCCCGGACCACGCAGGCGAGCAGCCGCAGGTCCGCCCTGCGTCGTGCCTCGCAGGCCGCGGCGAGGCGCGGGTGTGTGTGGCGAGGGTGCCCGTCGTAGACGATCACCCTCAACGCGCCCTCCCTGTACCGCAGCGACACGTACACCTCGACGGGCGTGAACCGGCATGCGCACGCCGTCAGTTCGGCCACCACCTGCACCGCTGCGTCCGTCACGTCCTGCAGGCCGTGGGTCCGCAGGATCGTGCGGGCCGCGGCCCTCGCAACCGCCGGGCTCGCCGGAGCGGCGGGGAGCGTGAGGCTGTACGCCAGCGTTTCGGGGGTCGGCGGTGTCGTGGGCTCTACGGGGGCCGGACTCGGGCAGGACGAGATGGTTACGGACACGGGGACTCCCTCTGGTGTGCGGGGATCGTTGAGCGGTGGTGTCTACACGTCTGCGCGTGACCGGTGGCCTCTCTCCCTGGCGCGGGCCCGCCCCTCCCAGGGCAGGAGGCCGCGGGCAGGCTCGCGCGATGCGCTTCCGGTTACGTCGTGCGTAAGCGTCGCGTTACTCACTGTAGGGCAATTCGGAGTACGTGTACTACCGCTTCGCCGAGTCGGCTTCGGTCGCGGTGGACCGGCTGCGGAGTACGGAGGCAGACTGACCCCGTCGCCGGGTCGGACAGGAGGGCTGATGGCGCCGAGAAGTACCCCAACTGAGCGTCAACGGCGCCTCGGTACCGAGTTGCGCAAGATGCGCATGGCCGCCGGGATGACCACGGAGTACGCAGCCGGGCTGCTGGGTGTGCCACGGACGAACGTGCCCAACATGGAGTCCGGCCGCTCCGGCATCAGCCCCGAGCGTGTACGCACGCTCGCGAGCAACTACGGCTGTGTGGACCAGGCACTCGTCGACGCACTAGCCGCCATGGCCGCCGAGCGGGACAAGGGCTGGTGGGAGCCGTATCGGGGCCAACTCCCCGTCAGCTTCCTGGACATCGCCGAGATGGAGTGGCACGCCAGGCGTCTGCGGATCGCTGTGAGCGTGCACCTGCCCGGCCTGCTCCAGACCGCGGACCATGCTCGCGCGGTGTTCGAGGCCGTGATCCCGCCCCTGCCGCCGGCTGACGTCGACGTACGGGTGGCGCATCGGATGGACCGGCAGCAGGTACTGGACCGGCCTGAGCCGCCGGCGCTCGACGTGATCGTCCACGAAGCCGCCCTCCGGATGGAGTTCGGAGGTTCCGCCGTGGCGCGGAGGCAGTTGGAGCATCTGCTGCGCATGTCCGAGCGGGAGGCGGTGACCGTACGGGTCATCCCGTTCAAGGCCGGTGGCTTCCCGGGGGCGGGACAGTCGGTCGTGTACGTCGAAGCCGCCGTGCCCCAACTGGACACTGTCGAGCTCGACAGCACGCACGGCCCCGAGTTCATCGACTCGGAGATGCAGCTGCACAAGTACCGGGCCCAGCTCGACGCGGCGGAGGCCGTGGCGCTGCCCCCGGAAGCCTCACGCGAATTCATCCGCGCTCTCGCCGACGACCTCTAGGAGAACCCCGTGCCCGACATCACCTGGGAAGCGCCCTTGTGCGGTGAAGGCGCCAACTGCTTCCGCATAGGCACCGACGACCAGGGCAACGCGTACATCACCGTCGCCGGACAAGAGGACCACTACGTCACCGACACCCGCGAGGCCCTCCGTACCCTCATCCGGGACATCAAGGCGGGGAAGGCCGACCACCTGCTGTAGGGCTCCCCCACAACGCACGGCACGAAGCCGCATCTCAGTAAGGGCGCCGCGGTGATCGTAGACTCGATGCCGTTCATGCCGCGTTGCAGGGGAGGCCCCCGTGTCTGATGGCCAGCCGAGTGTTCACATCGTGATTTCGCGGCTGCGCCCCGGGGCGAGCCGTGAGGGATTCCTCGACGTCACCCGCCGGATGGTGAACTGGCTCCGACTGCAACCCGGTTTCGTGGGCTATGAGCTCTACGAGGGAGAAGACAACTGGGCCGACCGTCTCGAGTGGGAGAGCACCGCGTACGCCGAGCACGGCAGGCAGGCCTTCCTGGCGACGGACATCTACGCCGAGATGATCCAGTTCGTGGCTGACGATCACCGGGGCATCATCGGCCGCAGCGTCCCGCTCTGAACACCTGCTGTACGGCCGCGCCGGATACGCACGGCACGAGGCCGGCCCCGCGTCGGCGCGCGGGACCGGCCTCTGGTGGGGGGTGGTCAGCTCTCCGAGCGAGGGAACGAGACCTCGACCCGGCGATTCTTCTTGCGGCCTTCCTCCGTCGAGTTGTCCGCGATCGGGTACTGCTCTCCGTATCCGCGGACCTCGAACGTGACGCTCACGCCGTCGAGTTCCTTGGCCAGCACGTTCTGTACGGCCTGGGCGCGCTGCTTCGAGAGGACGAGGCCGTGGGCGGAAGAGCCCAGGTTGTCCGTGAAGCCGAAGACCCGGACCTTCGTCGCGTTCTGCTTCTTGATCTCGTCGGCGATGGCCGCGATCCGCGACGTGGCCTGGCTGCTCAGCTTCGCGCTGTCCTTGCCGAACAGCACCTCGGACTGAAGCGCGAACTTCACATCCGAGTTGGTGTCCTCGCGGCGCTCGTCGCCGTCCAGGTCCTCGACGACCGACTTGATGTCGAGCACCTTGGGAGCGGCCAGGGTCGCACCGTCCGGGAGCTTCAGATCGGGGTCGTTGCCGTCGACCTGGACGGCAGCCGATGCCGACGCGGACGGGTACGGATCGTCGTCGGCCAGGGCGTTCGGCGCGGCGAAGAGGCCGAACGCCAGTGCCCCGGCGACGACCGCGACCGCCGACCGGGCGCCGGCCCGCTGGGTACGGGTGGTGGCGGCGCTCATCAGGAGATCTCAATCGTCGCGTTGGGGAAGCCCGGGAACTGCAGGTCGACCGAGGTGGTCGAGTCCGCCGGAGCCGGGAACTGGGCGAAGAAGGTCAGGCTCTTCTCCGCGGCGATGCTCGGGTCGAAGCCCGAGGTGGTCAGCGGACGGTTGTCGGTGTCGCGAAGCACGTAGTAGCGCTTCTTCTCCTTCGAGTCCACCAGTGTCATCGCGGCGACGGAGCGCCCGGTTCGCGCGACCGCGGTCTCCTGTCCGCTCCACTGGATCGGAATGGTGTACGTCGCTTGGCTGGTGTTCTTGAACTCACCACTCACGGTGACGAATCCGCCGCTGTCACGCTTCGCCTCGTGCACGACCATCTCGATTCCCTTGTCGCCCTTGAGCGTCGCGATGGTCTTGCTGGTGTCGGGCTCGGTGTTTCCGCTACCGCTGCTGCCGCTCTTGCCCGTGTCCTGGCTGGCGCTCGAAGAGGACGACGCCTTCGTGTCCCCGCCGTCGTCACCGCCGCACGCCGTCGCCGTGAAGGCGAGGGCCGCGGCGACAAGGGTGGACGCTGCGGCCCGACGAAGGCGCCTCGCGTGCCGAATACTCATGAGTGGTGTTCCTTTGCGCTCGTTCGCGGTCAGTTATCGGCCAGTCGGACGGTGAAAAGGTCCGCCATGTCCGGGAGGAGATCCAGGTTCTTGGGGTCGATGGGCCAGTCCTTGCCGTCGCAGACGATCTTCCCGGGCGAAGGCTTGTTGTCATCGCCGTTACCGGGCGGGTCGTCGCTCTCGTCGGGCGACGGCGTGGCCTGGTCGTCCTCGTTCGGGTCGAACTGGCATCGCGGCTCGACCACGGCCGTGGCCGTCGCCTTCGCGTGCTTCTTCTCCGTACCGGGGAGGATCGTGTCGCCCATCGACTTCTTGGAGACGACGTTGACGGTGAACCCCCAGCGCCCATCGTTCAGCTGGGCGCAGCTCACCTTGTCCGGGTCCAGCTCGGCGTCGTTCAGTTCGGCGAAACGGACCGCGGCCTGGCAGCCGTTGTACGTGCCGATCTGATTGCCGTCGAGGATGTCCCGGAGGTAGTCGCCGTCAAGGATGTTCTCCAGGAAGCCGTTCCGCAGCTGGTCCCTGGACTCCTGTGCCGCCGCCAGGGCGGCGGCATCGGCCGCAGACTGAGTGCTGTTGCGCGCCGCGTCGGCTTTGCCGAACGCGAAGAACAGGAGCGCAAGAAAGAGCAGACCGACCACCGCCGTGATGTACAGCGGTGCGGCCTGCCCCTTCTCGCTGCGGACTGCCCGGGTCACCCGTTCAGGACCTCGTTGACCTTCTCGGTGAACTTGTTGGCGATCGTGTCGCCCATCTTGGTGTTCAGGAGAGCGACGATGATCGCCACGACGAGGATCGTGATGCCCACGTACTCCAGCGCGCCCTGACCCTTGTCGCTGCGGCGCTTCATCTTCTCGACCGTGGTGTTCGCCCAGTGGCCGACGTAGACCTGAGCAGCGGTGGCGGCCTTCAGCGTGACGTCCTTCATGGTGTTCCCCTCCATGCTCGGCCGGCCGCTCACCGGCCGACGCAATCGCGTAAGTCTTGGTGTCTCCTGCGCTTCCGGCTTCCTCCTTGCCGGTCTCGCTGGCGACACCAAGAACGTACGGCCGAGGGGACCCCTGGAGCATGGGCCTGCGGGCCCAACCCCGGGCCCAAAACCCGCGTTGGGCTTCCGGGCCCATGAGCCCGCGGGGACCCACGGAGCCCTCGGGGGCAGGCCCCATCGGACCCATCGCGCGCTCAGACATGCCGCGATCCCCCACCCCGAGCCGTTCCCAGCCAGATGGCGATCGCCTCGCTGCGGCTCCCCGCGTGCAGCTTCGTGAAGATGCGGTTGATGTGGTTCTTGACGGTCTTCTCGCTGATGAAGCAGGTGGCGGCGATCTGCTGATTCGACATGCCCGACGCGATCAGGTCCATCACCTCCACCTCCCTCTGACTCAGTCCTGACGGCACTCCGCGTGCCTCGCGTCCCCCCGTGGCAGACGGGGGTCCGGCTGCGGCCGACGGAGAAGACTGTGCCATATTCGCTTGCGATAGCGAAGGGTTTTGCGGGAATTTTTGCTGCCCCGTAATTGGCTCAACGCTTGGCCGTTGCTGGTTCATTGGCCAGGCATCCGGTATTTGCGCTGCCGTATCGTGTGCGGGTGCAGATGGTTGCGCGTAGGACTGCACAGATGGTTGGGCGTAAGGCTGCGACTGGGGAGCGGGCTGGTAACCGGGCCCGCCGGTGAAGGCCGTTCCCAGGCCCTCCGGCAGCGGCGGCGGGGCCTCCCCTGGGGCCCCCGGCCCACCTCGCACGGCCGCGAGCAGCGCGCTGGAAGCCGTGTGGGTGAAGGGGGCGCGGCCCGCCTTGATGTCGCGTACGGCTGCCACCAGCTGGTCGGCGGTGAACTCACCATGGACGAGGTAGCCGCCGGCGCCGAGGCGCAGCGCCTCATGGACGATTTCGGCCTCTCGGCTGTACGTCATCATCAGCACCGGCGCGAGCCGCACGAGGTGCGGGAGTGCCGAGATGCCGTCGACGCCCGGCATGCGGACGTCGAGCAGGATGACGTCGGGGCGGTGGCGCTGGGCCTCCTCGTAGGCCTGGCGGCCGTCGGCGGCCTCGGCGATGACCTCGATGTCGTCTCGGCCGGAGAGCAGGACGGTCAGTCCGGCCCGTACGACGGGGTTGTCGTCGGCGACGACGACGCGCAGCGGTTCGGCTCGGGGCGGGCCGGGAAAGGCGGGGAATCCTTCAGACGCCGCGGCCGACGGAGGTATGGGGACGTGCGTCGGAGTGTGCTCGGAACGGGGGACCGAGTTCCCTGAGGTGTGCTGGGACACGTGGTGTGACAGGTGGTGCCCGGTCTGCGGTTCGTCCGGCATCGTGCGGCCTCCTCTCCGGAGGTGGGGGGACGGTCGGGGAGCGGATGGATCAGTTGTCGCGCTGAATCAGGTTGTCGTGGTGGGTCAGGTTGTTGCTGCTTGAGCGGGTTCTGCGGTTACTGCGGTGGGGATCTGGCGCGGGGTGACGGCCGCCAGCGGAAGGTCCACGCGGACCTCGGTGCCGGTGGCCGCGTGGCCCTTTCCGATGCGGATGCGGGCCCCGACCGAGGCGGCCCGCTCGACCATGCCGACGAGCCCGAAGTGGCCCGCGCGGCGGAGTTCGTCGAGGGTCGTACCGGGCGGAAGGCCTCTGCCGTCGTCGTAGACGCTGAGGCGGACCTGGTCGCCGACGATGCCCGCGGACACGTCGACGCGGGTCGGGTGGGCATGGCGGTGGGCGTTCTCCATCGCCTCGGAGGCGATCGTGAGCAACTGCCGTCCCACGGCGTTCGGCATCGATGGCAGGGGCATGCCACCTAGCGGGTGGTAGGACGCCGAGAGGCCCGTACGGCGACCGAAGTCGGCCGTACGCGCGGCCAGTTCGGAGGCGACGTCGACGCCTCCGTCGTAGCCGGCCTCGCGGCGCAGGTCCGACAGGAGTTCGCGGGACTCCGACGCGGCGCGGCGGGCCGAGCGCGCGACGAGTTCGGCCTGGTGCTTGACGGTGAGCGGGTCCATGCGGTCGGCGGATGCGGCGAGGCCGTCGGCGGCGAGCGCGATGCCGTGCAGGGTCTTCGCGACCGAGTCGTGCATCTCGCGTGCGAGGCGGGCTCGTTCGCCTTCCACCGCGTCGTTGACGGCGAGCCGGGCCCGGGTCTCCGTCAGGGCCTGGGACGCGGCACCGAAGCGGAGCAGCAGGCCCCGGAGCGTACTGCCGACCGCGCCCGCGATGACGCAGAGGCCGGCGAGCAGCAGTGCGGAGGCGTGCGCTTCGACCTCCTCGTTCACGCCGTACGCAGCGGCGAGGAGCAGCACCTGGAGTGCGGCGAAGACGCCGCCGCCGCGCCAGCTGTAGACGAGGCCGGCGAGCAGCGGAGTGCAGATCGTGACGAACGCCAGGGTCGAGTTCGGCGAGGCGCTGAACAGCAGCAGCGCGCCGAAGAGCATGTCGAGGGCGAGCAGCCCGGGGTGGCGCAGCAGGACGGGGCCGAACCGCTCCCAGTCCCGCAGCAGCAGGTAGCTGACCATCACGGTGACCAGCACGGCCGCGCCGACCAGCCAATTGGACAGCTCCGAGTGGGTCGCGGAGAGCGCGAACGGGGTGGCGAGCGCCGTCATCGCCAGCCGGAAGGCGAACAGCTGACGGCACAGGGCCTGGAGCGCGTTGACCTGGATCGGCAGCGCGGGCACATGGCCGGGGTTCGTCTCGGGGCCGCTCGGGGTGGAGCCCCCGGTCAGCGCGGGGGCCGCGGCGAACTGCTGGAACACGGCACTCACCTCCTTCCTTGCTCAGCCGCCGAGCACATCGTTGAAGTCGACGCCGGACGCGTAGTAGAAGCCGACGCCGATCAGGATCATCGTGGCGGGGAGCATGACGCTCGTGACGATCAGCGTGGCCTTCGGCACGGCCTTGGACGCCTTGCGGCGGGCGTTCTGGGCGTCGGTGCGGCGCATGTCGTTGGCGATCTGGATGAGCGTGTCGACGATCGGGGCGCCCAGTTCCTCGCCCTGCTGGAGCGCCGAGACGAACATCGAGACCTGCTCGGAGTCGTTGCGCTTGCGCAGCTGGTCGAAGGCCTCGCGGCGGCTGACGCCCATGTCCATCTGGCGCAGCGTGATACGCAGTTCGTCGGCCCAGGGCCCCTGGTACTTCTCCGACACGCGCTCCAGGGCCTGGCGGAAGCCGAGGCCCGCGGAGACGACGACGGCGAGGACGTCGAGGAAGTCGGGCAGGGTGCGCTCGATGTCGTCCTTCCTGCGGCCCATCGCGGAGCGGATCAGGACCTCGGTCCAGAAGAAGCCGTAGAGGGCGAAGAGGATGGCCAGGAAGACCTGGCCGTTCATCAGCATCACCAGTGCGGTGATGGAGCCGAGGCCGGTGTAGACGGCGCGGCGGGCGGCGTACCGGTCGATGGTCATACCGCCGGGGTTGCCCGCCATGTCGAGCTTGCGGCGCATCTGGTCGACGCGCTTGGGGCCCATCATGTTCAGGACCCGGGGCGCGTACCGCATGCCGATCCGGTCGACGGCGGAGCCCGCGGCGGTGGTCCGCGAGGCACCTACCTCGAGTGCCACGGCGAGGTCGTCGGGAAGTCTGGCGTCGGCACGGTAGAGGCGTATGCCTTTGAACGCGCCGAAGACGGAGAGTCCGATGACTAGGGCGAGCAGCAGATCCATCGCGTGTCCTCCTTTCTGGGGTTTCCTGGGTTCCGTCAGATCCGGACTCGGGTGAGCCGGTTGATGAGGAAGAAGCCGAGCCCGTACAGCCCGGCCGAGATGATCACGGCCACCTTGCCGACGAAGGAACCGGTCATGTCGTCGAGTGCGCCCGCGCGCATGCTGTTGAGGATCAGCAGGAAGCAGAGCCCGAGGAGCGGGACCGCGAACGCGGTGACCTTGACCTGGGACAGCAGCGTGGTGACCTCGCGCCGGGTCTCCTTGCGCTCCTCCAGCGTCTCGGTGAGATTGCGCAGGCTGGAGACGATGGTGCCGCCCGCCCGGTTGGACAGGATCAGCGTCGTGACCAGGACGGTAAGCTCGCGCGACGGGAGCCTTTCGGCCAGCTCGTTCATGGCGTCGTCGAGGGAGTGCCCGACGGCCAGCTGGTCCGCGACCCGCCGAAGCTCCTCGCCCGCCGGGTCGTCCAGCTCCTCGGCGGCCATGCCGATCGCCGTACGCAGCGCGAGGCCGGCCTGGGTGGCGTTGGCGAGGATGCGGGTCAGCTCGGGAAGCTGGGCGATGAAGGCCTCGGTGCGCTTGTTGCGCTGCCAGTTGAGGAAGGCGTTGGCGCCCCAGAGTCCGATGATCGCGGCGATGATGCCGAAGAACGATGCGAAGAGGGCACTGGCGACGAAGTAGAGGCCGAGCAGCGCGGCGACGACGTACACGAAGTACTCGCCCGGTGTGATGTCGAGGCCGGTCGTCGCGATCCTGCGCTCGATGCGGCGGCCAAGTCCGGTGCCGCGCAGCCGCCGGTCGATCTTGCGAAAGCGGCGCCGCCGGCCCGTGACGATGGGGATCTGGCCGGTGGCGCTGAGCCGGTCGACGAGTGCCTGCCGCGCGGCCTTGCCCGCCGAGAACGTGTGCAAGCCGACGACGGCGAGCACGCAGGTCAGCAGCGTGGCTCCGATCGTCAGAAGTGAGAGATCCATGGGGACGGGCTTTCTCCGGAGCGGGGGTTCGGGGACGGGGAGGGCAGAGGCGGGAGGGGCAGGGGGCGGCGGGCAGGCGTATGCGTCACAGCGGCGCCGAACGCCTGACGAGTTGGGCCTCCGAGTCCGCGACGCCGAAGACGGGCGAGATGGATTCGTTCCTCATATAGAGCCGGTCGGCGATACTGCGCGGCAGCGGGAAGTACTCGAACTTGCCGTAGATCCGGCCGTCACCGGCCATGGGCTGGGCGTGGAAGCGGCACGCGGACGCCATGCGGTACTCCTCGCGGCCGTGGGAGTCGACGAAGGCGATCTCGGTGATGCGGCGGGCGCCGTCGGCGAACCGCGTCAGCTGGACGATGACCTCGATCGCGCTGTTGATCTGGTCCTTGATCGCCACGAACGGGATCTCGACCTCCGACATCGAGGCCAGGGTCTGCAGACGCATCAGTGCGTCCTCGGCGTTGTTGGCGTGGACGGTGGCGAGCGAACCGTCGTGACCGGTCGACATCGCCTGGAGCATGTCGAGGGTCTCGCCGCCGCGGACCTCACCGACGATGATGCGGTCGGGGCGCATACGCAGCGAGTTGCGGACGAGGTCGCGGATGGTGATGCGGCCCTTGCCCTCGACGTTCGGGGGCCGGGACTCCAGCGTGATGACGTGGTTCTGCTGGAGCTGGAGCTCTGCGGAGTCCTCGATGGTGACGATCCGCTCGCCCTCGGGGATCAGGCCGGACAGGGCGTTGAGGAGCGTCGTCTTTCCCGTGCCGGTGGCGCCCGAGACGATGATGTTGAACTTGGCCCGCACCAGGCTCGTGAGCAGCATCATCATGTGCTCGTCGAGCGAGCCGAGGTTGATCATCTCCTGGAGCGTGAAGGCGCGGGGGAAGCGCCGGATGGTGAGGATCGGCCCGGTCAGCGACAGCGGCGGGATGATGACGTTGACGCGCTCGCCGGACGGCAGGCGCGCGTCGACCATCGGGTTCGCCTCGTCCACACGGCGGTTGACGGTGGAGACGATGCGTTCGATGGTCTGCATCAGCTGCTCCTGCGAGCTGAAGCGCATCGGGAGCTGCTCCAGGCGGCCGCCGCGCTCGACGAAGACCTGGTCCGGGCCGTTGACCATGATCTCGCTGATGGACGCGTCCTCGAGCAGCGGCTCCAGGATGCCCAGGCCCAGCGCCTCGTCGACGACGCGCCGGATCAGCGCGGACCGCTCGTGCGTGGAGAGGACGGGACCCTCGCGCGAGATGATGTGGCCGAGCACCCGTTCGAGGCGGATGCGCCGGTCGGCCAGGGCGAGCGCCGACATCTCCGCGAGGTCGATCTCCTCCAGGAGCTTGGCACGGTAGACGCCGACGAGGTGGTTCTCCTCGTTCTGGCCGCTCTGTGGCTCGGGGTTGCTGATTCGGGCCCGCAGGCTCATGGGCGTGACTCCTCGTGGGGGGTAACTAGTCGCGCGGCATGGTGACGGAACGCTTCGCCTCGCCGAATCCGACTCCCGGGATGACGGAGGGGACGTCGACCTTGGCGGTGACCTTCACCTCGTCGAAGGCGCCCACCGGGTCGAGCTCGACCTGGACGTCGAGCCAGTCGCTGACCGAGTCCCGGCCCGCCGTGCGGTAGTCGACGTCCGTGTTGTCGTGGGACGCGACGCGGGCGGCGGCCCGGGCCGCGGTGCCGGCCTGCTGGGCGGCGTAGAGGGCCAGACCCAGCTGGACGGCGAGGAGGCCCACGATCAGCAGGATGGGCAGCAGACCGACGTACTCGATGGCGACCTGGCCCCGTTCGCGGCGGCGTACTGCGCGGAGGCGTTCACCGGTACGCCGCGCGCGACCCGTTCGGCTCACCATGGCTCAGCTCTCCTTCGCTGCGGCGGACTTGCCGGGAACGGTGAGGGGCATGTCGACGAAGCCGGGGAAGAGGAGCGGCACCTTCAGGTCGGCGTGGGCCTTGACGAGGTCCCCGTCCGCGCGGCAGCCGATGTCGGCACCGTCGCGCCACGCGGCCGGAAGATCCTGCTCGCCGGCCTCCCGGCACACCTGGTTGCGGCCCTTCCACCAGTCGGCCTGGGCTCCCGCGTGCACCGCCCTGTCGGCCGCGTTGCCCGCGAGTACGAAGGTGTAGCCGACCAGCACCGCCTGCCAGAGCACGATGACGGTGGCCAGGATCACCGGCGTCATGGCCGTGAACTCCAGCGCCAGCTGGCCTCGGTCGTCGCGTGCTCCGCGCGGGCAACGGTCGGCCCGGGCGCTGAGTAAGCGCCGGTGTATGCCCGGAACCCTCATGGCTCTTCTCCCCCCTCAGCTGTCTCTCGTCGTCTGCGGGTCGGCGCCGCCGCCCCTGCCGCGGCGGCGCAGACCGATCGATCCCCGGTCGTTGCCACGGAACTTGCCGCTCTTTCCCTGTGCGCCCGCGGGCGCCTTGACCAGGCCGAGTTCGCCGGCCAGGGCCCACAGCGCCTGCTTCACCGTGGACTTGGCATCCAGGTCCTGCATGCGGCCCGCGTCCACGACGGGCTGGAGCTCCTTGAAGTTCGCCGGCACCGCGATCGGGGCCACGTTCGTGCCAGTGATCTTCTGGACGAGCGGCGGCTGGATCTCGGTGTTGCGTATGTGGCGGTTGATGAGGGTGACGGTCTCCTCGGCCTTGCGGATCTGCAGCCGCTTCCACATCCGCACGACGCGCTTGGCCGCGCGCACCGCGACCACGTCGGGCGTGGTGACGAGCAGGGCCGTGTCCGCCATCTCGATGGCCGCCGCGTTGGCTCCGTTCATCTGGGTGCCGCAGTCGATGACCACGACCTCGTACCGCGAGCGCAGGGCGCTCACGATCTGGCGTACGGAGCGGTCGGCGACCTCCTCGCCCCGCTCGCCCTCACCGGGCGCGAGCAGGAGCGCCATGCCGGTGGTGTGGTTGAACACGGCGTCCTGCAGCACGCGCGGCGAGATGTCCTGCACCGACGCGAGGTCGACGATGGACCGGCGGAACTGCACGTCCAGGTACGAGGCGATGTCGCCGGCCTGCAGGTCCATGTCGACCAGGGCGACGGTGCTGCCCGAGGCCCGCGCCGCCAGGGCGAGCTGGACGGCGACGACGGTCGTGCCGACACCGCCCTTGGCACCGGAGACGGTGACCACGGTGCCGCCGGGGCCGGTGGGGATGTCGGCGCCGCTGCCGAGATGGCGCCGGACGCCCACCGACCACTGGGCCGCGGTCTGCACCCGGCTGGCGAGCTCCTCGTAACTCAGCGGCAGCGCGACGATGCCCCGTGCGCCGGAGTCCATGGCCGCGGTGAAAAGACCCGGGCTTGCGTCGGCGGTGATGAGGATGACCCCCACCGCCGGGAAGCGCAGGGCGATCTCCCGGATCAGCTCGAGCGCCGGCACCGGCCCGATCCGTTCGTGGACCAGGACGACCTCGGGCACCTCGTCCAGCGACTCCGACGCGAGCCGGGCCAGCGTGTCCAGCAGCGACGTGGAGTCGCCGACGGGCGCCGCCGGTTCGGCGTCGGGCAACTGGCTGAGCAGTGTGGTGACCGACCGAGCCGCGTCGAAGTCACCCACCGCCGGGAGGATCCTTGTGCTCATCCGAACCTCACTGGTCCTCGTCGAGGGAGTACGAGCGGTCTCCCGGGGGGATGGTCGTGTCGCTGCCGGGCGCGACGAGGGCGAGCCGCACGTGCGCGGCGAAGGACTCGGCGTAGGCCACGCGCTGCGCGTTCTTGGTGTTCAGGGCGAAGGTGATCGGGACGGCCTCCGTCGGCGCGTTCTGGTCGTCGTTCTTCGGCTCGAGCGCGGTGAGCCGGCCGACGTCGAGGACGCGCGCGTTCGGCACGATGATCCGCGACATGGGCTTGTCGCGGTCGGTCTCTCCGCCGAACGTCGCGTAGATGTTCACCGTGGAGCCGGGGGTGATCTTGCCCGCGACGCCGGTCTCGGCGTCGATCATGATGGCGATCTCCTGCTCACCGGCCTGGAGCGCGGGCTGCTTGACGATCATGTCGCTCTGCAGCAGCGAGCCCTTGCGCAGCGTGGTGACGGCGATCTTCCCGCTGATCTGGGAGAGGTCGGTGACGGCGGTCTCCGGCAGCCAGCGCTTCGGCATCTTCACCTTCTCGAAGGCGCCGCTGTTCAGTTTGGTGTACGGCGGGATGTCCGACTTCAGTTCGTACGCTGCGACTTCTGGGCCCACCTTTGAATTCACATCGCTGATCACCGACAGGACGCCTACGAATGCACCGAAGGCGCACAGGACCGAGATGAGCAGAAGTATGACGCCGCGACGCTGACGGGAATTCATGAGCGGATGAACCTCGTTCGGGATCTGGGCCGTTGACGGTCGTGCATCTCACACGGCTCGTATGGGGGGACGGGAACGGTGCAAGTGAGGTGTGGAAAGTGGGGTTCGTGCACGGTTATGACGTGCGGGGTGCCTGCGCCCCATGGGTAGGGACACCGGAGGCATGCGTTTGGTTCTCGGGCGGAGTGAGGGGCGCGGTGCAGAAGCAGCAGCGGTCGCCGATCAGTTCCATGCCGCACCAGCCGCAGCGCTCACGCCGTACGGACGCGACGAGCTGGTAGAGCGTGTACAGGTCGGCGAGGTGCGTGGCGAACTCGATCAGCTTCGGAGTGCCCCACCAGCGGGCCGAGTCGGCGGGCAGCGCCACCTCCTGCACGCCCTGCACCTGCCACGACGGGGCGAGTGTCCCGGTGACCCAGTCGGACTGGAGCTGGCCTCGGGCAACGGCGAGGTTCGTGGCGTACTCGGGTCCGGCCAGCCGCGCTTCGGGGCCGATCCTGACCAGCTGGGGCTGCGGAGCCGCGACGACGCCGAACTGGGAGCCGGGGACCCAGGACTTGGCGTGCGTCTTGAGGCTGACGGGGACGTGGTCGAGCTTGGCGACCGAGTTCAGCACGGCGCCGGCGTGGATGTAGTGAGGCAGCAGGCGGGAGGCCGCGGCCACGACGCCCGCACTGAAATCGCAGACGGAGAGCTGGCGGAGCTGGCGGACCAGGACCGCGACGCCCAGCGGCGGCAGTTCCGACCTGACGATCGCGATGCGGTCGCTCTCGAGGATCGACCGTACGGTGTGCAGCCGCCGCTCGTACGCCACGTCCAGCGACGTCGGGTGGACGATCACCACGTACCCGAACTGCTCGATGAGCAGGTGCATTTCGCCGAGCGCCGCCTCGAGCGGCTGCTCCTGAGGCGGCTGCAGTACGGCTGCCGTCGGTGTCTGCTGGTCCGTGGCCGGTAGCACCAGGTCGGCACTGGTGACTGCTATCGCGGTCGGCACGTCGGGATCCCCGTTCCCCCGTTGTTGTCATCGATCACCGGTGGACCCGGCGGTCGTTGGCGTTCACTGCTGCGTCCAGCTGTCTCAGCACTTTATCCATGACTTACAGCCCAGAAAACGGTGGTTCTTCACTGTGTGGGGGTACGTACGGCTCAATCCAGACCAAAGACGGACAGGGCGGACGTGATGGTTCCGTGTGCGTGACACTTTTGTGACGGATCGCCGACTGAACAGAAAATGAACGGGCCGCGGGAACGCGCGGACGTCGCAGGGAATTTCCGGGAGTTGCCTGACGGCTTTTCATGTTTTCTCGAATTCCCCGCGGTCTCCTTCTTTGGGCCTCATCTTGGGCCCGCGGGCCCATGTAGGCCCGGGCGCCCGACGGTTAGCCTCCCAGCGCCACAGCGGACTGGTGTGAGGGGTGCAGAAGTGGTCCTGGGGGACGGCAAACCGCCGGCATTCAAGCCGGCAGTCAGACCGGCATTCAGAGGAAACGACCGGGGTGCCGGTGCGCTCGAGTACGTCGGCGCTGTCATCGTGATGGTGGCGATCGTCGGCGCGCTGCTCGCCACCGAGGTCGGACAGCGGATCGCCGGGAGCTTCGCCCAGCACGTCTGCCAGGCGCTGGGCGGCAGCAACTGCGGGTCGTCCGGCCCCAACGCCGGCAAGCCCCTCACCGACGCCGACTTCGAGCCGCCCCTCTGCCAGATCTCCACCATCACCGACAAGGCCGGCGCCAAGGCCAAGGTGCTGTTCATCGAGTTCGGCAATGAGTACGGCTTCCAGGAGCAGCGGTTCAAGGCCAACACCGACATCAACAAGGACGGCAAGGTCGACGACAAGGACGAGCTGGTGTACATGACGTTCACCGACGCCGCGTCCGTCGCCGCGAAGAAGGACTGGAAGCCGGGCGCCAAGGTCGGGAAGTTCGGCTCGGACAAGGTCGAGCTCGGCGCGGGCATCAAGGTGACCAACGGCGACACCTGGGTCTTCGAGAGCGAGGACGAGGCCAAGAAGTTCCGGGACGACATCGAGAAGCTGCAGATGTACGAGATGCGGCGCCAGTCCCCCGGCGGCGCCGAGGCCAGCATGGGCGACAGCATCATGTACCTCTTCGGCAAGGGCCCGCTCAAGGACGAGGAGGAGACCCGCGAGCGGGTCGAGAAGGGCCTGGGCGGCGACCGGCAGATCTCCTACGGCAAGGTCGGCCTCGAGATGTCGGCTGCGGGCGGCATGAAGCTGTCGGCCGGCGACGAGAAGAAGCTCAGCGCCACCCTCGGCGGCAACTTCAAGTTCACGCCCGACGTGACATGGACGGACAACAAGTACAAGAACACCAAGTCGTACACCTACTCCGCGGCCATCGAGTACGGCACCAAGGTCGGGTACGAGGCAGGGCCCATCAGCGGTGAGGCCTCCGCGTCGACCACGCAGACCGGCACCATCACCGTCACGCACGACAAGAAGACCGGCAAGCTGATCCGCATCGACATGACGCGCACCGTCGAGAAGGGCGCCACCAAGGACGGCGCCAAGGTCGGCGGCGACAACGGCAAGAGCGGTGACGACAAGCGGGGCGGCAGCGGCGGCGTCAAGGGCACCGACAACGAGACCGGCATCGAGGTCGTCACCAACTCCGTCAGCTTCGACCCCGGCCCCGGTCGCGACGCCGACCGCGCGGTCGCGGAGAAGTGGCTCGACGGCTACGGCGACAACGCGGCCCCCTTCACGTACATGTTCGACGACCACGCGCCGACGTCGCGACCGGGCGCCGACGACCCGTTCGGCCAACTGCTCTTCGACAAGGGAAAGTCCAGCAAGACGGTGTACACGGGCCAGACGGAGGCGGCGGAGTACGGCTTCGAGCTGAACCTCGGGCTGAGCCTCGGCTTCTCGGTGAGCACCGAGAAGAAGGAGGAGATGCTCAACGACGCGCAGTTCCTAGGCGCCCCGCGGGACGGACACCGGTCGTACGTTCCCTACAGCTACTGTGCGCAGTGATCAGGGACCAGGGACCACGGCAGGCCAGGGAGCGATCGCGGATGAACATCACGAAAAGCGGAAACCGCAGCAACGCCGTGAACGGCCGGAATGACGCGAACAGCCGCAGCAGGGTCAGGACCTTCGCCGGGCTCGTCTCGGGGGTGTGCGCCGCCGCCCTCCTCCTCACCGGCTGCGGTGGCGGCGACCAGGATGCGGGCTCGGTACCCAGCGGCTGGGGCACGCTGAAGACGAAGGGTGTGGACGTCTCGTACCCCAAGGGCTCCGGCGGATACGTGGAGCAGAGCGCCGCCGAGCGCAGCAAGCACAACGCGGCCGCGGCAGTCCGTACCGAGAACGGCACCACCGTTTCCACGATCACGGTGCAGCTGGACTTCACCAACGCCGACTCGGCGGAGGAGGCGGCCATCGCCGCCGAGGCCGGTGTACAGCTCGGCTCGACCCTCAAGGGCGAGAAGGACGTGAAGCTGGCGGGGACGGACGAGGCGAAGCGGGTGGACTTCGAGTTCAGCTCGACCGGCGAGAAGGGCACTCCGCCCAAGGGCACCCGTATCCAGGGCGTGATCCTCACCGGGCTCGACTCGCGGAAGAAGACCTTCGCGGTCCGCATCGACGCGCAGAAGGGTGCGCTGGACGACGCCGACCTGAAGAAGATCATCGACTCGGTCCAGGTGCACTGACCATGGAGATTCCCGGTTCCGGGTACGTCGTCGTCGGGGCCCTCGTGGTCTTCTTCGGCTGGCTGACGGTGAAGCACGCCCGCCGGCTGGTGACCGTCGCGCGGATGGTGCGGAGCGGTACGCGGACCACGGGGACGTGCGTCCGCGTCGAGACCGAGCCGTACAACCGCTCCGACGCGACGCGGCACTTCTTCGCCTTCCGCACCGCCGACGGCCGCGACGTCGAGTTCGAGGACCTCGCGGGCTGGTCGGTGAAGGAGGGCACCGAGGTCACGGTCGCCTACGACCCGCGCGATCCCGAGCGGACGGCGACCATAGCGGGCCGCGGCAGCTGGTCGCCCGTCCTGCAGTGTCTTGCGCTGGTCGCGGGGTGCGGCATGGCCACGCTCGGCTTCACGGCCGTCTTTCTCTACCAGGTGATAGGAGGCAACTGAAATGCCCTGCTCGTCCTTCGGAGGCAAGTAATGTCGTACTACCGCGCGTCCGCGGCCACGTCCCGCAGCGACCGGAAGGGGAACGTCTTCGCGTTCACGCGCGCGTGGGCGGTCGGCGTCGTCGTGCTCGCCGTCTCCGAGTACGTGCAGATGTCCCTGGTCTACGACACGTTCGTCGGGCCGCGCGGCCCCCGCTCCTTCGGCGGCGCCGTGCTCCTCGTCCACCTGCCGAACCTGGTGTGCCTCGCACTGGCCACCTGGGCCGCGGCCCACGCCCACCCCGAACCCCACCGCGACCACCTGCTGCGCCACGCGACAGCCGCCTTCGCCGTCCCGGCGGCCGCCCAACTCCTCACCCTCGCCCTCTCCTGGAACCGCCCCGGCTTCGGCGCCCTCGACCTGGGCATGTCCAGCGCCGTGCTCCTGGCGGGCTGCGCGGTGGGGTGGGCGGCGGAACGGTGGCAGGGGCAGAGGGACGGCTGAGGCGCGGAGGGCTAGAAGAACTCCGCCCACGGCTGGTCCCAGATCTGCTTCACGCACAGGACGACGAACAGGAGGCCGGCGATGGTCAGCATCGCGTTGCTGAGGATGCCGTTGCGCCATTCGCGGGGAGTGCGGGAGGAGTTGAGGAGCCAGATCAGGGTGAGGGCGAGGAACGGCATGAAGGCCGCCCCGAGGACGCCGTAGAGGATCACCAGGCGGAACGGCTGGCCCTGGAAGAGCAGGATGATCGGCGGGAACGTCAGCCAGAGGAGGTAGGCGCGGAAGGGGAGGGACTTCTCGCGGCGGCCGGAGGCGACCTCCTCGCCTGTGACGGCGGCCTCCTGGCCCGGGATGGCCGATCCGGCCGCCCGTACCCGGTCCTTGCGGTACCGCTCCACGAAGTCCGCGAACATCAGGCTCACGCCGTGCCATACGCCGATCAGCGACGTGAACGACGTGGCGAAGAACCCGACCAGGAACAGCTTGGCGGTCGCCGTGCCGTACTCGTCGTCCAGGATCGCGGTGAGGTCGATCAGGCCCTTGTCGCCGCTCGCGATGGCCGTGTGCGAGGCGTGCAGCAGTTCGGCGCCGACGAAGAGCATGGCGATGACGAAGATGCCGGTGGTGATGTACGCGACGCGGTTGTCGAGGCGCATCACCTTCATCCAGCTCGTGTTCGTCCAGCCCTTGGCGTTGACCCAGTAGCCGTACGCGGCAAGCGTGATCGTGCCGCCGACGCCGCCGATGAGGCCGAGCGTGTTGAGCACCGAGTCCTTCTCGTCGGGCAGGACGGGCAGCAGGCCCGCGAAGGCGTCGCCGAGGTTCGGCGTGACGCGGATGGCCAGGTAGACGGTGACGACGAACATGACGCCGACGAGGACCGTCATGACCTTCTCGAAGACCTCGTACTTGTTGAACCAGACGAAGGCCAGGCCGACGAGACCGCAGATGACCGCCCACGGCTTGATCGACCAGTCGGCCGGGAAGACGTCCGGGAACAGCGCCTGGAGCGGCAGCGCGCTCGACGACATCGCCGCCGCGCCGTACACGAACCCCCAGATGACGACGTACACGACGAAGAAGGCCGTGGTCCAGCGGCCCAGGCTGTGCCAGCCGTCGAAGAGGGTGCGGCCGGTCGACAGATGCCAGCGGCCGGCCGCCTCGGCGAGTGAGATCTTGACGAGGCAGCCGACGACGGCGGCCCACAGCAGGGTGTATCCGAAGTTGCTGCCCGCGACGAGCGTCGCAACGAGGTCCCCGGCGCCGACGCCCGTCGCGGCGACGACGATGCCGGGGCCGATGTACTTCCAACTCGACTTGCGGGGCGGGGAGATCGAGCCGTCGGCTCCGGTGCCTGCCCCGTTCTCGTTGTTCCTGTGTTCTTCCGGCCCTGTCCCTGTCGTGTCCGTCGTCTCCGCCATGCGGATCAAGAAAGCGTAAAGAGCACGAACGCACAAGGGGGCACGCAGGGAGCTTTTGACCGATCCTTGACCGGACCATGCCACCATGCCATGGCCGGTCGGTCGGCGGCCGGGTCTCAGGCGTCCCTGTCGCCTGCCCCGATCTTGGCCTCGTCGCTGTCCTCGGTCTTGTCGATCTCGTCGGCGACCTCAGCGTCGTCCTGGGCCTCCTCCTCGAAGTACGCGTCGAGAACCGCGTCGAGCTGGTCCGTCCACTCCTTGATGCGGGTCTTGTCCTTGACCTCGATGTCGGCCGGGTACCAGCGGCGGTCCGGCGTGTGCACCGTGACCGTGAACCAGCGCCCGAACCGGGACGTCTCGATCTCGACCGCGCCGATCTCGTCCCAGCGGAACTCGCACTCCTGGTCGTCCAGGCGGAGATGTACGCCGGCGCGATCCGCGGTGATGGAACCGCGGCGGTCGGATGCCTCGAAGACCGGGTCGTCGTCGCCGGATTCGCCGTCTGCGGCGCTGTCGGCATCGTCCTCGGCGGATGCCTCGGCTGCGTCCGGTTCGGCGGAGTCGCCGGCGTCATCGGAACCGTCGGGCTCGACGGACTCGCCGGACTCTCCGGGCTCGACGGACTCCTCGGCTTCCGGGGCCTCCGAGGTTGCGTCGCCGTCGTCGGCCTCGGCCGCCTCCGCGGCCTCGTCGACCTCGACTTCCTCCGCCGCGGCGGCCTTCTCCTCGGCGACGGCGTCCCCGGACTCCGTCTCCGTCGCGGCGTCCGCCGACGACACCGCCTCGTCCGGTTCGGTGGCGAGGCGGGGAGTCGTGATGCCGGGGACGTACGCCGGATCGGTCGCGGCGGCGTGCACGGGCTGGATGTTCGGACCTCTGCGCTGCTCCACGGCGGCAGTATGGACGACGATCCTGTACCCGCGGCGCCCGACCCCCCGATTGCCCGGCGGAGAGAGTCCCGGCTGTTCCGGTACGGCCCGAACTGCCGCACCGGAACAGCCGCTTGCACACCTATACGAAGATGCTCGGCTACACGAAGATGCTCAGCACCGCCGCCACCGCGAAACCGGCCACCGACAGGACGGATTCCAGCACCGTCCAGGACTTCAGGGTGTCCCGCTCGGAGATCCCGAAGTACTTGGCGACGATCCAGAAGCCGCCGTCGTTGACGTGCGAGGCGAAGATCGAGCCCGCCGAGATGGCCATGATGACCAGGGCGACGAAGGGCTGCGAGTGGTCGCCGGCCTCGATCAGGGGCAGGACGATGCCCGCCGTGGTGACGATCGCGACCGTGGCCGAGCCCTGGGCGACGCGCAGGACCAGCGAGATCAGATAGGCCAGGACGATGATCGGCAGACCGATGTCGCTGAAGGTGTCGGAGAGCGCCTGGGCGACGCCGCTGCCCTTGAGTACGGCGCCGAAGATACCGCCGGCGCCGACCACGAGCAGGATGTTGCCGACCGGCTTCAGCGACGAGGTCGACACCCGCTCAAGGGACTTGCGGGACCAGCCGCGGCGGATGCCCAGCAGGTAGTACGCCATGAGCAGGGCGATGGTCAGCGCCACGAACGGGTGGCCGAAGAACTCGACGACCGAGCGGCCCGTGGACGGATCGAAGGCGATCGAGGAGAAGGTCGCGGCCAGGATCAGGACCAGCGGGGTGCCGATGATCAGGAAGACGGTGCTCAGGGGGACGGGCTTCTCCGACGCCTTGCCGCCCGCGGCCTCCTGCTCGGCGACGACGGCGGCCTTGGCCTCGTCGGCGGCCTCGACCATGTCCTGCGGGACGGGTACGAAGATGCGGTTGCCGATCCACGCGGAGTACGCCCAGGCAGCGAGCACGGCCGGGATGCCGCAGACGATGCCCATCAGGATGACCCAGCCGAGATCCACCTTGAGCAGACCCGCCGCGGCGACCGGACCGGGGTGCGGCGGCAGGAACGCGTGGGTCATCGACAGGCCGGCGAGCAGCGGCATGCAGTACAGCAGGATCGACTTGCCGGACCGCTTGGCGGCGGCGTACACGATCGGCGCCAGGACGAAGATGCCGACGTCGAAGAAGACCGGGATACCGAAGATCAGGCCCGTGAGGCCCATGGCGAGCGGCGCGCGCTTCTCGCCGAACAGGTTCAGCAGACGGGAGGAGAGCACCTCCGCACCGCCGCTGACCTCGAGGATCGCTCCGAGCATCGTGCCCAGACCGATGATGATCGCCACATGGCCGAGGATGCCGCCCATGCCGGACTCGATGAGCGAGACGGCGTCGGACTTCTGGACGGTGCCGAAGAGTTCGGTGACGGACAGACCGGCCGCGAGGCCGACGGCTATGGAGACGGCGAGCAGCGCGACGAACGGCTGCAGTCTGACCTTGATGATCAGGAAGAGCAGCAGCAGGATGCCGAGGGCCGCGACGGTGAGCAGGCCCGCGGTTCCGTCGATGAGGGCGAGGAGACCACCGGTGTGGGGCGGGGTCTCGGCGGGAGCGGACGCCGCAAGCGTGGACGTGTGTGCTGGGAGTGGGGACGCGTGCGCAGCGGGCAGGGACAGGGGCAGGGACATCGAGGGGGACCTCGTGCTTCCATGACGCTTTCGGGCAGGGGGGATCGCGGCACGGCGCCCTGGGTGTGGGCGCCGCGCCGGGATGTACGGCGTGCGGGGAGTTGAGGGGTGTCAGCCTGCGGGTCAGGCGGTCCCGGGAGGGACGGGGACGGCCGGAGGGCCGGGGGTGTTCGGCGGGCCGTTGGGGGCGGCGGGCTGGTGGCAGTGGCGGGCGGCGACGGCCCGCCACTGGAGCACGTGGGGAGGGGTGACCCGGGGGGCGGGTGTGCGACGTCAGCCGAGGACGGCCAGCGCGTCGATCTCGATGAGCAGGCCCTTGGGCAGACCGACGTAGACCGTCGTACGGGCGGCCGGGGGCTGCTTGAGCCCCTGCTCCTCGAAGTACGCGTTGTAGATCTCGTTCATCTCCGCGAAGTGGTCGACGTCCGTGAGGTAGACGCGCATCATCATCACGTCGTCCCAGGTGGCGCCGCCCTCTTCGAGGATCGCCTTGACGTTGGCGAAGGTCTGCAGCGTCTGCTCGCGCAGGGTCGGGCCGGCGGGCGTCGGGGCCTCGCCCTCGACGGCCGGGAGGAAGCCGACCTGGCCGGCGACCTGAAGGATGTTGCCCTTCCTGACTCCGTGCGAGAACTTGGCCGGCGGCGTGGTGTGGGTGGCCGGGGTGATGGCGGTCTTCTCGGTCATGTCGCTCATTTCTCTTACGGGGCTTTGTGGGCCGGGGTGTGCGGGGCCGGGGTGTCCCTCGCGGGGGCACTGCCCGAGTACTCGCGGCTGATGGCGTCGGCGGTGCGGCGCACCAGCGGGAGCAGCGTGAGGAGTTCCTCGGCGGTGACGACGACGTTCGGCGCGGAGACGGACATGGCGGCGACGACGCGCCCGTCCGCACCTCGGATGGGCGCGCCGACGCAGTTGATGGACTCCTCGTGGCCACCGAGGTCGGTGGCCCAGCCCTGTTCGCGTACGGTCGCCAGCTCCTTGAGGAAGGCGGCGGCGTTCGGGATGGAACGGGCCGTGTACATGGGGTAGTCGAGCTTCTCGGCGAGCGCGCGCCGCTCGGCCTCGGGAAGGTCGGCGAGGATCAGCTTGGCGACGGCGGCGACCGTGATGGCGACGGGCTTACCGATGCGCGAGTACATGCGCACCGGGTAGCGGCTCTCGACCTTGTCGATGTAGAGGACCTCGTTCTCCTCGTACACGGCGAGGTGCACGGTGTGCCCGCACTTCTCGTTGAGGTCGACGAGGTACGGGTGGGCGATCTCCCGTATGTCGAGGTTCTCGACGGCCTCCTGGGCGAGGGCGAAGAGGCGGGCGCCGAGGCGGTAGCGCTGGTCGGCCTGGCGGTGGACGAGGCCGTGCTCGTGCAGGGTGCGCAGGAGCCGGAGCGCGGTGGACTTGTGGACGCCGAGGCGGTCGGCGACCTGCCCGAGGTCGGCGGGGCCCTCCGCGAGCAGCGGCAGGATGCTCAGCGCGCGGTCGACGGTCTGGCTCATGGGTTGCGTACCTCCTCCTTGGCCTCCGTCTCGTGCACGTCCTCGGTGACGGCGTCCGTCCAGCCGGGGCCCAGTCGCAGTGTCCCCCACGCGTCGTCGTCGAGGGCGGCCAGTCGGTCGGCGTGGCTCCGGGCCGGCGGAGCGCCGAGGTCGCCGGGGACGGTGAGGGCGGCGGCGGCCATGAGGTGGCCGTGCCGAAGGCGGTCGCGTACGGGGAGGCCGCGCAGGGTGGCGGAGAGGAACCCGGCGGCGAAGGCGTCGCCCGCGCCGACCGGCGCCACGACGTCCACGTGCAGGGCCGGTACGGAGGTGACGGTGCCGTCCTGCTCGAAGACGGTGGCGCCCTCCGCGCCCTGCTTGACGACCACGATCTCCGGCTCGGGCAGCGCCTCGCGGACGGCACGTGCGCCGTGCAGGCCCCACACCTCCCGCGCCTCGTCGTCGCCCACGAACACGATGTCGGCCCCGCGGGCCAGTTCCAGCAGTACGCGCGGCCCGTCGGCTTCGCGCCACAGCCCGGGCCGGTGGTTGACGTCGAAGGAGACGATCGGGCGTCCGGGACGGGATGCCGTCAGCTCCCGCATGAGACCCAGGCACTCCTCGGACAGCGCGGCCGTGATCCCGGAGAGGTGCAGGATGCGGCCCGCACGGAGCGCGTCGAGGTCCACGCTGTCGACCGCCATCGCCGAGGCCGCCGATCCCGCCCGGTAGTACGCCACCTCGTGATCGTCGGTGGCCCGGTCGCTCGCCGTACGGAAGTAGACGCCGGTGGGGCGGGCCGGGTCGCGCCGTACGGACGTGACGTCGACTCCGTACGCACCGATCGTCTCGACCAGGTGGTCGCCGAACCCGTCGGCGCCGACGCGGCTGACCCACCGCGCGGAATGGCCGAGGGCCGCCAGTACGCACGCCACGTTGGACTCGGCGCCACCGATGGCCCGGTCGAACGACGGTACGTCGGCGAGGCGGCCCGGGTGGGAGGGCAGGAAGGCGACCATGGACTCGCCGAGCGTGACGACATCGGCGATGTCCACGCCGTCGGGGAGATGGGTGAGTCCGTCGGTGGTCACGATGGTGGCGGCTCCTCGTCGTCTCAGGTCGCGGCGGCTGCGTTGACCGGCGTTCGCTGGGATGTTAGACAGCATGAAACGACATACGCAATGTGCGTTGCATTCTCTGCAACAGACTCCAGGGAGGCTCCATGAGTGCCGAAGCGCTCGCCCGCCTGACCGCCGAACGCGTCGACCACCGTTTCAAGGGCCTCCCGCCGGACGCCGACGGCCTGACCGTCGGCGAGCTGGCCGCCCAGCGCCGCAACCTCTTCACCGGCGGCTTCGCCACTCCGGTCCTCGCCCTCTCCGCCGAGCGCCTGCAGCACAACCTCGAGCTCATGGAGGAGTACGCGACCCGCCACGGCCTCGCCTTCGCGCCGCACGGCAAGACCTCCATGGCCCCGCAGCTCTTCCACCGCCAGATCGAGCACGGCGCATGGGGCATCACGCTCGCGGTGCCGCACCAGGTCCGCGTGGCGCGGGCGTTCGGCATCCAGCGGGTGTTCCTGGCCAACGAGCTGGTGGACGCGGCGGCACTGAAGTGGATCGCGGCGCAGCTCGCCGCCGACCCGTCCTTCCGCTTCATCTGCTACGTCGACTCCGTCCGCGGCGTCGAACAGATGGACGCTGCGCTGCGCGGGGCCTCGCGCCCGGTGGACGTCGTCGTCGAACTCGCCGCCGGTGAGGGCGCCCGTACCGGCGTCCGTACGGAGGCGGAGTGCGCGGCGGTCGCCGATGCGGTGGCCGCCAGCGGGACGCTGCGTCTTCTCGGCGTCGCGGGCTACGAGGGGGAGGTCCCGGGCGCCGACCCGGAGCGGGTGCACGCCTGGCTGCGCCGGCTCGTCGCCCTGGCCGTCGACTTCGACAAGGCGGGGCGCTTCACGGACACCGGGGAGATCGTGGTGAGCGCGGGCGGCAGCGCCTGGTTCGACGCGGTAGCCGACGTGTTCGCCGAGATCCCCGAACTCTCCCTGCCCGTCCTGAAGCTGCTGCGCTCGGGCGCGTACGTCTCACATGACGACGGCCACTACCGCAAGCTGACCCCCTTCAACCGCGTCCCGGAGGAGGGCGCCCTGGAGCCCGCCTTCCGCCTCTGGGCCCAGGTGGTGTCACGGCCGTCGGCGGAGCAGGCGTTCGTCAACGCGGGCAAGCGGGACGCGGCGTACGACCTGGACCTGCCCTTCGCGCAGGTCGTACGCCGGGACGGCACCGAGCGCCCCGCCACGGGTGTCTCGGTCACCGCCCTGTCCGACCAGCACGCCTGGCTGCGTACGGCTCCGGAAGCGGACCTCGAGGTCGGCGACTGGCTCGGCATGGGCCTGTCGCACCCGTGCACGTCCTTCGACAAGTGGCAGCTGATCCCGGTGGCCGAGGCCGACGGGACGGTCGTCGACTACATCCGCACGTTCTTCTAGGAGGCCGCAGTGGACCTCGTCATCCGTGACGCGGACGTCGTGGACGGCACCGGGGCGGCCTCGTACCGCGCCGATGTGGTCGTCGACGACGGCAGGATCGTGTCGATCGTCAAGGAGGCCGCGGCGGCCGGCTGCCAACGCCCCGCCGCCCGCAGGGAGGTGGACGCCGAGGGGCTCGTCCTCTCCCCCGGCTTCATCGACATGCACGCCCACAGCGACCTCGCCCTCCTCCGCGACCCCGACCACAGCGCGAAGGCCGCCCAGGGCGTGACCCTGGAGGTCATCGGCCAGGACGGCCTGTCGTACGCACCCGTCGACGACCGCACCCTCGCCGAGGTCCGCGCGGCGATCACCGGCTGGAACGGCGGCGGCCCCGGGGACGACAGCATCGACTTCACTTGGCGCTCGGTCGGCGAGTACCTGGACCGCCTGGACCACGGTTTCGACGGCGAGGGCATCGCCGTGAACGCGGCTTATCTGATCCCGCAGGGCACCGTCCGCATGCTCGCCGTCGGCTGGGACGACCGCGAGGCGACGCCCGCCGAACTGGACCGCATGCGGCAGCTGGTGACGGAGGGAATGGAGCAGGGCGCCGTCGGCATGTCGTCCGGCCTCACCTACACGCCCGGCATGTACGCCAAGGACTCCGAACTCGCCGAGCTGTGCCGGGTCGTGGCCGCGCACGGCGGCTACTACTGCCCGCACCACCGCTCGTACGGCGCGGGCGCCCTCGAGGCGTACGCGGAGATGGTGGAGCTGACCCGCTCCGCCGGCTGCCCGCTCCATCTCGCCCACGCCACGATGAACTTCGGCGTGAACAAGGGCCGCGCCCCGGAGCTTCTCACCCTCCTCGACGACGCGC
Organism: Streptomyces sp. NPDC002896; assembly: GCF_040295225.1. Classification (NCBI taxonomy): domain Bacteria; kingdom Bacillati; phylum Actinomycetota; class Actinomycetes; order Kitasatosporales; family Streptomycetaceae; genus Streptomyces; species Streptomyces sp. NPDC002896. The sequence goes on along the minus strand of NZ_JBEOVA010000009.1, from coordinate 32,638 downwards.
TCGACGCCGGCGCCGACATCAGCCTGGACACGTATCCGTACACCCCCGGCTGTACGACGCTCGTGGCGATGCTGCCGAGCTGGGCGAGTGAGGGCGGCCCGGAGGCGATCCTCACGCGCCTCAAGGACGACGCGACGGCCGAGCGGATACGCCACCACCTGGAGGTCGTCGGCTCGGACGGCTGCCATGGCGTGCCCATCGAGTGGGACACCATCGAGATCTCGGGCGTCTCCCAGCCGGGCCTCGCGTCGTACGTCGGCAGGACGGTTCGGCAGTCGGCGGACGAGCGCGGCGAGGACCCCTGGGTGACCGCTCGCCGCCTGCTCGTCGAGGACCGCCTCGGGTCGACGATCCTGCAGCACGTGGGCCATGAGGAGAACGTGCAGGCGATCATGCGGCACCGCGTCCACACCGGCGGCTCGGACGGAATCCTGCAGGGCGACAAGCCGCATCCGCGCGCGTACGGGACCTTCCCGCAGTATCTGGGCCGGTACGTACGGGACTTGGGCGTCCTCTCCCTGGAGGAGTGCGTCGCCCATCTCACCGGGCGCCCGGCGGCCCGGCTCCGTCTCCCCGACCGGGGGCTGGTTCGCGAGGGCTACCGCGCCGACCTGGTGCTGTTCGACCCGGACACGGTCGCGGCGGGGTCGACGTTCGAGGCGCCGAGGGTGCTGCCGACGGGCATCCCGCACGTGCTGGTCGACGGCCGTTTCGTGATCGAGGACGGGCGGCGCACCGGTGTCCTCGCCGGGCGCGCGGTCCGCGGCGCCGGGGCGCGCTGAGCGGACGCCTCGCCCGCCCCTGTCAGCGCACGCCCTCGGGCCGGAACTGGATGCTGATCCGCGGCCCCGTCGCATGCGCGCTCTTGGGCACGGCATGTTCCCAGGTGCGCTGGCAGGAGCCGCCCATCACGATCAGATCGCCGTGGCCGAGCGACTGCCGTACGGTCGCGCGGCCACCCTGGCCCGCGCCGCCCCCGGCCCCGCCCGGGGGCCGGCGCGGGCGCAGCAGCAGATCGCGCGGTGTGCCCACGGACAGGATGGCGACCATGGTGTCCTCGCGGGCGCCGCGGCCGATCCGGTCGCCGTGCCAGGCGACGCTGTCGCGGCCGTCGCGGTAGAGGCAGAGCCCCGCGGTGGCGAAGGGTTCGCCGAGTTCGGCGGCGTAGTGCACGGAGAGCGCGGCCCGCGCCTCGTCCAGGACGGGGTGCGGGAGGGGGTCGTCGGCGCCGTAGAAGGCGAGCAGCCGCGGCACGTCCACCACCTGCTCGTACATCTGGCGCCGCTCGGCACGCCAGGGCACCACGTCGGCCAGATGCTCGAACAGCGCGTCCGCCCCGTGCAGCCACCCCGGCAGCACATCGATCCAGGCCCCGTCGCCCAGCACGGTCCTGCGGGCGCCGGTCAGCGGGCCGAGACGGATGTCGTCGGTCTGGTCGAAAAGCGAACCCTGGAGTCCCTGAAGGTGCGCGGACATGGCTCCAGAGTACCCACCAAACCGAACATGCGATCTATTTGAACGGGCGCGTCGCCCAGGCGGCGGCCCGCCCCCGCGTCACACGCGCTGCAGCTGATCCGCCGCCGATCCCGTGCGCTGCATCCGGTGCCACCGCAGCCTGTTCCCCAGCAGGGCCGTGACGACCGACTGGACGACGACCAGGTACATCAACTGCCGGTACACGAAGATCTGCAGCGGCAGCGTCCACAGCGGCTCGAACCTCTCGCGGTCCAACCGCAGGGCATAGAGGGCCGCGACGACCTGCACCGCCGTGAAGCCCACCCAGATCGACAGTGCCTGTGCGGCCCCCTGGAACAGCAGTCCGTACACCGCGAAGACGTCGACCAGTGGCGCGAACAGCGGAAGCAGGGTCTGGAAGACGGCGAGATAGCTGAGGCCGCGGCGGCCGAACCTGCCGCCCGCACCCCGCTCGACCAGCGCCCGCCGGTGCTTCCACATCGCCTGCAGGGTTCCGTAGCACCACCGGTAGCGCTGCTTCCACAGCTGTCCGATGGTCGACGGCGCCTCGGTCCAGGCGATGGCCGACTCCTCGTACACGATCCGCCAGCCCGCGCGGCACAGCGCCATCGTCAGATCGGTGTCCTCGGCGAGCGTGTCGTCGCTGACCCCGCCGACGCCCTCCAGCGCCTGGCGGCGGAAGGCGCCGATCGCGCCCGGCACGGTCGGCATGCATTCCAGTACGTCGAACATGCGGCGGTCGAGGTTGAAGCCGATGACGTACTCGAGGTGCTGCCAGCGTCCGAGGATGCCCTGGCGGTTGCCGACCTTCGTGTTGCCGCTGACCGCGCCCACGCGCGGGTCGGCGAACGGCTGGATGAGGCGGCGGATCGCGTCGCGGTCGAAGACCGTGTCGCCGTCGATCATCACGACGAGATCGAACTGCGCCCAGGACAGGCCGGTGTTGAGCGCTGCGGCCTTGCCCGCGTTGGCCTGGCGCACCACCATCACACGCGGGTCCTGCGTCCGCATCCACTCGGCGATCTCGAAGGTGCGGTCGCTCGACCCGTCGTCGACCACGATGACCTGCACGTACTCGTGGGTCGACGCGAGCAGCGAGCGGATCGTCGCCTCGATTCCCGCTTCCTCGTTGTACGCGGGGACGATCACGGACACGGGTTCGGTGACCGGAGGCGGGCGGTGACCGCGGCGGCGCTGGCGGCGGGTCCGGCGTACGTGCACCCGGGCGACGGTGAACAGCAGCACGAGGCGAGCCACGGTGATCACTCCGGCGGCCGCCATCAGCCAGGTCATGGCGTCGGAGAAGCCCCGGGACAGGGTCTGCGCCCAGACGACGGCGGTGCCCTTCACCTCCGCGCCCGCCGACACCGGGTAGGTGACCTCGCGGATCCCGAGCCCGGCACCGACCGTCGTGAACCGCAGGCCGCGCGGCGCGGACGCGAAGAGCTTCTCGGTGGCCTCGACGGCCCCCTGCGACCCCGCGAACTGGGGGATCGCGCCCTGCTTCAGGCTCCGGTCGGACGCGTCCGCGGCGACCAGGACGTAGCCGTCGTCGACCGCGCGCTGCCCTGCCGCCCACTCGTCGGCGCACAGCGACGCCGCACTCGTGGTGTGCGGCAGCCGCACCAGATGGGTGCCGATGCCCGCGGCGCCCGCGAGCGTGTTCTGGGAGAGGGCCAGTTCGAGGCGCGCGCGGGCGGGTGCGACCTGCGCGAGGTCGGCGTCGCTGTAGGTGTGCGAGCCGATCTGGTGGCCCTCGTCGCGGATCCTGCGCACCAGGTCCGGATGGGCTGCGACCTGGGTGCCGGAGAGGAAGAAGGTGGCCTTGGCCCGATGCTTCTTCAGTACGTCGAGCAGGCGCGGCGTCCAGGCGGGATCGGGGCCGCCGTCGTAGGTGAGGGCGACGGTGCGGGCGGGAAGCTCCCCGCTGCGCAGCTTTCCGTCGGACCGGCTGATGACGGGGCCGCCCTTTCGTATCGCGGCGGGGGCGGCCGTGGTGCAGTGGCCTGCCGGTGCCGCGGTGTCGGCTATCTCGTGCCGTCCGTAGCCGCTGAACAGCAGCGCGGTGGCGGCGACCGCGAGGGTGAGCAGGAGCAGCAGCCAGTGGGCGCGCGGGTCGCGCCGCAGGGCGCGTCCGGTGGTTCTGGCCGGTGGTGCGCTCCGCGGCGGCCGCGTGGAATGCGTGGTGCCGGCGGAGGGGGCGGAACGGGCAGCACCGGTGGGGACGGTGGTGCGGCTCGTTCCGGTCAGGCGTCGTGATCGACTCACTTGGGTCCCTTGGTCGCCCCCTGGCCTTGGCCGGGGTTGTTGCCGGAGTTCCCCCTGCCCGGCGTGGTGGTGGAGGCCGCCGTGGTCGTGGGCGCCTCGGTGGTGGGTTCCTTCGTCTCGTGCCCGGTCCCGGAAGCGCTCGCCGACGCGCTCGGGCTCGCGGACTCCGGGGCCCTGGCGGGCGGGGCGGCGGTGGGCTCGGCGCCGCTCGAGCCGGTCCGGCTCGGGGTCGGCTTCGCATCCTCGCCCTGGTGGTTCTGCTTGCTGTCCTCGCGGTCCCAGGGCGCCGAGCCCCCGGAGGGCCCCGCGCCGAAGAACCCGGCTATCACCACGCCGATGAACACGACGAAGACGGCCGCGACCGCGATGGCCGCACGGCTGATCAGCCGGCTGCGGCGGCCCGACCCGTCGACGAAGACGGAGCGGTCGTCGTCGGCAGCTCCTTCGTCGCCGTCGGAGCCGTATGCACCGCCACCGCTCTCGCCGTGGCCGTACGGGTCGCCGCGCTCAACGCCGTAGGCACCACCTGCGTCGTCCCCGTACGCGCTCGTCCCGTCCCCGTACGCACCATGGCGGTCGTCGTACGCACCATGGCCGTCGTACGCGCCATGGCCGCCCGCCGGCGCTTCCTGCCAGCCGTGTGCGGCCGCCGGGTCCGCGTACCCGTCGTAGGCCTGGGTCGTGTTCCCGTACGGGTGGTACACGTTCGGCAGACTCTGGGTGTCGCCTTCGTTCGGATACGGGCCATTGGAGCCGTGTGCGCCATACGCCCCGTCCGCGCTGTTCGCGCCGTGCGTACCGGTGCCGTGGTGAGGGTGCCAGGACATGAGCGGGGATTGTAGAGACTCCAGGGAAAGCTGGTGTAGCCGAGGGACATACCGCCCCCGCGCCCGCGTCTCACGTGGCGGATAACACGGAGCGAATCCGGCTACACGGCCGTAAGCTCGCGGACATGCAGGTGATCCAGTCGACCAAGCTCGCCAACGTCTGTTACGAGATCCGGGGCCCGGTTCTCGAGGAGGCGATGCGGCTCGAGGCGGCAGGACACCGCATCCTCAAGCTGAACACCGGCAATCCGGCCGCGTTCGGCTTCGAGTGCCCGCCCGAGATCCTCGAGGACATGCTCCGCAACCTCTCCGGCGCCCATGGCTACGGAGACGCGAAAGGCCTGCTCGCGGCGCGACGTGCGGTGATGATGCACTACCAGACGCTGGGCGTGGAGACGGACGTCGAGCACGTCTTCATCGGCAACGGCGTCTCCGAGCTCATTGTGATGGCCATGCAGGGCCTGCTCGACGACGGCGACGAGGTGCTGGTCCCGGCGCCGGACTACCCGCTGTGGACGGCCGCGGTCTCGCTGTCCGGCGGCACGGCGGTGCACTACCGCTGCGACGAGCAGTCCGACTGGATGCCGGACCTCGCCGACATCGAGCGCAAGGTGACCGACCGCACCAAGGCGCTCGTCATCATCAACCCGAACAACCCGACGGGCGCCGTATACAGCGACGAGGTGCTGCGCGGCCTGACGGACATCGCCCGCCGCCACAATCTCCTCGTCTGCTCGGACGAGATCTACGACAAGATCCTCTACGACGGCGCTACGCACCGCCCGACCGCGTCCGTCGCCCCGGACCTGCTGACCCTGACCTTCAACGGCATGTCGAAGGCGTACCGCGTCGCGGGCTACCGCGTCGGCTGGATGGCGATCTCCGGACCCAGGGCGCACGCCGACTCGTACATCGAAGGCCTGACGATCCTGGCCAACATGCGGCTGTGCGCCAACATGCCGGGGCAGCACGGTGTGGTGGCGGCGCTCAGCGGGCGGCAGACGATCAACGACCTCGTCCTGCCTGGCGGCCGGCTGAAGGAGCAGCGCGACACGGCGTACGAGCTGCTGACGCAGATCCCGGGCGTGACGTGTGTGAAGCCGAAGGGGGCGCTGTATCTCTTCCCGCGCCTCGACCCCAAGGTCTTCAAGATCAAGGACGACCGGCAGATGGTGCTCGACCTGCTCCGCTCCGAGAAGATCATGGTCGTGCAGGGCACGGGCTTCAACTGGCCGGAGCCGGACCACTTCCGCGTGGTCACGCTGCCGTCGGTGACGGACCTCAAGGACGCGGTGACCCGCATCGGGAAGTTCCTGGACGGCTACAGCCAGCCCTGACGGCTACAGCCGGCTCTGACGCCGTGCGACGCCCCCGGCACCACCGCCTTGTCCGGTTCACCCTGTGTAAAGACTGTGCTCCATTCCGCGACCCGACTCAACTTTAGACTGATTCCAAGCTAGGATGGTTTCCTGTCAGAGCACAGGAGGCCATCCCCATGTACGAACCGATCCGCACCAAGTCGGTCCACACGATGGCCGACGCCCCCGAGGACTTCCCGCACCGCTCTCGCGAGGAGGAGCTGGACATCCAGCTCGCCGGGCATCTCGCGGCGCTGCTCGCCGTCACCGACGACCTGCGCGCGCTCTCCCCCGGCACGGATCTGGCGGACCTGGACGCCGCCGCCGAACAGCTTGCGCGGGAGGTGGCCCGGTTGCGCGACGGTGAGCCGCCGGTGCGGGCGGGTGCCGCCCCTGGGGACGGCTCCCCTGCGGCGGACACCGGGACGGACCCTCGTGTGGCCGCCCTGCACCAGCGTGCGCATGCCCTTGCGGGGCGGGCTCTGGTGGTGGCTGCGTCGCGCGCTGACACCGCTGCCGCGATTCTTGCGGCGCGGCGTATGGATGCGCATGCGGCGGCCCAGGAGGGCCGCCAGCTCGCGGCCTGCTGACCCGTCCCGGGTCCCCATGTCGGCCCCGGTCCGCGTGCACCCACTGCGTGGCGCGGACCGGGCGCCACCAGACTGCGTCCACTTGAGCCCTGCTCCTCCGGAAACCGCTGCCTTTGAGAACGCCTGACGGACCGACTTGTTCCGTCGTACGGACCCGGTGGTGGACCCGGCTGACACCCGGTCAGGAGCCGCCGGAGCGCCATCTCGAGCGGCAGCTGTCGCTGCTGCACGCGGAGGCGGACCGGCTGGCGGCGGGCCTCAGGGAGATCGAGGCCCGCCGCCAGGAGTCCCACACCCGGTACCTGGAGGACCGGGGTGGATCGCTCTGACCAGGCGTTACGGACTCCGGCCCGGGTTACGGACTCTGACTGGGCGTTACGGACTCTGTCCCGGGTTACGGCGTCAGCGCCGCACGAGGACCGTCGCCGACGCCGTCGAGGCCTCGTGGAGGTCGTCGCCCGCATAGCTGACCGTGTAGGTCGCGTCGCGGTTGGTGCGCGGCAGGTCGTTGACGGTGAACGTGCCGTCGGCGGCCACCGTCACCGACGTCAGCGGCCCGGTGCCGATGCGGTCGGTGCGCTGCACCGTGAGCACGGGCCGCTCGGCGGGCGTCTTGCCCTGCACGGTCAGCTTGCCGGTGATCTCCACGCCCGTGTCCATGTCCGCCTCCGCGGGAGCGGTGAGCGCGATCGAGGTGGGCGCCTTGGCGACGGACACCGTGGTGGTCACGTCCTCGGCTGGGCGGTGGGTCAGGTCGCCGAGGAAGGACACGGTGTACGTGGCGTCGCCGACGAGGTCCGGCTCGTCGAGGACGGTGAAGGTGCCGTCCTCCTTGACGGTGGCGGTGCCCAGTTCGTGGGTGCCGCTCGCGTCCGTGCGCGTCGCCGTGACCTTCAGCGGCTCGGCGGGCGCGGGTCCGCCGAACTCCAGCGTGCCGCGCACGGCCAGCGGCTCACCCGCGACGGCCTGGGCGGGGCTATGGCTGAGCCCGCCGGTGAAGCGGGTGTCGTACTGGACGGCCGGGGGCTGGATGACGTGCAGCCAGTACTGGCTGCCGGTCGCGTTGGTGGTGACCGCGAACAGCCGGGAGCCGTCCGCGGACCACTCCAGACCGCGCGGCGCGACCCGGTCGCCGTCGAGACTGCCCTCGAAGGCGAACTCCAGCGGAGCCGTCGAGTCCTCCGGGTCGGCCGGCTGGAGCAGCAGGTCCGGCGTGGAGCCGGTCGCCGCCGCGCCGCGCGCCAGGTACTTGCCGTCGCCGCTGAAGGCCACCGCCGACGACGTCGCCCCGGACGGGAGCACTGGGTAGCCAGTCGCCGCGTCCGAGAGGTCGTCGGTGTTGAGCAGCCGGGTGCCGTAGGAGGCATCGGCGACGGCGACCTTGCTGCCGTCCTTGGAGAACGCCACGTCCTTCAGATTCAGGGCGCCCTTGCCGTCGCTGTCGGCGAAGCGGCGCGCGGCACCCCGGACCAGGTTCCCGCCGCTGGTGTCGTACACCGTGAGGAAGGGGTCGGCGGCCTGCCCGTTGAGCGGCTGCCCCATGACCATACGGTCCCCGGGGCCCGCCTCCAGCTGGAGCTTGCCGTAGTCGCTCCAGCCCGTGCGCGGTGTGCCGGTATCGGTGTAGGAGTCCAGGTAGGTCAACACCGAGTCGCACTGCGCGGTGTAGTACGAGTACGTCGTCGTGAAGTACGGCTTGCCGCCGGAGAAGGCGAGGCTGCGGCCGCAGGTGTCGAGGGACGTGTACACGCCGCCGGTCTGCTGGTAGGTGGTGGTGTCGTACTTCAGGATCCGCTCGCGTTCGCCGGCGTACAGCGTGGAGCTGTCGGCGCTGAGCGCCAGGCCGGAGACGTAGTACTGCGTGCTGATCGTGGTGATCTGCTCGCCCTGGAAGTTGTAGACGGCGATGATGCCCCTGTTGTAGACGCTGCCGGTGTTGCTGTCCGCGACGAAGACGCGTTCGTGCACGGAGTCGACCGCCAGCGCCGAGTACGACGAGATCGGCAGCTTGGCCACGGCGTCGGACACCGCCGCGTGCGCCGCGGGTGCCGTGGCGACGGTCAGCCCGGTCCCGGCGAGTGCGGCGGCGAGCAGCGTGGCCGCGAGACGTCTGGGACGGTGTGCAGTATTCAACTGTGCCCCCCACAGGCTGTGTTGAGCGCCCACTGAGATCAGTGAGGCGCCTGTAATGAACATGAAACAGCCGTGAAGATCCAGTGAGCAAGGGGGACGTGCGCGAACAAAGACAACGGCCCCGCACGCCGTTGTGCGGGGCCCCTGCCTGCATTGGGGTGCCCGCTCCCGGCGTTCGTGCGCTCGAGAAGGGAACCCCGTCGCGGCCGGCCGTGGCGACATCGCGGGTCAGGGCAAGTCGGACCGGCCGCGGAGTTCACACCGTGGTGAGGGGGGACGTCAGCCCAAACGCTGCACCAGCGCCCGGTACTCGTCCCACAGCTCCTTGGGCGTGTGGTCGCCGAAGGTGTTCAGGTGCTCGGGGACCAGCGCGGCCTCCTCGCGCCAGACCTCCTTGTCGACCGTGAGGAGGAAGTCCAGGTCCCCGTCGGCCAGTTGCAGGCCCTTGGTGTCCAGAGCCTCCTTCGTCGGCAGGATGCCGATCGGGGTCTCGACGCCCTCGGCCTTGCCCTCGAGGCGCTCGACGATCCACTTCAGGACGCGGCTGTTCTCGCCGAAGCCGGGCCAGACGAACTTGCCCTCGTCATTCTTGCGGAACCAGTTGACGTAGTAGATCTTCGGGAGCTTCGCCTGGTCCTTGTCCTTGGCGACGTCGACCCAGTGACCCATGTAGTCACCCATGTTGTAGCCGCAGAACGGCAGCATCGCGAACGGGTCGCGGCGCAGCTCGCCGACCTTGCCCTCGGCGGCGGCGGTCTTCTCGGAGGCGACGTTGGCGCCGAGGAAGACGCCGTGGTTCCAGTCGAAGGACTCCGTCACCAGCGGTACGGCGGAGGCCCGGCGGCCGCCGAAGAGGATCGCCGAGATCGGCACGCCCTTCGGGTCCTCCCACTCGGGCGCGATGATCGGGCACTGCGAGGCGGGGACGGTGAAGCGGGCGTTCGGGTGGGCGGCCGGGGTCTCGGACTCCGGAGTCCAGTCGTTGCCCTTCCAGTCGGTGAGGTGCGCCGGGGTCTCCTCGGTCATCCCCTCCCACCAGATGTCGTCGTCGTCCGTCAGCGCGACGTTGGTGAAGACGGAGTTGCCCCAGAGCGTCTTCATCGCGTTGGCGTTGGTGTGCTCACCGGTGCCGGGCGCGACACCGAAGAAGCCCGCCTCGGGGTTGATCGCGTACAGCTGGCCGTCCTTGCCGAACCGCATCCAGGCGATGTCGTCGCCGATGGTCTCCACGGTCCAGCCGGAGATCGTCGGCTCCAGCATGGCGAGGTTGGTCTTGCCGCACGCGGACGGGAAGGCCGCCGCGACGTACTTGGACTCGCCCTGCGGCGGGGTGAGCTTGAGGATCAGCATGTGCTCGGCGAGCCAGCCCTCGTCACGCGCCATGACGGACGCGATACGCAGCGCGTAGCACTTCTTGCCGAGCAGCGCGTTGCCGCCGTAGCCCGAGCCGTACGACCAGATCTCGCGGGTCTCCGGGAAGTGCGAGATGTACTTGGTGGAGTTGCAGGGCCACGGAACGTCCTCCTGGCCCGGCTCCAGCGGCGCGCCCAGCGTGTGGACGGCCTTCACGAAGAAGCCCTCGGAGCCGAGCTCGTCGAGGACCGGCTGGCCCATGCGCGTCATCGTGCGCATGGACACGGCGACGTACGCGGAGTCGGTGATCTCCACGCCGATCGCGGAGAGCGACGAGCCGAGCGGGCCCATGCAGAACGGCACCACGTACATGGTCCGGCCGCGCATCGAGCCGCGGAAGATGCCGCCCCGGCCGTCCTGGCCGGCGAATATCTCCCGCATCTCGGCCGGAGCTTTCCAGTGGTTCGTCGGGCCCGCGTCCTCCTCCTTCTCGGAGCAGATGAAGGTGCGGTCCTCGACCCGGGCGACATCGGTCGGGTCGGAAGCCGCGTAGTAGGAGTTGGGGCGCTTGATCGGGTCGAGCTTCTTGAAGGTGCCCTTGGCGACGAGCTCCTCACACAGTCGCTCGTACTCGGCCTCGGATCCGTCACACCAGACCACGCTGTCCGGCTGAGTCAGTTCGGCGATCTCGTTGACCCACGAGACCAGTTCCTGATTGCGGGTGGGGACGGTGCTGGGAGCCGCGATGTCGCGCGCCACGGTTGCTCCTAGAAAGAGGGGATTTTGACTTGGTGCCCCGTGGGGGCTGCGACCCGGATGCTGTGCGCTTCAATCTTTCGCGCTCATCCGGTGCCGACCGCACTCATCTGATCATCCGCCGTATTCGCGCATCTGTCCAGACGGCCTCACACCTGAGCGGAGTGAGCATCACCACTCTGTGCGCTTTTGTTCACCGGGAGGCATAGGTGACTTACGGCTCCGTAGGTACGATGCGGCAATGACTGTGCCTGCCGCCGACGCCAACGGGAGTTCAGCGGCCCCCGAAGGGGGGCCGGCATCGATCCCGCACCAGTCCTCCCAGACGCCGCTCCAGGCGGCCCTGGCCCCGATGAAGCCGCACCTCCGCGGCTGGCTGCACGCCGGAATGTTCCCTGCCGTGCTCATCGCGGGCCTGGTGCTCACCGCCCTCGCGGACTCCACCCGCGGCCGGATCGCCTGCGGCATCTACGTCCTCACGGCGTGCCTGCTGTTCGGTGTGAGTGCCCTGTACCACCGCGGCAACTGGGGCCCCCGCGCGGACGGCATCCTGCGCAGACTGGATCACGCGAACATCTTCCTGATCATCGCGGGCACGTACACGCCGCTGACCATGCTGCTGCTACCGGGCGCCAAGGGGCAGTGGCTCCTCTGGGGCATCTGGGCGGCGGCAGCGGCCGGCATCGTCTTCCGCGTCTTCTGGGTCGGTGCCCCGCGCTGGCTCTACACCCCGTGCTATCTGGCGATGGGCTGGGCCGCCGTCTTCTTCCTCCCCGACTTCATGCGCACGGGCGGCATCGCCGTCCTCGTCTGCGTGATCGTGGGCGGTCTGCTCTACAGCGCGGGCGGCGTGATCTACGGCATCCAGCGCCCCAACCCGTCACCACGGTGGTTCGGCTTCCACGAGGTCTTCCACTCCTTCACCCTTGCGGCGTTCGTCGTGCACTACGTCGGCATCTCCCTGGTGGCGTACCAGCACGCCTGACCGCGCCCCGTACGCCTGTACGGAGCGTGAAGCAAGCTGTACCCGAGAGTGACATGGACCACTGACAGTGAGTGGCCGACAATGAGCGGTATGACGGCCGCACGCACCACGTCCCCTGCCGACCGCCCGCAACTGGGTCTCCGTGAACGGAAGAAGATCAAGACCAGGGCGGCGATCCGCGAGGCGACGTACCGGCTGATCGACGAGCAGGGGTACGACGCCACGACGATCGAGCAGATAGCCGAGGCCGCCGAGGTGTCGCCGTCCACCGTCTTCCGGTACTTCCCGACCAAGGAGGACATCGTCCTCACGGACGAGTACGACCCGGTCCTCGAAGAGGAGATGAGGTCCCGGCCCGAGGACGAGCCACTGCTCGACTCCCTGCGGTACGTGCTGCGGAGGGTCGTGGGCTTCGGGTTCGAGGAGGAGCCCGCCGTGTCCCGGCTGCGGACGCGGCTGATGGTCGACGTGCCCGCCGTGCGGTCCCGGACGACGGAGAGCATGGCGGTCACCGGCCGCCTGCTGCGCCGGGCCATCGCCCGCCGCACCGGCCGCGACACCGGCGACCTCGAGGTACGCGTCCTCGCCACGGCGATCGTCGGCGCACTGCTGGAAACCAGCCTGTACTGGGCCGAGCACGACCACCAGGACGATCTGTCCGACCTCCTGGACCGCGCGCTGAGCACGTTCGAGGGCAGTCTGGTCCGCTGATCCGGTTGAGGCCCGCCGCCCGTGCGGCGGCGGTCACCGGCCCGTGCGCGCGCCGGGAAATGAGGGGGCAGCGGGCCCGGACCGCATGACATTCTGAGCGGGTGAACGGACCCGAGATCCAGGTGGACTTCGCCCCCGAGCTGGGCACCTTCGTGCCGGCCGGGCGACGCGGCCGTCCCACGCGGCTCGTCACCGACGGCGCCTCGACACTCGGGCATGTCATCGAGTCGGCCGGTGTGCCGCTGACCGAGGTGGGCGGGCTCGTCGTGGACGGCCGCGAGGTCACCGTCGCGCACATCCCCACGGCCGGGGAGTCCGTCGAGGTGCGGGCCGTCGAGCGCCCGCAGGAGGTGCCGGGCGCGCCGCTGCGCTTTCTGCTCGACGTCCATCTGGGCACACTGGCCCGGCGGCTGCGACTGCTCGGCGTCGACGCGGCGTACGACTCCGCCGACCCCGGAGACGCCGCGCTCGCCACCCAGTCCTCGGCCGAGCGGCGCGTCCTGCTCAGCCGCGACCGCGGGCTGCTGCGCCGCCGCGAGCTGTGGGCCGGCGCGTACGTCTACAGCGACCGCCCCGACGACCAGCTCCGCGACGTGCTTGGCCGCTTCGCACCCGAGCTGCACCCGTGGACCCGGTGCACGGCATGCAACGGCACCCTGCGCGACGCCCGCAAAGAGGAGGTCGCCGACCTCCTCCAAGGCGGCACACAGCGGTCGTACGACGTGTTCGCACAGTGCCTGGAATGTGACCGCGTGTACTGGCGGGGCGCCCACCACGACCGCTTGGAGCGGATCGTGGGGACGGCCCTGGCCGAGTTCGGCTGACGCGGTTTGCGGTCCGTGGGCAGCCCGCGGGCCCGCGGTTTGTGGGCAGGCGTTCCGCAGGGCGATGGGGGTCCCCTACGGGCGGGCGCCCACAGCCACCCGCAACCCCTCCACATCCGCCGTCGGCGCATCACACGTGAAGTTCCGGCACACGTAGGCGGCCGCGCGCCCATCAACGAGGGGCCGATCGGCAAGCAGTGGCAGCTCATCGCTGCCGGGCTCACCGACGGCGACCACCGCCCCCGGCGCCGTACCAAGCAGCGCCGCGCGGTGCAGCTCGCGCGTCGCCGGGTCGTCCGCCGACCCGACGACGGCGACCTCACGGGGCCCGTCGAGCACCGCCTCCGCCACCGCCAGCCCATGCCCGATGAAGCGCGGCACCCGCGGACCCAGCACCTTCACCACACCCAACGCCCCCTCGGCAGCGACCCGATGCGGCTCCGACCCGGTCTGCGCCGCATACGACAACAGCGCTCCCGCCGCAGCCGTCCACCCGGACGGCGCCGCGTTGTCCGTGGGGTCCTGCGGACGCCGGATGAGCTGCTCGGCATCGGCCGCGGTGTCGTACAGCTCGCCGTTCTCACCGGTGAACTGCACCAGCACGTGGTCCAGCAGGAACCCCGCGAACTCCAGCCACACGCCCTCGCCGGTCACGGACGCCAGCGCCAGGAAGCCCTCCGCGACGTCGGCGTAGTCCTCCAGCACACCCGCGTTGGATCCCGCCCGGCCGTCCTTCGACGTGCGGGCGAGCCGTGCGTGGTCGTCCATGTGGAGGCGTACGAGCAGGTCGGCCGCCCCGATCGCGGCCTCGACGAGATCGGGCCGGTCGAAGAACGCGCCGGTCTCCGCGAGCGCGGCGATCGCGAGCCCGTTCCAGGCGGCCACCACCTTGTCGTCGCGGCCGGGCACCGGGCGCTGCTCCCGCGCGGCGAACAGCCGCGCACGCACGGAAGCGAGCCGTGCCGCGTCCACCAGGCCCTCGGCCTGCGGAAGCTGCAGCACCGATGCGCCCTCCTCGAAGGTGCCCTCCTCGGTCACCCCGAAGTACGCGGCCGCAAGCTCGGCGTCCTCGTCACCGAGCACCTCGCGCAGCTGCGCGGGCGTCCACACGTAGTACGCGCCCTCGACATGCCGCCCCGTACCGTCGTCACTGTCGGCGTCCAGCGCGGACGCGAACCCGCCCTCGTTCGTACGGAGTTCGCGGACCATGAAGTCGGCGGTCTCCAGCGCCACGCGCCGCGCGAGGTCCGACCCGGTGGCCCGCCACAGATGCGCGTACACACGGCACAGCAGCGCATTGTCGTAGAGCATCTTCTCGAAGTGCGGCACCACCCACTCGCGGTCGACCGAGTAGCGCGCGAAGCCGCCGCCCAGCTGGTCGTAGATCCCGCCGCGCGCCATCCGCTCACAGGTGTCGGCGGCCATCTGCAGCGCGCCCTCCGCGCCCGTGCGGGCGTGGTGCCGCAGCAGGAACTCGATCACCATCGACGGCGGGAACTTGGGCGCGCCGCCGAACCCGCCGTGCATCGGGTCGTACTCGCGCGTGAGCCCGAGCAGCGCCTGCGCGAGCTCCTCCTCGCCGGGCACCCCGCTGCCGCCGTACGACAGCTCCCGCCCGGCGAGATCCCGCACGATCTTCCCCGCGACCTCGGCGACCTCGTCGCGCCGGTCGACCCAGGCCTGCTGCACGCCCTGCAGCACCTGCCGGAACGACGGCATGCCATGCCGGGGCGCGGGCGGGAAGTACGTACCGAAGTAGAACGGCTCGGCATCCGGCGTGAGGAACACCGTCATGGGCCAGCCGCCCTGCCCGGTCGCCGCCTGCACGGCCTCCATGTACACGGCGTCGACGTCGGGCCGCTCCTCACGGTCGACCTTGACGCTGACGAAGTGCTCGTTCATGAGCGCGGCCGTGTCGCTGTCCTCGAAGGACTCGTGCGCCATGACATGGCACCAGTGGCAACTCGAATACCCGACGCTGAGCAGCACCGGCACGCCCCGCTTGCGCGCCTCCTCGAACGCCTCGGCCGACCAGGGCCACCAGTCGACCGGGTTGTCGGCGTGCTGGAGCAGGTACGGGGACGTCTCGTGGACCAGGCGGTTCGACATACACCCATCCTGCCCGAAGGCCTCGACCTACCATGTGTGGCAGGAGGGGGCAAAGTGACGGCATTTGACAAGAGTGAACGCCTGATCTGGGCCGACCGGGCGCAGGCGTACGCGAACAGCTTCGCCAGGCTCTGCGCCCATCCGGTGCCGGTGCTGCTGGATGCGGCGGCGGTCGGTGACGGCGCGCGGGTCCTGGACGTGGGGACGGGTCCGGGTGCCGCCGCGGCGGCGGCCTGTGCCCGGGGTGCCAAGGTGACGGCGGTAGACGCCGAGCCGAGCATGGTCCGGCTCGCCGCGCGGTCCGCGCCGGACGCCGACGTACGGCTTGCGGCACTTCCCGATCTGCCCTTCGCCGACGGCGAGTTCGACGCGGTCGTGAGCAACTTCGTCCTCAACCACGTCGGACGTCCTCGTGCCGCCGCGGCCGAGCTCCGGCGCGTCACCCGTGCGGGCGGCCGTGTCGCCCTGACGATCTGGGCGGCGCCGCCTGCCGCGGGCCAGACCCTGATCGGACGCGCCATGGAGGCCGCAGGGGTGACCCGGCCCGCTCACCTTCCCGCGCTCGACCCCGAAGAGGACTTGCCCCGCACCACGGACGGGCTCGCCGAGCTGCTCCGGGCCGCCGACCTGCGGGAGGTGCGCTGCGAGCTGCTCACCTGGGATCACCAGGCCACCGCTGAAGATTGGTGGGCCGGCCCGGCGTCCGGTGTGGCGTGCGTCGGGCACCTCCTCACCTCGCAGTCTCCGGAGGTCATCGCCGAGGCCAGGCGGCATTACGACCTGCTCAGCGGCGAGTTCGCAGGCCCTGACGGCACGTTGAGCCTGCCCCATGCGGCACTGCTGGCTCACGGGCGGGTGGAGTAGCCGGGATCACCGTCGTAACTCCCCTGCGGCTGCTGGTCCTTCACGTGATCCCCTCCCATTCCCGCCCCGTACGCAGGACACTTGTCCGCGAATGCCGTAGCCACCGGAGGGGGACGTGACATGCGGGACAGCCATCGGGCTGAAGCCGAGCGGCTGTTGGCCCGGGCCGTGGAGGAGGAGGTGCGGCGCTCGGGCGGTCGGATCGACGGGGGTGTGCTGCTGTCCCGGGCCCGTGGGGGGCTGGACGCCATGGCGCAGAACGCAGCCGAGGAGTACGGCGCGTATACGGCCGCGCTCGACGAGGCCGATGCGGGGCAGCTGTCCTTCGGGCAACGGTTCGCCCGGGAGGGGGGCGGAACCGCCTTTCTGGTGGCGGGCTCCGCGGCCGTCGCGGCGTGCCTGGCGGACCTGCTCGTCGGCACGAGCACCAGCACGGCGATGGGCGTCGGCGCGGTCACCGGTGTGGTGGGCGCGGCCATGACGGTGGTGAAGGTGACCGCGTCGCATGTGCCGGCCGCGAGCCGCAGCGCCGGGGCCCGCAACCAGCCCGGCGGTCCCGAGCAGCTGCGGCTGCAGTGGCTGACGGCCCTTGAGGTGCGGGGCATCCGGCCGTTCCTCGATCAGCAGAGGGTGATCACCGCCAGCACGTCGGGCGGTACGAAGAAGGCGGCGCCGCAGCTGCGGCGTACGGACAAGAGCGCGGAGGCGCGGCGCCGCCGAGTGCTGGAACAGTCGTTCGGGCATCTGCCGGAGCCGGAGGGGCCGTTCGCGGGCCGGCGTCAGGAGATGGCGCGGATCGCGCAGTGGGTGCATGCCGCGCGGGCGAGCACGGAGACGCGGCCGACGGTGGTGGTGCTGCACGGTGCGCCCGGGTCGGGCCGTTCGACGCTGGCGGTGCGCGCGGCGCTCGGGCTGAAGGACCAGTTCCGGGGCGCGTGCCTGGTGGATCTGCGCGGCGACAACCCTGACGCGCCGCCGCTGTCCACGCGCGATGCGCTGCTGCATCTGCTGAACCGGCTGGGGGCGCCACGCGAGCAGCTGCTGTTCCGGGAGCGGTCGTCGCAGGACCAGCAGGTACGGCGGCTGAGCGAGCTGTACCACCAGCATCTGACGGGGCTGCCGGTCGTCGTGGTCCTCGACGACGCGAGCGACGTGGAGCAGGTGCGCACCCTGGTCCCCGAGCGCTCCGAGAGCCTGGTCCTGGTCACGGCCCGCAAGCCGGTCGAGCTCCCCGCCGACCTGCCCGCGTGGGTGCACCATCTGTCCGTCGAGCCCCTGGAGGCGGCGGGCTCCGACGAGCTGCTGCGGGCGTCGGCGCAGGACGCGTCGGGGCCGTACGACGCCGAGTCCTCGGACCGCGTGCGCGAGCTGTGCGGGGGTCTGCCGCTCGCGCTGCGCGTCGCGGGTTCCTCACTGGGGGCGCGTTCGGCGCGTCAGCTGGCGGTGGATCTGGGGGCCTACGGGCCGGTGGAGCCGGTGGGGCGTGCGCTGTGGCTGCGCTACACGGATCTACCGGACACGACGCGGCGGCTGCTGCGGCGGCTGGCGCTGGCCGGGCGGGCGTCGCTGGGCGCGGCCGCTGCGGCGGCGCTGCTCGGCACGGACGAGACGGAGGCCACCCGGCAGCTCACAGCGCTGTCCCGCGCGGGTCTCGTCGACCATGTCCGCGGCAATCGCTACCGCCTCCACGATCTCGTACGGGCCTTCGCCCAGGCACGGCTGCTTGACGAGGAGGATCCCGCGGAGCGCACGGCGGCGCAGGAGCGGCTGATCGTCAACTACGCGGAGCTGGCGGACTCGGTGATCCGTCTGGTCGACGGCAAGACGTCGACCAGGGCGGACACGTCCTTCCAGTCGAGCACGGTCGGTCCGCACGGCTTCACGTCGCTCGACGCCGCGCTGCGCTGGCTGGACGACGAGTCGAGCTTCATCACGGCGGCGCTACGGCACGCGGAGGGCGTCGACCAGGGCGCGGTGCTGAACCTGCTGGGGGCGCTGTGCGACTACTGCCTGCTGCGCGGCGACCTGTACCGCCTGGGCGAGATCAGCGAGCTGACGCAGGCCATAGACCAGGGCCTGCTGGTACGGAGCGTCCAGTGGCGTACGGGCATCGCGGCCCGCCAGCTCGGCGAGCTCGACAAGGCGCGCTCGACCCTGGCGTCGGTCGTGGATCTCTACTTCGAGGCGCACCACGACGCGGGGGCGGCCCGTGCGCTGTGCTCGCTGGGGATCACGCTGCACCACCAGGGCAATCTGACGGAGGCGGCGGCGAAGCTGCGCGAGGCGCTCGATCTGCAGGCATCGGACGCGCTGGCCGCCGACCGGGCGTGGACGCTGCACGCGCTGGCCGCGGTGGAGCGCGACCAGGGACGGCTCGCCGAGGCACTGGGGCAGCTGTCGACCGCCCTGGCCCTGCACCGGGAGAGCGAGTCGGTGCACGGCGAGGCGTGGGCGCACTTCCAGCTGGGGCAGCTGTGCCTGCGCATGGGTGACGTACCGCGCGCGGAGAGCGAGCTGCGGATCGCGCTGGACCTGTTCGGGCGGACACGTGACGGCCGCGGTGAGGCGTGGGCGATGACGCAGCTGGCGCGGGCCCGGCTGGTGGACGGCGAGCCGTCGGCGGCGGTGGACGGTCTGCGGCAGGCGGCGGCGCGTCACACCGGCAACGAGGACGCGCGCGGCGTGGCGTGGACGGGGTACTACCTGGGCCAGGCACTGGAGGAGACCGGCGACCTGGACCAGGCGGTGCGCGAGCTGGAGCGCTCCCGCACGATGTTCTCGCGTATGCGCGACGTGTACGGGCTGGCGTGCGCCCGCCACCACTCGGCACGCGTCACCCGCGACCAGCGAGCGGCCCAGACGGGTTCGCTGCGCAACTCCGGCTTCGCCCGCCAGCTCCTGGTCGACGCGCGCGCCGACTTCCAGCGCATCGGCGTCGCCCACGGCGAGGCGTGGACGTGCCTGGAGCTGGCCGTGGTCGACGCCGGAAACGCCCGTACGCAGGCGGCCCTGGCCCTGTGTGACGAAGCGGCGGCCCTGTTCGCCGGGTACGGCGACCGCCGCGGCGAGGACTGGGCCCACTTCCTGCGCTGCACCCTCCTGCCGTACGCATCGCCCGGCGGCTCCGAGGTCGGCACGGCGGTCGCCGAGGAGGAGCTCGCCCAACTGGCCCGGACCCCGCATCCGGCCCGCGACGGCAAGCTGGACGACTACGTGGAGGCCTACCAGCTGCTTCTGGAACGCGGCGTGGACCTGGACGCCGGCTGGCAGGCCTGGCGCCTGGGCATGGTGCCGAGGCGGCAGTCCCGGGAGGTCATGGGGGTGCCGGTCGGGGTGGGGTGACGCCTGATCCCGGCCGGGCGCTTGCGGTCGCCCGAAGCGACCCGGCCGGGGATCAGAGGGCTGAGCCCACGCCGGCTCAGCCCTTTCAGCCCTTGGCTGCCGAGGCCGAGCCCCTCCGGCCGCCCTCGGAGGCGCCAGAGGAACCTTCCTCCGGTGCCTCCTTGAAGTCGACGTTCTTCATGTGCCGGTTCATCGACTTCATCAGGCCCCACACGGCCAGCGCCATCACGGCGAAGACGATGAAACCGAGGACGCCGGGGGTCACCTTGTTCTCGTCGACCTCGGCGAGGGTGACGAGATGCGTCATTGCCAGGCTTGCGCTTGCGCTCATGTCAGGCATTGTCTCGGATGCCCGCAAAGAGGTCGTCCTCGGGGAGGGACGTATCGACGAGGGACCTCGCGAGCTCGTACTCCTCGGTCGGCCAGACCGCCTTCTGAAGCTCCATCGGGACCCGGAACCAGCCGCCGTCGGGGTCGATCTGCGTGGCGTGCGCGATCAGCGCCTTGTCGCGGATCTCATAGAAGTCGGCGCACGGAATGTGCGTCGTCAGAGTGCGCTCCACGCGCTCGAACTCGTCCCAGCGCCTCAGCCACTCCCCGTACGGGGACTCCAGGCCCCGCTCGAGCATCGCGTTGTGCAGCGCCTCGGTGCGGGGGCGGTTGAAGCCCTGGTTGTAGTAGAGCTTCAGCGGCTGGTACGCCGGGCCGTACTCGCCCTCCGGGTACTTCTCGGTGTCCGCGGCGCCCTCGAAGGCCACCATCGAGATCTTGTGGGTCATGATGTGGTCGGGGTGCGGGTACCCGCCGTTCTCGTCGTAGGTGGTGATCACCTGGGGGCGGAACGTGCGGATGGACCTCACCAGGCGGCCGGCCGCCTTGTCGACGTCCTCCAGGGCGAAGCAGCCCTCGGGCAGCGGCGGCAGCGGGTCCCCCTCGGGGAGACCCGAATCGATGAATCCGAGCCACTCCTGCTTGACGCCGAGGATCTCGCGCGCCTCGTCCATCTCCTTCTTGCGCACCTCGTGGATGTGCTCCTCGATGTACTCGTCGCCCTGGAGCTTCGGGTTGAGGATGGAGCCGCGCTCCCCGCCGGTGCAGGTCACGACCAGCACGTCCACCCCCTCGGACACGTACTTGGCCATCGTGGCCGCGCCCTTGCTCGACTCGTCGTCGGGGTGGGCGTGAACGGCCATCAGTCGCAACTGCTCAGTCAAGACTCGTTCCCTCGGTGGTCTCAGCGGTCGGTGTGACCCGCCCACGGTCGTCGGACATCGGTGTGGGGCGGCGGTCGGCCGGCGGGTGGCAGGCTTCTATAGTGACCGACTCGGGGGGCGATTCATTCCAGGGCCCGTCCCGGCCACCCCGAACCGGCCGGATTCCGGCCCCGGCCCCTTCCGAGAGGACGATCATGAGCGCAGTGCGGGAAGCCGGCACCAGCGACTCCGCCGCGCGGCGGCCGGAGGGCCGCTACGGCCGCTCGGCGTCCGCGGACGAGCGCGCCGACCGCAAGCTCAGGATCATCGGCGCGGTGCTGGGCGCGGCCCTGCTCGCGTTCATCGGCTGGGCCGGCTACGACTACATCGCCGGGACGAAGATCAGCGGTGAAGTGATCAAGTTCGACGCGGTCTCGGACCGTGCGGTCGAGGTGCACCTCGAGGTGCGCAAGGACGAGGACGCCAAGGGCTACTGCACGCTGCGCTCCCAGTCCGCGGACGGCGCCGAGGTCGGCCGCGCGGACTTCCGCTTCGACCAGCGCTCGGGCCGGATCGACAAGGTCGTCACGTTGCGTACGACGGCCCGTGGCACCACCGCCGAACTGGTGGGCTGCCACAGCGACTGACACCGGGCCCGGCCCGCGCGGCCGGGTGGGGCGGACGCGCCCGGCGAGGAGCGCGGAGTGTTTTCTCACTCCGCCAGCTGACCTGCGCCGACGTAAATCCCAGGCCTCATGTCCTCCCCGTTCCGCCACTGAATTGTTAGGCTCGTGGTTTCGCCCACCTGTGAAGGAACATCCTTCTGGGTAGGGCGATGCTTTGTATTCCCAGTACCGACGAGGAGCACCTGTGACCCAGACCAGCGAGAACGTCACCTGGCTGACCCAGGAGGCGTACAACCAGCTCAAGGCCGAGCTGGAGTACCTGTCTGGTCCTGCACGCACCGAGATCGCTGCAAAGATCGCGGCCGCGCGCGAGGAGGGCGACCTGCGGGAGAACGGCGGGTACCACGCGGCCAAGGAGGAGCAGGGCAAGCAGGAGCTCCGCGTGCGCCAGCTGACCCAGCTCCTGGAGAATGCGAAGGTCGGCGAGGCGCCCGCCGCGGAGGGTGTGGTCGCGCCCGGCATGGTCGTGACGATCGCCTTCGACGGCGACGAGGACGACACGCTGACGTTCCTGCTGGCCTCGCGTGAGTACGCCAGCGAGGACATCGAGACGTATTCGCCCCAGTCCCCGCTCGGCACCGGCGTGAACGGCAAGAAGATCGGCGAGGACGCGCAGTACGAGCTGCCGAACGGCAAGCTCGCCTCGGTGAAGATCCTCGAGGCCAAGCCGTACCAGGGCTGACACCGCCACGGTCGTACGACGATGCCCCCGGTTGCTCCCGGGGGCATCGTCGTATGCCGGCTGTATCCGGGCGTCGGGCCGTCAGGCCGTCGCGTTGCGGTACTTGCGGACCGCCAGGGTCCGGAAGACCGCGATGATCAGCAGGGACCAGATCAGCGAGGCCCATACGGGGTGCTGCATGGGCCAGGCCGAGGAGTCGACCACGCCCGGGTTGCCGAAGAGCTCCCTGCTCGCCTGCACCGTGGCGCTGAAGGGGTTCCAGTCGGCGATGTGGCGGAGCCAGGGCGTCATCTGCCCGGAGTCCACGAAGGCGTTCGAGACGAACGTCACCGGGAAGAGCCAGATGAGGCCGCCGGACGTCGCCGCCTCGGGCGTGCGCACGGACAGGCCGATCAGGGCGCCGATCCAGGTGAACGCATAGCCGAGCAGGAGCAGCAGCGCGAAGGCGCCGAGCACCTCGCCGAAGGTGGTGTGGGTGCGCCAGCCGACGAGCAGCGCGACGACGGCCAAAACCAGCAGCGTCAGCGCGGTCTGCACGAGGTCGGCGAGGGTGCGCCCGGTGAGGACCGCGCCGCGCGCCATCGGCAGTGAGCGGAAGCGGTCGATGAGGCCCTTGTGCATGTCGTCGGCGATGCCCGCACCGGCGCCGGCTGTGGCGAAGGTCACGGTCTGGGCGAAGATTCCGGCCATCAGGAACTCGCGGTAGACGGACGAGTCGGTGGTGCCGCCGACGTTCATGGAGCCGCCGAAGACGTAGCTGAACAGCACCACGAACATGATCGGCTGGATGAGCCCGAAGATGATCATCTCCGGGATGCGGGTCATGCGGATCAGGTTGCGCTTGGCGACGACGAGGGAGTCCCGGACGGACTGCCCGACGCCGCCGACCCCCTTGGGTGCCGCGGCCGGCGCGGTATCGGTCACGGCGGTCACTTGACGGCCTCCTTCTTCGCCTTGGGAGCCTGCTGGGCCCTGCCCTGGGTGGCGGTGTCCGCGCCGCTCTCGCCGTTGTCCCCGATGGCGTCCTCCGCGGCGTGGCCCGTCAGGGAGATGAAGACGTCGTCGAGGGTGGGGCGGCGCAGCCCGATGTCGTCGATGGCGATGCCGCGCGTGTCCAGCTCGCGGATGATCTCGGCGAGCAGCTTGGCGCCGCCGGTGACCGGGACGGTCAGCTTGCGGGTGTGGCTCTCGGCCGTCACGTCGCCCTTGCCGAACCCGCGCAACACCTCGGTGGCGGGCGCGATCTCCTCCGGCTCGTGCACGACGACCTCGACACGCTCGCCGCCGGTCTGCGCCTTGAGCTGGTCGGCGGTGCCGCGGGCGATGACGCGGCCGTGGTCGACGACGCAGATGTCGTGCGCCAGGTGGTCGGCCTCTTCGAGGTACTGCGTGGTGAGCAGCAGCGTCGTACCGCCCGAGACGAGCTCCTTGATGACCTCCCACAGCGCCTGGCGGTTGCGCGGGTCGAGGCCGGTCGTCGGCTCGTCCATGAACATCACGGGCGGGGACACGACCAGCGCGGCGGCGAGGTCGAGGCGGCGGCGCATACCTCCGGAGTACGTCTTGGCGGGGCGGTCGGCCGCGTCCGTCAGGTTGAACCGCTCCAGCAGCTCCTCGGCGCGCGCCTTCGCGGCCTTGGCCCTCATCTGGTACAGCTGGCCGACCATCTGGAGGTTCTCGCGGCCGGTCAGATACTCGTCGACGGCGGCGAACTGGCCGGACAGGCCGATCGAGCGCCGCACCTCGTTGGGGTGCTTGAGGACGTCGATGCCCGCGACGACCGCTCGGCCGCTGTCGGGTTGAAGCAGCGTGGTCAGACAGCGCACCGCGGTGGTCTTGCCCGCGCCGTTCGGCCCGAGCAGGCCCAGCACGGTTCCCTCCGGGACATCGAGGTCGACGCCGTCCAGAGCCCTTACGTCGCCGAAGGTCTTCACCAGGCCTTCGGCGTAGATGGCGCCTGGCATATGGGTTCCCCCAGGGGTGTGGGTGATTTTTGCGGAAAGCTTAGGTTTGCCCGTTGGTGCTGGGCGGACGGGTGAGACGAGTCGCCCGCCTGGGCGAGTCGAATCGACAGGTAGGGCGACACCTCGCCCAGGTGTGCGAGTAAGCGAGGGCACACACTAACGCGATACATCGCGTCTTCTCAACGGATTTTCCAGAACCCGGTAAACCCTCGGAAACCGGGGCCGCCACCGTCAACGGATTTTCAGCCGATGACCTTGTATCCGGCCTGCCGCAGTGCCGCGCCCACCTCGGCGCAGTGCTCGGGTCCCTTCGTCTCCAGGTGCAGTTCGACCTCCGCCTCCGTGAGCCCGAGCCGGGGATCGGTCCGTACGTGACTCACGTCGAGGACGTTAGCGTCGACCACTGACAACACCCCCAGGAGCGTGGCGAGGGCACCGGGACGGTCGGTCAGCCGCAGCCGTACCGCGAGGTAGCGGCCCGCCGCGGCCATGCCGTGCCGCAGGATCCGCTGCATCAGCAGCGGATCGACGTTGCCGCCCGACAGCAGCGCCACGACCGGCCCCTCGAAGGTCTCCGGACGGCTCAGCAAGGCCGCCACCGGGCTCGCGCCAGCCGGTTCGACGACCATCTTGGCCCGCTCCAGGCACAGCAGCAGGGCACTGGACAACTCGTCCTCGGAGACCGTGCGCACCTCGTCGACGTACTGCTCGATGATCTGGAACGGCACGTCGCCGGGCCGCCCCACCTTGATGCCGTCGGCCATCGTCGCCGGGTTCTCCACCGTCACCGGGCGCCCGGCCGCGAGCGACAGCGGGTACGCGGCCGCGCCCGCCGCCTGGACGCCCACCACCTTCACCTCCGGGCGAAGCGTCTTCACGACGACCGCGATGCCCGCCGCGAGACCGCCGCCGCCCATGCCCACGATGATCGTGCGGACCTCGGGGCACTGCTCCAGGATCTCCAGGCCGACCGTGCCCTGTCCGGCGATGATGTCCCGGTGGTCGAAGGGATGGATGAACACGGCGCCCGTCTCGGCCGCGTACTCCTTCGCGGCGGCCAGCGAGTCGTCCACCACCTGCCCGTGCAGCCGCACCTCGGCGCCGTAGTCCCGTGTCGCCGCGACCTTCGGCAGCGGCGCACCGACCGGCATGAAGACGGTCGAGTGCACGCCCAGCAGGGAAGACGCGAGCGCGACGCCCTGCGCGTGGTTGCCCGCGCTGGCCGCGACGACCCCGGCCGCGCGCTCCTCCGGGAGCAGCCCCGCTATACGGACGTATGCGCCGCGCAGCTTGAACGAACCCGTGCGCTGCAGGTTCTCGCACTTGAGGTGGACCGGCGCGCCGACCAGGCCGGACAGATGCCTACTGCCCTCCATCGGGGTTACCCGGGCCACGCCCGCGAGCATCTTCTGGGCGCCGCGGACGTCGTCGAGGGTCACCGTCGGCAAGGAGTCAGCCGTGCTGTAGCTCATGTCGGTCAGTCTCGCAGCTAAAGCCGGGGGCCTCCCAGCATGGACGGGTTTGGCCAGCGCCGGTACGGTCCGTGCCCTAGCCGCGTACTCTGTCCCCCAACCCACCACCCACGCACGAATTGAGCCCCGGCCATGCCCACAACACAGGACTTGTCGATGGACATGACGACCGCCTCAGACGCCGGTCTCCTCGACACGCTGCAGCATGAGGTTGCGGTGTTCGCACGCCGCGCCGAACAGACCCGGCTCGGCGGGGTCGGGCAGGTGCGCAACTCCATGGACCGCGCCGCGTATCTGCTGCTCAACCGCCTCGACAAAGAAGGCCCGATGGGCGTCAAGGCGCTCGCCGCCAGCATGGGCATCGACTCCTCGACGGTCACCCGGCAGGTGGCACCGCTCGTCGACACCGGGCTCGTCAAACGCACGTCGCATCCCGAGGACGGGCGTGCGGTCGTGCTCCAGCTGTCGCCGCGCGGGCACGCACGGCTGGACGAGGTCCGGTCCTCGCGGCGCGCACTCATGGCCCAGCTGACGGAGGACTGGGCGCCGGAGGAGCGGGAAGCGTTCTGCTCGCTGCTCACTCGCTTCAACACGGCGCTTTCGGCTCGTATGGGGGCGCAGCCTGCCGGCGCCGGGGAGGCTCCGGCCGGCTCCTGAACCGGCCGCCGAGGGCCGCCCGGGCCGTGCCCGGGCGGCCCTTCCACGTGCGTGGCGCGCTGCGCGTCGGGGCTTCGCCCCCGAAGCTGCGCTGAGGCTGTACGTGAGGGTGCCCGCCGTCGTGGGTTGTGCCCACCCTCCCCCAAGCTCTCGGCTTCTCCCCCAGTGCCTTAAGGGCCTGGGAGGCACCCCCGCCCCAGAGCAGGGGGACCCCCATCGTCCTGCGGAGCGCCTGCCCACAGCGGTCAGCTGCCACCGGCCCGCAGCCGCCCGCCTGCCGAAGCGGCCGCCGCGCCCTTGACCCGCGGCGTCCGTCTGGCCTCATATGAGACCGGGGTCCCGTTCGCTCGGGTCACCCACCCAGGCGGGAGGTGCGCTTGCGAAGACCACAGGCGTCCCAGGACGCCCGCCGGGCCCGTGAGTTCGAGGCTTTCGTCGCGGGCGCGGCCGGGCGGCTGCTGCATGCCGCCACGCTGCTCACCGCCGAGCCGCGCGACGACAACCCGCGCGCGCGGAGCCTGTTGACCGCATCCCTAGCCCACACCTACGCCACCTGGGACCGGCTGCGCGGCGAGGACCCCTACGCCCGCGCCCGCCACCAGCTCGCCGTCCGCTTCGCGCGCGGAGCCTGGCACCGGTACCGCGGCCACGGCGGACTGCTCGAGCGGCTCGCACCCCAGGAACGGCTGATCCTCGTACTGCGGATGTATGAGGGCGTGGCCGAGGAGCAGACAGCGGCGCTGCTCGGGCTCCCCGTGGAGCGCGTACGG
This sequence comes from Streptomyces sp. NPDC002896, assembly GCF_040295225.1. Classification (NCBI taxonomy): domain Bacteria; kingdom Bacillati; phylum Actinomycetota; class Actinomycetes; order Kitasatosporales; family Streptomycetaceae; genus Streptomyces; species Streptomyces sp. NPDC002896. The sequence goes on along the minus strand of NZ_JBEOVA010000009.1, from coordinate 5,618 downwards.
GCGATCTGCGCGCGGGCGATGTCGCTGCTGCTGGACCCCCCGCGCGGGCCGGCGCCGAAGGCGACCGGGCCGGACACAGCCGCCGCCCGACCGGACGGCGCTGAAGCAGGCGCGGACACGGGCGCCGTCATGAGCGGGGCCGACCGCAAGGAGGCGGCACCGTCATGAACCAATCAAGTCGCAAGGAGGCGGCGGTACGGCAGCTCCTGGAGGCGTCCCCGCCCCCGGTGCCGCAGGAGCTGTACGCGGACGCGGTGCGCCGCGGCGGCCGGCTGCTGCGACGCAGGGCGGCGATGCGCCGCGTCATGTGGTTGTTACTGCTCGCGGCGGCCGTCGCATTCGTGGTGTGGGCCTCGATGGCCCGCCCCTGGGTGGAGCCGCCGTCGGAGACGACTCCACCACTCACGGGCTGGTAGGCCGGAGCCCGAGGGCGCCCGACCGTGACACCAGGGGCTACCCCAGGGCCTGCTGCAGATCCGCCAGCAGATCGTCGACGGACTCGATGCCCACCGACAGCCTTACGAGATCGGCCGGCACCTCGAGGGCCGAGCCGGCGGTCGATGCGTGCGTCATACGGCCGGGGTGCTCGATCAGCGACTCGACGCCGCCGAGGGACTCGCCCAGCGTGAACAGCTTCGCGCGGTTGCAGACCTCGACGGCCGCCTCCTCGCCGCCCTCGACCTGGAACGAGATCATGCCGCCGAAGGCCCGCATCTGCTTGGCGGCGACCTCGTGACCGGGGTGCTCGGGAAGGCCCGGGTACAGAACGCGCGTCACGCGCGCGTGCCGCGTCAGCATCTCCGCGATCCGGCCGGCGTTCTCGCTGTGCCGGTCCATGCGGACGCCGAGGGTCTTGATGCCGCGCAGCACCAGCCACGAGTCGAAGGGCCCGGCGACCGCGCCCATGGCGTTCTGGTGGTACGCCAACTCGTCGCCCAGATCGGCGTCGTTGACGACGAGGGCGCCGCCGACGACGTCCGAGTGGCCGCCCATGTACTTGGTGAGCGAGTGCACGACGACGTCCGCGCCCAGGGCGAGCGGCTGCTGCAGATAGGGCGTGGCGAAGGTGTTGTCGACGACCAGCCGGGCGCCGACGGACCGCGCGATGTCCGCGACCGCCGCGATGTCGGTGATACCGAGCAGCGGGTTGGAGGGGGTCTCGACCCAGATCGCCTTCGTACGCGGCGTGATCGCGGCGCGCACCGAGGCGGGGTCGGAGGTGTCCGCCACCGACCACTCGACGCCCCACCGCGAGACGACCTTGTCGAAGAGGCGGAACGTGCCGCCGTACGCGTCGTTGGGGATGACCACGTGGTCGCCGGGGGTCAGCAGCGTACGCAGCAGGCAGTCCTCGGCGGCCAGCCCGGACGCGAACGCGAGCCCGCGGGTGCCGCCCTCGACGGCGGCGAGGTTCTCCTCGAGGGCGGTCCTGGTGGGGTTCGCGCTGCGGCTGTACTCGTAGCCGCCGCGCAGACCGCCGACGCCGTCCTGCTTGTAGGTGGACACCTGGTAGATCGGCGGGACGACCGCGCCGGTGAGGGGATCCGCGGTGTTGCCCGCGTGGATCGCCACGGTCTCGAAACTGTGCCTGCTGTGCCTGTCGCTCATGGGCACCGAGGGTAGTGCGGGACGGGGGTTTCCGACCTGTTGGCCGGTCCCGGCAGCGGGCGCGTGCCGTTCCCGCACGGAGTGGGTGCGGACTCGTTGGCCAATTGTCGTACCCGTCTGGTTCGCTTGGAGGCATGGAGATTCTCTGGGCCCTCTTCGCGCTGCTCATGATCGGGGCGATCGTCGGACCGATCATGTACCGCAGGCGCGGCGTGATCCGCCAGGTCGCCCCCGGCTCGCCGGACGCCGCCGACCCGGCGAACTACGGCTTCGTACGGCAGGAGCTGCTGGACGTCCGGATGCCCGGGCCCGACCAGGACCTGCTGGACGTGCTGGACCTGGTGCAGCGCACGCAGGACTGGCGGGCGGCGTCGCAGCTGCTCGCGGGCACGGCGACGGCCGGCGAGGAGCGCTGGCAGCGGGTGCAGGCCTTCGCGGGCTCGGCCTCGCTGGAGCTTCAGCAGCGGCCGGGCGGCGTCTCCGAGCAGCCCGGTGGGCAGTGGCTGCGGGTGTGGCGGGCCGAGGCGCCGAAGGACGCGGGCGGCGCCGCGGTGCACGCCGAGTTCCTGGTGCAGCAGGCATGGCGCACGGCCGCCTCCGGTACGGAGGAGTTCCGGATCATCCTGGAGGAGGCGCGGAAGGCGTGCGCGGATGCGGCCCTGCTCGCCCCCGGCGACCCCATTCCGTACATCATCGAGCTTTCGATCGCCCGCGGCCTGGGCTATTCGCAGCAGGAGTTCGAGCAGCTCTGGATGAAGATCCTGGATCGCGCGCCGTCCCACATGGGGGCACATCTCGCGGCTCTCCACTACTGGTGCGAGAAGTGGCACGGTTCGCGTGACCTGGCGTACTCCTTCGCGGAGGCCGCCGCGTCCCGCGCCCCGAGCGGCTCGCTGCTCGCGGCCCTGCCGCTCTTCGCGGTGTTCGAGCACCTGCCCGAGGTGGAGCTCGTCCGCGGCTTCTACCAGAGCGAGGTCGTGACCAAGGCCGTCCACGGCGCGCTCTTCGCGGCGCAGGCCGCGCGCCCGGACGACCCGATGCTGGCCCACGTCCGCCATCTGCTGCTCTTCTTCCTGGTCCGCTCCGAGCGCTGGGGGGAGGCCATGAACCAGCTGGTGCACATCGACGGCCACGTCGGCGCCCTGCCCTGGACGCTCTCCGCCGACCCCGCCGCGGACTACGCGGTGTTCCGGGCGCTGGCGGTGGCGGGGTACGAGGCGAACGGCGGCAGCCCGGCGACGCTGTTGCACTGACGGGCGCGCACCCCGCCCGCATGCGTGCACAGCCCGAACATCTTTGCGGCACCGCCCGACGGTAGGACATACTCCGGGTCCCCCCACACCACCTTTGACGTGCCCTTTTCCGTGGGGGGAAGTGCCCGATGGGCCCAACTCTGCGCGCTCTGCGCGCCCTTGTCCTGCTCGCAGGCTTCCAGTTGCTCAGCCTCGTCCTGCTCGCCGCGCTGCTCGCCGCCGACTGGGCGGCCGCCACCTGGACCCCTGCGAGCATCACGCTCAAGGTCTGGATCATCTCGGCGGTGCTCGCCATACCCGTCGTCCGGGGCATGTTCATGCTTCGCATGCCGAAGGACGAGAGGCAGCCCGGGGTCCCGCTGACCGAGTCCGACGAGCCCCGCCTCTGGGCCCTCGTACGCGGTCTCGCGGACGCCGCCGGCACCCGGGCACCCGACGAGATCGTGCTCACCGGGGACGTCAACGCGGCGGTCAGCGAACGGTCGCGCCTCCTCGGGCTGCTGCCCGGCCCACGCCGTCTCTACCTCGGCCTCCCCCTGCTCACCGGCCTGAGCGAGGCCCAGTTGAAGGCCGTCATCGCCCATGAGTACGGCCACTTCACCGGCGGCGACACCCGGCTCGCCGCCCTGGTGGTCCGCGGGCGCGTCCAGATCGCCCGCGTGATCGCCCACTTCCACGAGAAGGCCGACAGCAAGGTCGCCAAGGAACGCGCCCGCCAGGAGAACTCCGCCGCCAAGCGCCTCGCCAAGGGCAAGTCGGCGAAGGAGATCGACACGTCGGGCGCCGGTGTCACCTGCCGGATGATGGCCGCCGTCTACACCGCGTACGGCAAGCTCTGCCTGCGCGCGACGCTCTCCACCGCCCGCGCCCAGGAGTACGCGGCCGACGTGTCCGCCGTCCGGATCGCGGGCCGGGACGCCACGGCCGCCGCGCTGAGCGACATCCCCGCGCTCAGCGCCGCCCACGAGTTCTACCTGGAGTCGTACGCAACGCTCGGCCTGCCGGCCCGGACGCTGCCGCCTCGCGGCGAGTTCTTCGGCGGCTTCGCCCGGATGCTCACCGCCCGCGAACTCGAACTGGCCGACATGCGGGCCGAGCTCCCGACCGAACCCACCTCCCCGTACGACTCGCACCCGCCCATCGCCGAACGCGTCCGGCGGATCGAGGCCCTGCCGGACGACGGCCGCACCCATGAGGACAAGGCCTCCGCGCTGGCGCTGCTCACCGACCCGGAGGCCTCCGCCACGGGCGATTCCGCGGCGCGCGACCGCGAGCGCGCCCGACGGGACGGAATGCGGGCGGACGGCGTCACGTGCCCTCCTGGAGCTGTCGCATGACGAGGACCGTGCCGTTGCGCTGACTGCGGCGTACGTTCTTCAGCTACGCGACGCACGGTGACGGCTCTCTGGGTGCCACATACGCGGCCCGCGGGTTCCGGACTTGTCACCTCACCGTCCACCGCGAGGGACGGCGGACGACTCGCCCACAGCGGGGCACCGCCGGACCCGCAGAGGCAAGCACGGCCAGCTGCGGAGCCTCTGCCAGTCAGCCTCCGCCGTCCGCCGGACCGCCTCGCGGTCAGCCCTCAGCTCGGGCGGGCAGCCGCCATCCCGGGCGCGGGAAGTGGCAGGTGTAGCCGCCCGGGTAACGCTGCAGGTAATCCTGATGCTCGGTCTCGGCCTCCCAGAAAGGACCCACCGGCTCCACCTCAGTGACGACCTCGCCCGGCCACAGGCCAGAGGCGTCCACATCCGCGATCGTGTCCTCGGCGATCCGCTTCTGCTCGTCATCCACGTAGTAGATCGCCGAGCGGTAGCTGAGGCCGATGTCGTTGCCCTGGCGGTTCTTTGTGCTCGGGTCGTGGATCTGGAAGAAGAACTCCAGGATCGCGCGGAAGTCGGTCTTCGCAGGGTCGAAAAGGATCTCAATGGCCTCCGCGTGCGTGCCGTGGTTACGGTACGTCGCGTTCGGCACGTCACCCCCGGTGTATCCCACCCGGGTCGCCGTCACGCCCGGAAGTCGGCGGATCAGCTCCTCCATCCCCCAGAAGCATCCGCCCGCCAGCACGGCCCTCTGCGTCTGCGCAGCCATTGCGGCCCTCCGATATCTGTCAGCTCGGTCACTCGGGCTACTCGGCTCGCACACCACCGGCATCCCATACCCACCCTCCCCAACGCGCGAGGGCTCCAGGTGATTCCGTGCCCGTCGGACCGGCCCTGCGGTCGCCGACCACCGGCCACGGCGAGAAGCGCACCAACCTGTTGCCCACCCGTCGGCGAACCGATCAGCACCTGGCCGGAGCCCCGCTTCGTCGAGCACTGAGCTGCAGAGACCATGGCCCGAACCGGGGCCGTCCTCTCAGGTCGGTCCGGGCGCGTAGCTGTATCGCTTCTCCCTCACTCGTTCGAGCGGTGGGAAAACGCTCACGCCCGATACGCCGGCGCACGGGATCAGAATCACGCCCATGGGAGTAGCCATGACCACCTCCGCCGCTGGGCAACGGCTCATCCCCCAGCCTCCTGCCGCGGTTGCCGCGCTGCGGCAGGCCATCAGCCAGATCCCGCCTGCCGCGCTACCGGCCTTCACCCGGGAGTTGGACCAGGCGGCAGACCAGTCCCGGCAGGGCTCCGGCCTGGCGCCGCTCCAGCGGTTCATCATCCAGTGAAGCCGTAAGGAATCAACTTGTCGGTGTGTCGGTTTCTTCATCCGCGGCGGCGAGGAGTTCGGTGGCGGTGCGGTAGCGGGTGGTGGCCGGAG